>NZ_JBQEPA010000004.1:0-328893 GCF_052056495.1 Phyllobacterium sp. 22229
CAGCAACCGCCAGCGGCGCCCCGCCCTCGTTGTGTCGGTATATAGACCCCACCAACCAAAACTGTCAACACGCCTTTCCAAAAAAAACGCTCAAATCAAAACTTTCTCAAGCAAACCAAACAACCCCTGGGGATAACCCAACAACAACCAGACAAAGAACCCAATGAATACGGGCGTTTCGCGTTCCGCGAGGGGAAATGTGACAGTTATAATCCGTTAACCATAGGCTGTTTTCCACCTGCCCAGGCGCGCCGATCCCGGTTTTTCCGGCGATGACGATGCGCCGGCTGACCAAATGAGCCGACTCAGGGCGTGAAAACAAACAGCCCGGCTTGGGACCGGGCTGTTGCATTCGGAACAGGGCGGGCGTTTTACCCCTTGTTCTTGTTGTAAACGTCGAACACCACCGCCGCGAGCAGGACCAATCCCTTGATCACCTGCTGCCAGTCGATGTTGACGCCCATGATCGACATGCCATTGTTCATGACGCCCATGATGAAGGCGCCGATGACGGCCCCCATCACCTGCCCGACGCCGCCCATCGCCGAAGCGCCGCCAATGAAGACGGCGGCGATCACGTCAAGCTCGAAGCCGAGACCGGCCTTCGGCGTTGCCGTGTTGAGACGGGCGGCAAAGATCAACCCGGCAAGCGCTGCCAGAACGCCCATATTGACGAAGGTCAGAAAGGTCAGCCGTTCCGTCTTGATACCGGACAGTTTTGCCGCCTTTTCATTGCCACCCATGGCGTAGATGCGCCGCCCCACGGTCATGCGTTTGGTGACGAAAACGAACAGGGCGATCAGCAGCGACATGACGATGAGGACATTCGGCAATCCCTTATAGGAAGACAGCAGGTAGGTCAGGAACAGAATGATGCCGGCAATGATGAGGTTCTTGGCGGCAAACAGTGCGAACGGCTCGCCCTGATAGCCGTGCTTCTCGCGCTTGGCCCGGCCGCGCAGGCTGAAATAGATCATCAGCGCCACGAGAACGATGCCGACCAGCATCGAGGTGATGTTGAAACCGGCGCCGCCGAAGATGTCGGGAATGAAACCCGAGCTCAGCAACTGGAACTGCGGCGGGAACGGTCCGACGGACTGGCCGCCGAGAAGCCACAGGGCCAGGCCCTTGAAGACCAGCATGCCTGCCAGGGTCACGATGAAGGACGGAATCTTGTGATAGGCGACCCAATAGCCCTGCGCCGCGCCGATGAGCCCGCCCACGACCAGACACAGGATCGTCGCCGGGATATAATGGATATGCCATTGCACCATCATCACGGCGGCAAGCCCGCCGACAAATCCCGAGACCGACCCCACCGACAGATCGATATGGCCGGCGACAATCACCAGCAGCATGCCGAGGGCCATGATGATGATATAGCTGTTCTGCAGGACGAGGTTGGTCAGGTTGACCGGCCGGAACAGCGTGCCGTTCGTGGTGAACTGGAAGAACAGCATGATCAGGATCAGCGCCAGCACCAGGCCGTATTCGCGCAGATTGCCCTTCATGGGTGACCCGTCCGTCTTGGTTTCGGTCTTCGCCGGGTTGGCTGCGGTTTCAACGGTCATGATATTTTCCCTTCGGCACGGATAATGGCGCGCATGATCTTTTCCTGGCTTGCTTCCTTGGCTGGCATTTCGCCGACGATCCTGCCCTGGTTCATCACATAGATCCGGTCGCAGACGCCGAGCAGCTCCGGCATTTCCGACGAGATCATCAGCACGCTCTTGCCCTCGCTCACCAGCTGGTTGATGATGGAATAGATCTCATATTTTGCCCCGACGTCGATCCCGCGGGTCGGCTCGTCCAGCATCAGCAGATCCGGATCGGCGAAAAGCCATTTCGACAGGACGACCTTCTGCTGGTTGCCACCGGAAAGATTGCCGGTTTTCTGATAGATGCTGGATGAGCGGATATTGGTCTTGCGGCGGTATTCATTGGCCACCTTCAATTCCGCCATATCGTCCAGCACGCCGCCATGCGACACACCGTTGAGATTGACGATGGTGGTGTTGTGCTTGATGTGGTCGATCAGGTTGAGCCCGTAGGTCTTGCGATCTTCCGTGACATAGGCAATGCCGTTATCGACCGCCTTGCCGATGGTCGAAACATCCACTTTCCTGCCCTTGATGAAAACCTCGCCGCTGATCTTGCGGCCATAGGCCTTGCCGAAGACACTCATGGCAAATTCGGTGCGCCCTGCCCCCATCAGCCCGGCAATCCCCACCACCTCGCCCTTGCGAACGTTGAGACTGATGCCGTTGATGACGGTCCGGTCGCTGTGAACGTGATGATGAACCACCCAGTCCTTCACTTCAAAGACGATCTCGCCGATATCGGGCTCGCGCTGGGGAAAGCGATCCGCAAGCTGGCGGCCGACCATGGAGGTCACGATCCGGTCCTCGGAAATTGCATCCTTGTCCAGCGTTTCAATCGTCGCCCCGTCGCGCAGCACGGTGATGCGGTCGGCGACCTTGCCGACCTCGTTCAGCTTGTGGGAAATCAGGATCGACGAAATGCCCTGCGCCTTGAACTCCAGCAGCAGTTCAAGCAGTGCATCGCTGTCCTTTTCATTGAGACTGGCCGTCGGCTCATCGAGAATGAGCAGTTCGACTTCTTTCGACAGGGCCTTGGCGATTTCCACCAGCTGCTGCTTGCCGACGCCGAGATTGGTGATCAGCGTCTGCGGATCTTCGCGCAGGCCCACCTTCTTGAGCAGCGCCCGCGTGCGGATTTCCGCAGCATGCCAGTCGATAATGCCGAATTTTGCCGGTTCGTTGCCCAGAAAAATGTTTTCGGCGATGGACAGAAGCGGGACAAGGGCCAGCTCCTGATGAATGATGATGATGCCTTTCGCCTCGCTGTCGCCGATATCGCGAAAGTGCTGTTCCTGCCCGTTATAGTGAATTTCACCCTCATAGCTGCCATGCGGATAGACACCGCTGAGCACTTTCATGAGGGTTGATTTTCCCGCACCGTTCTCGCCGACAAGCGCGTGAATTTCGCCCTTGCGGACATTCAGATTGACGTTGTTGAGCGCTTTCACCCCGGGAAAGGTTTTGGTGATGTTGCGCATTTCGAGGATAGTATCCATGCAGATCCTCATCGACGCCTGCGAGCCGCATAAATAGGCCCAGATGGCGTTTCTCTTTGCAAGCTTACAGAAAACCGGCGGCTGCACACCAGCGGAATATTCTGCGCATGTGCCACTGCCCGCGTAACAACAAACCCTGCGCAATGATGCGCAGGGTTTGCCGGATATCCAAGTCCTATTTGATCTGGGCTTCGGTGTAATATCCGCCGCCAATCAGGATGTCCTTCCAATTGGTCTTGTCCACTTCCACCGGCTTCAGGAGATAGGATGGCACGACCTTCACACCATTGTTGTAGGTCTTGGTGTCGTTGATCTCCGGCTGCTCACCCTTCAGCACCTTGTCGATGAGGTTCGATGTCACCTTGGCCAGCTCACGCGTATCCTTGTAGATCGTCGAATACTGCTCGCCGGCAATGATCGACTTCACCGAGGGAACTTCCGCGTCCTGCCCGGAAACGAACGGGAACGGCTGGTCCTTGGTGCCGTAGCCGACGCCGCGCAGCGATGACAGGATGCCGATCGACAGACCATCATAGGGCGACAGGACAGCATTGACCTTCTTGTCCGTGTAATAGGCGGAAAGAAGATTATCCATGCGGGCCTGGGCGACGGCACCATCCCAGCGCAGCGTACCCACCTTGTCCATGCCGGTCTGGCCGGACTGGACAACGAGCTTGCCGCTGTCGATCAGCGGCTGAAGCACGGACATGGCGCCATTATAGAAGAAGAACGCGTTGTTATCATCGGGCGAGCCGCCGAACAGTTCGATATTGAACGGGCCTTTTGCCTCGGGAAGGCCGAGCGCCTTCACGAGAGATCCAGCCTGGAGAACGCCAACCTGAAAGTTGTCAAATGTCGTGTAGTAGTCGACATTGCCGGAATCGCGGATCAGGCGATCATAGGAAATGACCTTGATGTTCGCGTCATGCGCCTGCTGCAGCACATTGGACAGCGTTGTGCCGTCAATGGCCGCGATGACCAGAACCTTCACACCCTTGGTGACCATGTTCTCGATCTGGGCCAGCTGGTTTGGAATGTCATCTTCCGCATATTGCAGGTCGGTGCTGTAGCCGCGCTCTTTCAGCGCCTTCACCATATTGTCTCCGTCAGCGATCCAGCGTGCGGAGGATTTCGTCGGCATCGAAATGCCAACGGCGCCCTTGTCCTGAGCAAAACCCTGCGTACCCATCGCAAAAAGCGCGATCAGGCCTGCAGCAACCATCTTAAACATTTTCACTGGTATCCTCCCAATTTCCCTAATGGACGCTATTTTAGTCGAGCATGTTTTCCGGGCGGAATCGTTTTCATGTCAGCCGCCAGCTCCTCCCAGAGCACGATCCTTACAACACTTATCTCAAAAGTATGACTTTTGGAATAGGCCTTACGAAGCACAACAAAAAGTCTTTTCCGGCGGCGCGGCAGCACGGTCCGAAAACAGGACCCGCAACCGTTTACATCAATATAATACTATTATAGTATTTTTAAAAATCGCGCGTTTCAAGTCAAGAATGAAGTGGAGCCGCGCCTGCTTCACACGATAAATCCCGGGAGGACAGACGTGAATTTGGTTCAATTGCTCAATGCCAAGGGAAAGAGGCAGGTTGCCGCACGGGTGGACAATACATTCCGGCACGTGAAGCGGACCCGGTCGATTCTCGAACTCGCGCACGCGGCCATTGAAGCCAAGACCTCCCTTTCCAGGATCGTCGAAGAGCGCGGGCTGGGAAAAGGGCTCGACATCGAGGCCGCCTATGCCGAAGGGCGGCTGCTGTCGCCCATCGATACGCACGATCCCGCCCACATCCATCTGACGGGAACGGGGCTGACCCATCTTGGGTCCGCCGCGACGCGCGACGCCATGCACCGCAAGATCGGCGACGCCAAGGAAGAAGCCCTGACCGATTCGATGAAGATGTTCCGCATGGGTCTCGAAGGCGGCAAGCCGAAGAAGGGGCAGACCGGCGTGCAGCCGGAATGGTTCTACAAGGGCAATGGCACGATGCTGACCGGGCCGGGGCAGCCGCTTCTGTCCCCGGCCTTTGCCGAAGACGCCGGCGAAGAACCGGAGATTGCCGGCATCTATGTGATCGGTTCCGACGGTACGCCGTTCCGGATCGGCTTTGCGCTGGCCAACGAATTCTCCGACCATGTCACCGAGCGGGTGAACTACCTCTTTCTGGCCCACTCCAAACTGCGCCCCTGTTCCCTGGGGCCGGAGTTGATCGTCGGGGATCTGCCAGCCGATATTCGCGGCAGTTCGCGGATCCTGCGCAAGGGCAAGGCGATCTGGGAAAAGCCGTTCCTGTCGGGTGAAGACAACATGTCCCACACGATTGCCAATCTGGAACATCACCATTTCAAATATCCGGTTTTCCGCCAGCCCGGCGATGTCCATGTCCACATGTTCGGAACCGCGACACTGTCCTTCGCCGATGGCATCAAGACGCAGAATGGCGACGTCTTTGAAATCGAAGCGCCTGCCTTCGGCCTGCCCTTGCGCAATCCGCTGAAAATGGAAAAACCGGTGAAGGTGAAAGTGGCTGCACTTTAAGCGGCAAAACTGCCAGACAGGTTCGCACGCCCTGCCCGCAACCATAATCGGTATAGATGATGACAATGACACCGACCGTTTTCGCACGCTATCCCGGCCTGTCCGGCAAGCCGGTTCTCATTTCCGGCGGCGCCACGGGCATTGGAGAGATGATCGTCCGCGCCTTTGCAGCGGAAGGCGCCAGGGTGGGATTTGTTGATCTTGCCGAAGCGGAGGGCAGGAAACTTGCTGACGAACTGAATGCCTCAGGCGGCAGCGTGACGTTTCGCCCCGCCGATGTGACGGATATCGGTGCCTATCAAAGGACGATCCGCGAAATCGAGGACATCCAAGGCGCGACAACGATTCTCGTGAACAATGCCGCCAATGACACACGCCATGACTGGCGTGAGGTGACACCGGAGTATTTCGATCAGCGCATCGCCGTGAACCTGCGCCACATGTTTTTCGCCATCCAGGCCGTCGCACCGGCAATGATTGCCGCCGGCGGCGGTTCCATTATCAACTTCGGCTCCGTCGGTTGGATGATGGCGTCGGGAGGATATCCCGGCTACGCCTCTGCCAAGTCGGCCGTCCACGGCCTCACCCGCTCCTTTGCCCGCGATCTAGGCAAGCACGCTATCCGCGTCAACACGCTCGTGCCCGGATGGGTGATGACCCAGCGCCAGCTCGATCTGTGGGTCGACGATGCGGCCAATGAATTGATCGACCGCAGCCAATGCCTGGCTGGACGGGTCATGCCGGATGATATCGCCCGCATGGCGCTGTTCCTCGCATCGGATGATTCCAGAATGTGTTCCGCCCAGAACTTCATCGTCGACGGCGGATGGGTATAGGGCTCTAGTCCGTGCCCGAAGCTGCGAGGACGCGCTCGGCACCATCCTGAATGACCCCGCGCATGGCCTCCTTGGCTGCCGCCACGTCCCGGTCCCTGATGGCATCGGCGATGGCCCTGTGCCGTGCAACCGAATGCATGTGACGCTCGGTGTTGGGTATGGGCGAGCTGATGGTGAAGGTTGTCACCAGCGCCACCTCGATCAGGGCACTGATCGAGCGCATGAACGGATTGCCGGAGGCTTCCGCGATGGCAATGTGGAACTGCAGGTCGCTGTGGACGAAGTGTGCGGGCGATTCCCGCGTGCTGCCCATCTCCTCAACCCATTCGTAGAGCTTGGCAAGCTGCGCTTCGGTGCGCCGCAGGGCCGCCAGGCCTGCGGCCTCCGGCTCCAGCGCCAGACGCATTTCCACGATGCTCGATAGGAAGGCGGCGCTGGCGCCGGCCTCGAAATGCCACACGAGAATATCCGGATCGAACAGGTTCCAGTTGGAGCGCTCCAGCACGCGGGTGCCGATCTTGGCCTTGGGCTGGATAAGTCCCTTCGCCGCCAGGGTCTTCAACGCCTCGCGCAAAACGGTGCGCGACACGCCAAAGCGCTCAAGCAGTTCCGCATCCCCCGGCAGAATGCTGTTCTCGGGATAGGACCCGTTGACGATCCGCAGGCCAAGATCGCGCATCACGTGGCCGTGATGCGTCCGCGAATGACCCGCCGTGCGAAAATCATAATTGCTGAGTTCGTTCTCTACCAATTGTATCCCTGCGACTGGCGGTTTGCTTCTTGGTGCGGCAGCAAATATTGATCAATTCCATTGCTCCGCGGTGCAACCTGCTTCGCCAGTTCCTCCCTGACTATTATTTATAATATTATATGATCAATAACAATTCTCAATCTGAACACCGGGCAAATCCGCGTGGCATTCCAGCAGTAAGCCTTAAATTCCGGGCGTCCGCATTGTCAACGGCTGCCGCGCTCTGCACAGCTGCTGCTCGAATGAGTGATCAAGACTGTTCTGTCCCCACACGCTTGGCGAGCTTGAAGACAGTCTTTCCGCACCCGACATCAATCTGACCCCGGATCAGGTGAAATGGCTGGAAGGCTTAGCCCGAATATGGCAAGCAGGAGGACAAAACCAGCAAGGGGGAAGCGATGAAGTATTCAGCATGTATCGAGTGGCTGTTCGCTCCCGAATCGCCCGATTTCGCCAACCGCATCCGCTTGGCAAGGGATGCCGGGCTTGACGCGGTGGAGTTCTGGAAATGGACGGAGAAGGACATACCGGCTGTCGAAAAGGCCTTGGCGGAAACAGGGCTCGCTTTATCCAGTCTCGTCGCGGAGCCAATGATTCCGCTGACCGATCCTGCATCCCACGACGCCTTTCTGGTCGGCCTGCGGGCCAGTGCCGAAATGGCAAACCGTCTGGGTGCCAAGGTACTCATCGCGCAGGCCGGCGATGATCTTCCCGGCCGCACCCGGGCGGAACAGCACCAGTCCTTGGTCGATTGCCTGACACAGGCGGCCGATGTGCTGGCTGGAACCGGCATTGTGCTGGGGCTTGAACCACTCAATACGCTCATCGACCACAAAGGCTATTTTCTTCATTCAACGGTTGAAGGTCTTGATATTGTCGATGAAGTAAACCGTCCGGAAATCCGCATTGTCTACGATATCTACCATTCTCTCGTCATGGGAGAAGCGACGGCAGAGGTGCTCAAAAGCCGGATTGACCGCGTTGCTCATGTCCACATTGCCGACCATCCCGGCCGCAACGAGCCCGGCAGCGGCACACTGGAATTGTCAAAATCCCTGCATTGGCTGTTTGATAACGGCTACACTGGATTTGTCGGGCTGGAATACCGGCCAACCGCCGGCACACAATCGAGTCTGGAGATGACGTTCCAGACGCTTGGCCGGCGTTAGACGTGTGTTTTGCTATTGAAGTGCTGAGGGAGAAGCAGGTAAGCATGGATTGATCCTCGCTTCCTGCCGGCTGCTTATCAATGCGTCGTTTTTGGCACCACCAAAGAGCGGATCAGACATGAAGGATGCCGAAATCCATGACCGATCCGCGCAAGCGCCACACCCTGCCGACCATTGCGGATGTCGCCGAACTGGCGGGCGTCTCCCGCGCCATCGCGTCCCGGGCGCTGTCAAGTGAACCGCGACCCGTTTCAGCGGACAAACGGGAGCGGGTATTGGCAGCGGCTGCCAAGCTTGGCTTCAAACCCAACCTGCTGGCGCGGAGCCTGACGACAAAGACCGTCAATCTCGTTGCCGTCATCGTCAACCACATCCATGATCTGTCGGATCTCGACCTGTTCGATCTCCTGATCAGCCAGATCCAGTCCATCGGCAAACAGGTGATTTTTGTCCGCGTCGGCTCGGCCGAACGGATTGACGAGTTCCTGCGCAACGGCATTGCCTATCACGTCGATGCGGCCCTCGTGTTCTCCGATTTCGCCGATGCGGAAACGGTGCGCAAAATGTTCCGCAACGACAGCGTCCTGATGCTCAACGGCATGCGGGATGCCAGTTCCCCCGCCATTATTCCCGATGAACAGGTGGGGATCGCCGCGGCTGTCACGGATGCCCGAAACAAGGGCGTGCGCAGTGCGCTGCTGGTGACAGGCCGGTCCGCCTCGCCGGTCGAACAGACGCGTATCGCCGTCTACAAATCGGAACTGCAGCGCCAGGAGATCAGGCTGGTCGCGGAGCTGCGCGGCGACTATTCCTACCAGAGCGGCCGCCATGTGGCATCGTCACCTGATTGGCAAACAGCCGACGCGGTGTTCTGCACCTCCGACGCGATGGCCATGGGCGTTCTCGATGTGCACCGCAAGGCGTTTCCGGACAACCGGCCGCGGACATTCCGGCTCTATGGCTTCGACGACGTGACCCTGGCGGAATACGAGGCCTATCCGATTTCGTCCATCGGCTATGACAAAGCAGCCTATATCGATGAAATCCTCAAGTTTCTGCGGGAGCCAGCCCTGTTCAACGCGGGCGAAAAACTCATCCAGGTGCCAACCTACTTCGTCGCGCGGTCAAGCTCCTGAGCGAAAAGCAAAGGCCGGGAACAATGCCCGGCCCTTGCCTTGATATTACCAGAGCGGCGTCAGCGCCGGCGGGTTGGCTTTTTCGCCCCACCACTTCTTGTAATTCGCATCATAGGCGCCGGACTGGATGTAGTCGGAAACGAACATGTCAAGCCAGCGGACGAATTCCGGATCACCCTTGGCAACGGCAATACCGATCGGATCGTTGGAATAGAGACCGGGCAAGGTTACCAGATTGTCGTTCTTGGTGGCGAGATAGTCGAGCAGCGACGAGTCCTCGATCGCCGCGGCAACACGCTTCTGCTGCAGGAGCAGCACGCCATCGGGCGAGAAATTGTCGGTGTAGACCAGTTCCGCCGTCGGCACGCTCTTCTTCAGGAAGCTTTCGCCTGTTGTGCCGCGGCCAACGACAACCTTCTTGCCCGCCAGGTCTTCCAGCTTGGCAATACCGGCATCCTTCTGCACGATGACGCGCAGGCCGGCACGGTTGTAGGGGATCGAGAAATTGACGGTCTTGGCGCGTTCCAGCGTCGCCGAGGTATTGGCCACCACAATATCAAGCTGGCCGGAGACCAGCATGGACACGCGGGCATCGCCGGAAACGTCGGTGAACTCGACGGGAACGCCGAGCTTGGCCGCCAGCATGGTTGCCACATCGACGTCATAGCCGACCGGGTTGTTCTTGTCGTCGCGGAAACCGATGGGCTCGCCGCCCAGCGACACGCCGATGCGGACCTTTCCCTGCGCGCGGATGTCGTCGATCTTCCCGGCATGCGCCACGCCGGTAAAAGCCAGTGCGCCGGTCAGCGCGAGCGCGGCCAGTTTTCCAATGAACCGTTTCATGAATGTCCCCTTTGTGTTGTTTGTTGCGGATCATATTTTCGGGCAAGCCGGCGTTCGGGTTCCTCCATCCCGGCTTCCCAGAACCAGTATTTGATTTCATCGTCGCAGCGGAAACTTGCCACCTCGTGATTGCCCTTGGCGTCGATGGCATGAATGACCACGCCAGCCAAGAATCCGGTGGTCAGCTGTGCGAGGTCTTCCATCGCCAAATCGACCGCTTCCCGTAGTGAATGTCCGAAGCGCATGGCAAGCACGATACTGCGGGCCGTGCCGCAGCGGATGGTCATTTCACCCGTATGGGTGCAGGCGGCGGCGCCATAACGGCTGTCCGCGTAGAACCCGGCACCGGCAATGGGTGAATCGCCGAGGCGCCCCGGATATTTCCAGGCCCAGCCGGAGGTGGATGTGACCGCGTGAATGCCATTGGCGGAATCCTTCGACAGAAACACCGTGGTATCGCGGACCCGTTCGGGGTCGGTAATGGTGCGGCTCAAGGGCGCGAGCGGAATATCGGGAAAGGCTGCCAGCTCCTCCGGCGTCAATTCCTTCTGCAACCGCTCCCACCAGACGCGCTTGCTGTCTTCATATAACGTTTCATCGAGTGGAAACCCGATTTCCGTGGCAAAACGGCGGGCGCCATCGCCGGTCAGCATGACATGCGGTAATCGTTTCATCACTTCATGCGCGAGCGCCGCAACGGGCAGCGTATCGGGGACGGCACCGACAGCGCCGACATCGCGCGTCGTGCCATCCATCACACCCGCATCGAACTCCATGCGCCCGAGCATGTTGGGCCAGCCGCCATAACCGACACTGCGGACCTTCACTTCGCGCTCGACTTCGCTGATACCGGCAACCATGGCGTCGAGGCCATGCGCCTCCTGCTTGAGGAGCTCGACGCTCCTGGCAAAACCCGGCCAAGCCTCGTTGTTCGCAATCAGGATCATTGTCAGTCTTTACGCATTTTGGAGAGAAACTGGGCGATGCGTGGCTTGGCCATGCCGCCATCGGCTGCAAAGAATTCAGCTGTCGGCAGGTCGACGACGAGCTGTCCCTTGTCGAGAAAGACGATCCGCGACGAGATGGTGCGGGCAAACTCGATTTCATGCGTGACGAAAACCATCGTCGTTCCGTCATGGGCGAGCTTGGCGAGAATGGCCAGTACATCCGAGGTCATCTCGGGATCGAGGGCACTCGTGATTTCATCGAGCAGGAGATAGCGCGGCTTCATGGCGAGCGCCCGGCAGATGCCGACACGCTGGCGCTGCCCGCCGGACAGCTGCGCCGGAAAAGCGTCGGCACGGGCACTCAGCCCGACGGAGTCCAGAAGTGCGCGCGCATCGGCTTCCGCCTGCTTGCGCGGTATTTTCAGGACTTCCACCGGCGCCAGCGCAATGTTCTGCACGGCCGTCATATGCGGGTAGAGATTGAAAAGCTGGAAGACCGTTGCCGACCGCTTGCGCGCTTCCGACAGCTCCTTCGGGCGCGACACGTCGAAATCATCAATGGTGATACGCCCGCCATCGAGCTTTTCCAGGCCGTTCATGCAGCGGATCAGGGTCGATTTGCCCGAGCCGCTGGAGCCGAGAATGGACACGACTTCACCGCTATGCACATCAAGGTCTATTCCGTCGAGTACGGTCGCAGAACCAAACGCCTTGCGTACTCCTCTTACGCTGATCATTTCACAGACCCTTCCATGCGGTGTGCGCCCTCAACCGCTTCTCCAGCCTGGCTCCGCCAAAGGCGACGAGCTTGGCCATGACATAGTAAAGCCCGCCGACGACAGCCCAGACGATGAATGGTTTCAGCGTGCGCAGATTGAGAATATTGCCGATCTTCGTCAGGTCCACCACGCCGATCACCGATATCAGCGATGTCACCTGCAGCTGGTTCACGAGAAGACCGGTCAGTGGACCGATGGCAAAGGCCATGGCCTGCGGTGCGATGATGCGGCGAAGAATTTGCCAGCGTGACAGACCGAAAACCCGGGCGGCCTCGATCTGGTCGCGACCGATGGATTCGATCGCCGACACGGCAATGACATAGACGAATGCCGCCGTATTGCCCGACAGCGTGATCACCGCCGCCTCGACCGGCGTTACGTTGATCTTGGCAAAAGCGGGCAAGCCGAAGAACACGAGAAACAGCTGGACCAGAACCGGGGAGTTTTTCAGCACTTCCGCGACGACAGCCACGATCTGCGCCAGTACTGGAATGCGATAGAACCGGATGACCGCCCACAGAGAGCCGATGAAAAGGCCGATGATTGTCGTTGCCAGGAAAAGCGCGAGGGAAACACCCAGCCCCTGCGCGAGCAGCACGATGTCATAGGAGGTGAACGCCGTATAACGCATCAGGCGGCCTCTGTCTGATCACGGTTGAGATAGCGATGCAACGCGCCGATGGCGAGCGAGACCAGATAGGTCAGGCAGGCATAGGCGACAAGCAGAACCGCATAGATTTCAAAGGGCCGGAATGTATCCGATGCCACGATCTTGGCCGAACCGGTCAATTCGTTCAGCGTGATCGTCGAGAGGATCGACGATGTCAGGATGAGATTGATGAAAACCGAACCCAGGGGCCGCACCGAGGTCCGCAAGGCAATCGGCATGACGATCTTGCGGAAGATCGTCGGTTTGGAAAGCCCACTGACTTCGGCGGCTTCCAGAATGCCGGGATCGATCGACAGGATTCCGGACCGGATCACATCCGAGGTAAAAGCGCCGCCCGCGATCGAGAGCGCAATAACACCCGTGGTGAACGCATCGATGTAAATGCCGATCTCCGGCAGGCCGTAGAAGAAAAAGAAGAGCTGGACGATGAACGGAATGTTGCGGAACAGATCGACATAGACATAGGCAATGCGGGAGAGAAGCGGCGACGCCGATGTGACCAGCGCCGCAACGACCGTGCCAATGCACAGGCTGCCGGCAAGCGCCAGCACGCAAGCCTCGGCTGTCAGGACCGCACCTTTCACGAGGAAAGGAATGTGCGGCGCCAATATGGTCAGATCAAAGGTCAAACGTCCGTCCGGCGCAAAGTGAAACCGGTTTCAGTTTTGCCTATCGCAAGGATGCTGTCAAGCGGTGGCTGCATAAAATTGAGTGTGTGGCTTAGGCCAGGAACTCCGCGCGATAGGGCGAGAAACTGTCGATCAGGCGGCCCTTTTCCAGCGCCTTGACGCCGTGGACGAGATTGGACGGGACGATGAAGCTGCCGCCCTGTTCCAGCACCTGGCTGACGCCGTCAATCGTGACTTCAAAACGTCCTTCAGCGATATAGCTTGCCTGGATATGCGGATGCGAATGCAGCGAGCCGACAGCATCCTTTTCAAACTGTACCTCCACCAGCATCATTTCCGGCAGATAGGCCATGATGCGGCGGCTGACGCCGGGCTCGGTCCTGGTCCATTCAGCGGCATCATTTGCAACAAACAGAATATGGTCAGCCATGTTCACAATTCCCAGTAGCAAGAGACCGGCAACAGCCGATCCCGATGACTGCCATTGTGACCAGAAGCAAGGGGCGCGGTCAACCAGCCGGCCGCGCCGCTCTTTCACCTAAGCGGCCAGACGGCGGCTGTTGGCGATCTCTGCCAGTTTGAGCGCACGCGCGAGGCAATCGGCCTGTTCATTGGCAAACCGGTTCTCGACGATTTCCATGATCAGCATGGTGTCGGGCAGGAACGTCAGCTCCTCAAAAATTTCTTCCCAGGGAATGTCGCCCCAGCCGATCGGCAGGTGCAGGTCACCAATGCCAAGCGCCGTTGCCTCAGCCGGATGATAGAATTTGGTCATGCTGTTGTAGGGACGGCCGAAGCTGTCATGCACATGCAGATGCCCCGTGACCGGTGCCATCGCCTTGATCTGTTCGCGCCAGTCAAGACCAAGCCGCGTGCTTTCGATGTAGGCATGGCTGAAATCGATGAGGCCGCACACATTGGCGCTGCCGATAGCCTGCACGGTTTCGCCAACCTGCGCCGGTGTCTGGCGATACTCCGCATCGGTGACCGCGAAAATGTTTTCCAAGGCAATCCGCACGCCGTAACCCTTGGCAATTTCCGCCATTTCGGCAAGCGCATCGCGCTCCATCTTGTCGAGATCGGCGATGCGCGACTGGGCCGGCATTTTGGCACTGCCGCTGTGATGCACGAGGATGCCCGCTTCAACGCGATTGCACAGCTCCAGCATCGCGCGAACAACGGCCTTTTGGTACTCCAGGTGCTCGCGGTCCATGAAATTGGAGACGATCTGGCCATGCACGCTGTAGCGCAGGTCGAACTGGCGGGTGATCGCGGTCAGGCGTTCGGCGCGTCCCGGAATAATCCGGCCGCCCGAGATGATTTCCTCGCCGTACAACGACAATTCGGCGGCATTGGCTCCGAGACCGGCAATGGTACGAAGGGCGTCTTCCAGCGTGTCAAAATTGCCCTTGCCCGTGTAGGTGCAAAAGCCAACGGCGGAAATGGTTGAATCCGAGCTCATATTTGATCCTTTCAAGTCGGGTTATGCAGCCACTGTTTTCGAGGCTGGTTGACGCGCCGTTGCCGGAGCATCGTCAAGGCGCAAACCGGTTTCCTGCGAAAACAGATGAATATGTTCAGAGGGCAACTGCAGACCTGCAACCGCGCCTTGCTCGAAGAACTGATCTTCTTCAACTGATACGGCAAAGCTCAGCCCGTCAATCTCCACGTGAACGATGCGGCCGGAGCCGAGTTCTTCGATGAAATCGACATTGGCCGGAACACTGTTCACGGTACCGGCGGGAACGAGACGGCAATGTTCGGGACGGATTCCGACGGAAACCGCGGTCCCCGCGTTCTGGCTGCCAAGCACCGGGTCGATTGCCTGCACGATACCGTCCAGCAGCACATGATCGCCGCCTGCAGCAATAGTCGCGTCGAAGAAATTCATCGCGGGCGAGCCGATGAAAGTTCCGACAAACCGCGTGCGCGGACGGTGGTAGATTTCAAGCGGCGTGCCAACCTGTTCCACATGGCCCTTGTTCATGACAATCAGCTTGTCAGCCAGGGTCATCGCCTCCACCTGATCGTGGGTGACAAAGACCGAGGTTGCCGACAGGCGCTTGTGCAGGCGGCGGATTTCCACGCGCATCTGCACGCGCAGCTTGGCGTCGAGATTGGACAGCGGCTCGTCGAACAGAAACACCTTCGGTTCGCGGATGATCGCGCGACCCATGGCGACACGCTGCCGCTGGCCGCCGGAAAGCTGTGCCGGTTTGCGGTCGAGCAATTCTTCCAGCCCGACGATCTTGGCCGTTTCTGCAATGCGCCGGTCGCGCTCGGCGCGCGGAACACCGGCAACCTTCAGGGCATAGCCGATATTGGCGGCAACATTCATATGCGGATAGAGCGCGTAGTTCTGGAACACCATCGAGCAGCCGCGATCACGCGGCTCAAGATTATTGACCACCTTGCCATCGATCGAGATCTCTCCGGAGGTGATTTCTTCAAGGCCCGCGATCATGCGCAGCAATGTCGACTTCCCGCAGCCAGAGGGTCCGAGAATGACGACAAACTCGCCGGATTTGAAATTCAGGTCGACGCCGTGCAGGATCTGTGTGCTGCCATAGGTCTTGCGCACGTCCTTGATGCCAATTTCAGCCATTGCTACTTCCTTTATTTCTCGGTCGAAACCAGGCCACGGACAAACCAGCGTTGCAGGACAGCAACGACGACCAGGGGTGGCAACATGATGATGAGGGCGCCGGCCATGGAGACGTTCCATTCAGGCAGGGCGTTGACGGACGGCACCAGCGCGCGCATGGCGACCATGGCCGTCTGGTAGCTGGCATCGGTGGTCATCAGCTTGGGCCAGAGATACTGGTTCCATGCATAGACGAACATGATTGTTGCCAGCGCCAGCATATTGGTGCGCGACAGCGGCAGCAGGATATCGATGAAGAAACGCAGTGGCCGCGCGCCGTCCATCTTGGCCGCCTCTGCCAGTTCGTCGGGGAGCGTCATGTAGAACTGCCGGTAAAGGAACGTGCCTGTCGCCGTCGCAATCAGCGGCAGGACCAGACCCGAATAGGAGTTGAGCAGATTCCACTGCAACGACAATTCGATGCCGGTGACGGTCTGGATGATCCAGCGAACCGGTTCGAACACATCCGAAGCGATGTTGTAGGTCGGGATGACGCGCACTTCGAGCGGCAGCATCAGCGTCATGAAAACCATCCAGAAGAAGACGTGGCGCAGCGGGCTCTTGAAATAGACGATGGCGAAAGCGCTCAGCGCCGCCAGGGCGATCTTGCCCGCCATGACCAACAGCGAGGTGATGAGGCTGTTGAGCAGTGCCGGGCCAAGATTGGCGCGATCCCAGGCAGCGTGAACATTCTTCAGGAAATCGCCGCCGGGCGTCATGTTGAAGGGCACGGCCGTGACCTCCTGCAGCGACTGGGTGGAGGCCGTGAAAATCATCCAGAACGGCCCAAGGATGAGGATCAGCCCCAAGATCATGATGAGATAGGTAATGGCGTTGAGTATGGGTGTACGTTCGATCATCGCCGGAATCCTACTTGTAATGCACGCGCCGCTCGACGAAGCGGAACTGGATGAACGTGAACACCATGATGAGTCCGATCAGGACGAGGCTCTGGGCCGCTGCGCCGGAGTAATTCAGGCCGCGGAAGGCTTCGCTGACGATGCGGTAGACCATGACGTCGGTTGCCTTGTTGGGTCCGCCTTCGGTGGTCAGGTCGACGATACCGTAGGTATCGGGGCCAACGAAACTCTCGGTCAGATTGAGAACCAGGAGAAAGAACAGGGTTGGCGCCAGCAGCGGAATCTGGATATCGAGCGCGCGGCGCACCGGGCCAGAGCCATCCATGGACGATGCTTCAAGCAGGCTGCGCGGGATGGATTGCAGGCCGGCCGTCATGAAGATGAAGTTGTAGCCGATCCATTTCCACGCAAAGCAGATGATGACGAGGATCATGGCGTGGCTGCCATACTTGGCGGGATTCCACAGATCGGGCGACCAGGTGTTCACCACCGCGATCAGGCCGCTTTCCGGTGCAAAGATGAAGCGGAATGCCAGGCCCACCGCCGGGGCGGCAATGGCATAGGGCCAGATGTAAAAGAACCGGAACAGGCTCGATCCCTTCAGCTGGCGATCAACACAGATCGCCAGGATAAAGGCGATGAACATCGACAGTCCGGTCGCCGTAAAGGCAAAGAACAGGCTCAGGGACACGGAGCGCCAATATTCGCTGTCAGCGAAAACCTCGCGAAAATTGTCAAAACCAACGAAGAGACGTTCGCCCGCACCGCCAAAGGCGGGTTCCAGAGTGAAAGCCCAGTTGAAAACCGAAATGGCCGGCCAATAGAAAAAGAACAAAATGAGCAGGAGTTGCGGCAATGCAAAGAGGACGGGCAACCACCAGCTTTTGAAAACAGCGCGCTTGTTCATGAGAATATTCAATTCTGCCTATGGGATGAAAAGGAAATGGCCCGGTGCGGTTCCGCTCCGGGCCATTTGAAAGCCTGCACTTAGTTCAGGACTTTTCCGGCATAGGTCTTTTCAAAGCGGCGCAGGATGACATTGCCGCGCTCGACAGCCTGGTCGAGACCGGCCTGCACAGTCAGCTTGCCAAAGAAGATGCCTTCCATCGCGTCGGAGATTTCCTTGCGAATCTGCGGGAAGCCGCCGAGGCGGATGCCGCGGGTATTGGCGGAGGTCGGGGTGAAGGTCAGGCTGGCGATGGCCTTTTCACGGCCCTTGAAGGCTGGCTGGTCGTAAAAGCCCTTGGCTTTCATGGCTTCAAAGCCCGTCTTGGTGACCGGGATGTAACCGGTGACTGTCGACCACCATTCAACCATATCCGGCTGGGCGATGAAGTTGAGGAATGCAGCCGCACCCTTGTATTCAGCTTCCGGGCGATTGTTCAGCACCCAGAGAGATGCACCGCCGACCATCGAATTCTGGCGGGCTGTTCCCTTCCAGACCGGAAGCATGGTCACGTCCCACTTCGTGCCCTGCTTGATGGTCTTGCCGACGGTGCCATGATCGGCGATCGACGTCTGGATCATCTGGCAGGTTTCGGAGGTAAAGGCCGGAACCACATCCATGCCCAGCTGCTTCGTCTTGACCACGAACAGGCCTTCATCGGTCATCTTCTTGAAGAATGTCAGATGGTCGACCAGCTTGGTCTTGTTGAGGGTGAGTTCGGCGTCAAGCCCGTCATAGCCGTTGTTCTTGGTGGCGATGGGCTGGTTGTGAATGGCGGAGAACTGTTCGACGGTTGCCCAGCTGTCAAAGCTGAAACCGAACGGGCAGGCATAACCGGCCGCTTTCAGCTTGCGGGCTGCAGCCTCGACGTCTTCCCATGTTTCCGGCGCGCCCTGGATGCCGGCTTTGGTGAAGGCATCGACATTGTAGTAGAACATGGCGGTCGACGAATTGAACGGGAACGAGTTCAATTCACCCTTTGCCGTGGCGTAATAATTGGCGATGCCGGGGAAATAGTTGCTCCAGTCGATCTTGTAGCCATTGTCTTCCATCAGCTTCTTGGCCGGGACAAAAGCACCCGAGAGCATCAGATCGAGCGTGCCGCCGTCGAAGACCTGGACGATGGCCGGATGCTTCTTGGCGCGATAGGCGGCAATGGCGTTCTGGACGGTTTCAGGATAGCCGTTCTGGCTGGTGCAGACGATTTCGAAATTGGCCTGGGAGTCGTTGAACTTCTTGCAGGCATCCTGCACACGCTCGCCAAGATCGCCGCTCAGGCCGTACCAGAACTCGAACTTGACCTTCTCGGCCATGGCTGGCGTCGCGCCAAACCCGGCGGCCAGCAGCCCTGCGGCCAGACCTATTTTCACACCAAAACCCTGCATTAAAGCCCCCTGAATACGGCAATTGAGAGAATGAACCCGGGGCAGCTCCGGAAAAATCCGGCTGCCCTGCTCGCGTTCAACTCTGGACGGGCTGTGTGAAAGTTTGATCGAACTTAGACGAAACTATTGTGACAATTGTTCAGCCTGGCCGCCAGGCGGCAGCCACGCTACGGGCAGAATCTAGCGTGGGTTGCTTAAAGCAAACCACGCGCGGCAAGGTTGCGCATGAGCGCCGCCACGCCGAATGTCCATTCGGGGCACTCTGTCGACAGCCGCACGGTATTGGTAAGCGCGCCAAGCTGCGGATTTGATATGGTCACCACATCGCCGATCTTGTGGGTAAATCCCTGCCCCGGCGTATCGCGGTCCTCGACCGGCGCAAACAATGTTCCCATGAACAGCATGAAGCCATCCGGGTACTGGTGATGCCGGCCGGTGGTCTGGGCGACCAGATCCAGCGGATCACGGCTGATTTCCTTCATGGTGCTGCTGCCCTTGAGGACATAACCATCCCGGCCTTCGACCATCAGTTCAAGATCGGCATTGCGCACGTCATCGATGGAATAGGTCGCATCGAACAGCCGGATGAACGGCCCGATCGATGACGAGGCATTGTTGTCCTTTGCCTTGCCGAGCAAAAGGGCGGAGCGGCCTTCAACATCGCGCAGGTTCACGTCGTTGCCGAGCGTCGCGCCCTGCACCCTGCCCTTGCTGTTGACGGCGAGGACGATTTCCGGCTCCGGATTGTTCCAGCTTGAGATCGGGTGCAAGCCGACCGATGCACCCCAGCCGACGGAGGAGAGAACCTGCGCCTTGGAAAACACTTCCGCGTCGGGCCCGATGCCGACTTCCAGATATTGCGACCAGACGCCTTCTTCAATCAGGGCAGCCTTCACCTTGGCAGCCTCAGGCGAACCGGCTTTCAGGTCGCGCAAGCTGTTGCCGATGATCGGCATGATGCGTTCGCGGATCTTGAGCGCCAGCGCCGGATTGCCCGCAGCCTTTTCCTCGATGACACGCTCGATCATCGAACGGGCAAAGGTAACGCCGCAGGCCTTGACCGCCTGGAGATCACAGGGCGCGAGCAGCCGAAGCTGTGATGCCTTGTCTTCGCTCTCGACGGACAATGCGAAAACCTCGTCCAGACTTCCAAGTCTCACACCCTTGTGCGCCTTCGCATAGGCAGCCGGGTCCTGCAGTTCCAGAAGATCGCGCGTGGTGGCAACGTCCTTGGACGTGATGTCGAAGAGATCACCATCCCGCACCACGACGATGGCGGGGCCCTGTATGTCGGGGCGCCAGACACGGCCAACAAATGTTCCAGTGTTGTATGTCTCGGCTGATATCGTCACGTGCAGTGCTCCTGAAATCTCGCTTGGTGGGGGTCAGTGGGCCGCTGTCCTGCTATCCAGCCGCATGCCCGTTGCGCCATCAAACAGGTGGCTGTTCGCCGGATCAATCCCGATATGAATCCGGTCGCCCGATTTGATCGACAGTCGCTCGCGGAACAGGCACATAATTTCCTGATCGCCCAGTTTGCCGACCACCATGATTTCCGAGCCCGTCGGCTCGACAACGCTGACGTCGACCGGAATGCCGCCGGCAGCAATCTTTATATGCTCCGGCCGCACGCCATAGATCACGTCCGCCGGTCCCGCGGCCTGGATGGTCTGCGGCACGGGCAATGTGATGCCCTCCGGCGTCGCGAACTGCCCTGCTCCGGCCAGACGCCCCTTGACGAAGTTCATCGACGGCGAGCCGATGAACCCGGCGACGAAAAGGTTCGCAGGGTAATCGTAGAGATCGAGCGGCGTGCCGATCTGTTCGACCAAACCGTCTTTCATCACGACGATCTTGTCGGCCATGGTCATGGCTTCGATCTGGTCATGCGTCACATAGACAATGGTAGTGCCAAGCCGCTGATGCAGCCCCTTGATCTCGCTGCGCATCTGCACGCGCAGTTTCGCATCGAGGTTGGAAAGCGGCTCGTCGAACAGGAAGACCTGCGGATCGCGGACAATGGCCCGGCCCATGGCGACGCGCTGGCGCTGGCCGCCGGACAATTGCCGGGGAAAGCGGTCGAGCAGCTTTTCCAGGCCAAGGATTTCCGCCGCCCGGCCAACCCGGCTTTCCTTTTCCTGCTTCGGGGCATTCTTGAGCATGAGGGCGAAGCCCATATTGTCGGCCACCGTCATATGCGGATAGAGCGCGTAGTTCTGGAACACCATGGCGATGTCGCGCTCCTTGGCGGGCAGGTCATTGACCACGCGGCTGCCAATGGCAATCTCTCCCGTGGTGATTTCCTCGAGCCCGGCGATCATGCGCAGCAATGTCGATTTTCCGCAGCCCGACGGGCCGACGAGAATGACGAACTCGCCATCGTCAATATCGACAGAGACACCGTGCATTACATTGACGTTGCCGTATTTCTTGGTGACATCCTTGATCGAGACCGAAGCCATCGCGCCCTCCCTGTTCTTGAAAACCTGTTCTAGCCGCCCTTGACGGCACCGGCGGTGAGACCCGCAATGATCTGGCGCTGGGCAAAGACGGTCAGCAGCAGCACCGGCAGTGTAACGACCAGTGCCGCCGCGGCCAGCGGGCCCCAGCTGACCTGCTCGAATGACAGCATGTTGTAGACCGCGACCGGCAAGGTCCGGGTTTCGCGGCTGGCCAGCACGATGCCGAAGACAAAATTGTTCCAGGAAAAGATCACCGCCAGGATCAGCGAAACGACAATACCGGGTTTGGCTATGGGCAGCGCCACCTTGACAAAGACCTGCCAGGAGGTGGCGCCATCGATCATGGCCGCTTCCTCCAATTCCATCGGCGTCGTCTCGAAATAGCCGATCATGATCCAGATCACGATGGGCACGGTTACAACCAGATGGATGATGATCTGCGGCCACAGCGTTCCCAGCAATCCCATGGTCTGGAACAGCAGGAACAGGGGAATAAGGTAGGAGAGGCCCGGCGTCATGCGTGCGATCATGACAACGATGGCCGCCTTGTCGGCGCGCAGGCGGGCAATGCCATAGCCGGCGGGCACCCCGACAAGCAGGGCCAGCAATGTCGATATGCCCGTCACGATAAGGCTGTTCCAGAAGTAATGCAGGAAATCGTTCGTTGCAAAAATCTGGGTGTAGTTCGACCAGGCAAACCGCTCGGGGATGAAGATCGGCGGATAGGCGCCATTGTCGATCTCGTATTTCAGCGACAGCGACAGCATCCAGAGGAAGAAGAAAATGGCGGGTGAAACGATCACGAACACAACAAAGGCGGTGCCCAGTGATTTCAGCGGATTGCGGCGGGCCATCGGCGTCTCCCTCAGCTGTTCCATTTGGTCCGCTGGCGCAGATAAAGCAGCGCCATGGACATGGTGATGATGACGACGAAGAAGACCACAGCAATCGCCGAGCCATAGCCGATGTCATAGTAGGAAAAGGCGACATTGTAGAGATAGATGTTGATCGTCTCGGATGCCGTGCCGGGACCGCCCTGCGTCATGGCAAAGATGATGTCAAAGCTCTTCAGGGCATCGATGGAGCGGATTATGACGGCAACCATCATGAAGGGCAGGATCATGGGCAGCGTGATGTAGCGGAATTTCTGCCAGCCATTGGCGCCATCGATTTCCGCACTCTCGAAGGGATCGCGCGGCATGGAAGCAAGGCCGCCGAGCACGATGAGCATGACGAGCGGTGTCCACTGCCAGGTCTCGACCAGCACCAGCGACGGGATCACCGTATTCTGGTTGAATATCCATTCCTGCGGCCCGATGCCAACCAGTGACAGCAGGTAATTGAGAACCCCGAGCTGCGGGTGGTACATCATGGTCCAGACCAGAGCGATGGCGACAGGCGTGGCCATCATCGGCATGACGAAGATGCCACGCAGCAGGCCGCGCATCGGCAATTTGCTGTCGAAGATCAAAGCCGCAATAGTGCCAAAAAACAACGGGGCGATGACGGAGAGAAACGTATAGAGCACGGTGTGCCCCATCGACTGCCAGAAGCGTGTATCTCCTGCCAGCCGGGTAAAATTCGCAAGCCCGACAAAGCTCTGTTCGCCGCCAAGATGCCACTCATTCACGCTCATCCACAGGGTGAACGCCCACGGAAACAGAATGACCGCCCCGACAATGACCAGCGCCGGAATGACAAACGGCCAGTAGCTCGGCTTGAGCCGGCGTTTGCCCGTTCTGGCTTTGGTGGTCTGTGTTTCGGTTGTCATGGTCGGGGCGGCGATTGTCATTTGCCCTCGCTGCGCGCAAGGATGGGACGGAATTCTTCCGTTGCCCGCTTCATTTCCGTTGCGGGATCGGCCCCGCCGAGAAGGTTGGTCAGGCCGACACCCATCACATCGCGGAATTCCGTGACCGGAACGATGACCGGCAGGCAGAGCTGGCTGACCTTGGCCGATGCCGTGAGCACATCCACCCATTCGGACGGCATGGTCACACCCTTGCGGACCTCCGGATCGTTGAGGATCGAATTGCGGAAGGGAACGCCGGAGCCCGTTTGCAGCAGGCGCGCGCCCATCTGCTTCGAAATGGCCCATTGGCAATAGAGATAAGCCGCTTCCTTCTTCGATGATCCCTCGGTCACGCCGATACCATCGCCGAAGGTCGGCGCAGCCTGCACGGCCGGCCCCTTGGGCATGACGCCGTAACCGACCTTGCCGACGACCCGCGATTTCTCCGGATTTTCCAGCGGCGGGGCAAAACCGATGCCATCCAGCCACATCGCAACCTTGCCCTGCAGGAAGTTTGACTGGCATTCGGCCCAGTTGAAACCCGTTACGCCGGGTGGTGCGGACTTTGTCATCAGGCGCTGATAAAGCGTTGCGGCCTGGATTGCTTCCGGCGTGTCGGTCTGGAGATTGCCGTCGTCGATCGTGCTCTTGCCATAGCCGAGCATGAGGCTGGCCCAAACCGGCGTATTGGCGTTCTTCATGCCGCGGGCAACGAACCCGTATGTACCCTTGCTCGCATCGGTGAGTTTCTCTGCAGCGCTTACAAGCTCATCGAAGGACTTCGGATATTCGATGCCCTTGGCGGCGAAGAGTTCCTTGTTCCAGTAGAGAATCCAGTAATCCACTGAGAAGGGCAGACCGCCGAAACGGCCATTCTTGTCCTTGGCAAAGGCAAGACCCGCCTCAGCAAAATCGCTTTCAACGAGCGACGGCTCGGTGAGGCTTGGGTCCTTCAGGAACGGCGTCAGGTCGGCAAGCCAGCCGCCCTTCTCGAACTGCCGCTTCTGCACGTGATAGCTGATATGGATGACATCAAAGCTCGGCTTGCCCGAGGTCAGTTCGATCACGGCTTTCTGGCGCTGCTGCTGTTCCGGCGTCTGCTCGGAATTGACCTTGATCCCGGTCAGTTCCTCGAATTCCTTCTGGTACTTTTGCAGAATATCGCCGCGCGGGCTCTTGATCAGGTTCACCTCAAGGGTGGTGCCAGCATATTTCTTCCAGTCGACATTGGCGAATGCCGGCTTCAGGCCGGCAAAACTTGCCGCGCCAAGTGCTGCTGATCCGGCAAGAAATTGCCGGCGTGTCGGTTGAATCCGTCTCATGCTTATCGTCCTCCCATATTCCATTGCAGTGCCGTAACTCCCATTTCCGGCACCGTTGCGCCTAAACCTTCAGAGCGAGATTCCTTGCATTGTTGATATGCTCGGCAATGGCATCCATTGCCGTTTGCGGGTTGCGGGTCTCGATCGCCGCAATGACCGCCAGATGCTCGCGCATCACCGGAATAACGCGGCCGGTGATGCGAAACCGCTCCTGATTGATCAAGCGCATCTTGATGGCGTTGATCCGATAGGCTTTCGAAATGATCCCATTGCCAAGGGAATCGATGATTGTGTCATGCAGCGACCAGTCGATGGCCTGCGCGTGCAGTTCAAGCTCGGGCGTCTCTCCGTCCTTGAGAGCCTTCTCCAAGGTCTCTTCATGCTCACGCCGCAACCCGGCCAGCACCTCGTCGGACGCGGAAACACAGAACAGCGCAATGGCTTCCTTCTCCATGAAGACGCGGAACTGAAACGCCTCGCGGATCAGGTTGATGTCGATATGAGCAATCTGTATGCCGCGCTGCGGAACCGTCTTGACCAGGCCTTCGGCTTCAAGGCGCGGCACAACCTCGCGGATGGCGCCAAGCGGCATGCCGGTCATGGCAACGAGCTGGCGCTGCGACACGAACTGCCCCGGATGAAAGTCACGAGCCAGAAGATGTTCCGTGAAACTTGCATAGGCTTTCTCACGCAATCTGACCGGCTCGCCGCTGTCATCCATGCCCGTTCCTCCTCAGGACGTTCCCACGATTCCCACTCAGGCGGCTGCCGCGACAAACAGACGGTCAAAGACGGCCGTCAGATGCTTGCGATCGCCGTCAGGCAAGGCTTCAAGCGGGCCGCGCGTCCGCCGCCAGCCTTCCTCGCCCAGCTGATGGGCAACCATCGCCTTCACGGCCGGAATCACCGGATATTTCACCAGTTCATTGACAGCTGCAACCACCTCTTCGTCGTCACGCCCTTCATCGATCATGCGCACGAGGCGCTCGGGATAGATATTGGCGAGACCCGAGATGGCGCCCTGCCCGCCAAGCCGCACGCCCGCAGCAAGGCTGCGTTCATCGCCGATCAGAATGGCAAGGTCGTTGTGCCGCGCCAGCATCTTTTCCGTATAGCTCCAGTTGCCGGACGAATCCTTGACGCCTGCAATCGCGCCGGGGAAGGCCTCACGCAACCGGCTGACCAGATCAACCGAAATCTCGACTGCCGTCACCGAGGGCAGATTGTACAGGATGATGCCGCGCACATCCGCGCCGATCGCCTTGAACGCTGCCGCATGCCAGTCAAAGAGGCCGTCATCGCTGACATTCTTGAAATAGGATGGAGGCGCAAGGAGAATGCCACGGCATCCGGCATCCAGTGCAAACCGCGCCTGCTCTGCGGCATCGACATGGGAATTGGCCATGACGCCAACGACAATCTGCGATGGCGCAATACCTGCCGCAATAAATTCCCTGATGACCGCCTGGCGCTCATGGATACCGATGGATGAGCCCTCGCCCGTCGTCCCGAACAGGGTGACGCTGCTGCAGCCGCGCTGCAGGCAGGTTTTTGCGTGGTGAATTGCCAAGGGCAGATCAATTGCCAGCGCCGCATCAAACGGCATCGTCAATGCCGCAGAAAGTCCAAACCGTTCAACCCGAGACAATGATTTTCCTCCCACCCTCTCAATACATGAAGACTACTAACATGTTAGTTGATAGTCAACATGCTGTCACATACATTTTTGCGGGCGTGGATACAAATGTTATGAATTGAAGAGCAAGTGCTCGACTTCGTCGCGTGTCGGCGCACCCGCCCGCCCGCCAAACCGGGTGCATTTGATTGCCGCCGCTGCACTGGCAAAACGCATGATCGCTTCCATGCCATGCCCCTCCGCCAGCGCCAATGCGAAAGCGCCGTGAAACACATCCCCGGCGGCCAGCGTATCCACGGCATTGACCGGAAATGCCGGCATATGGTGCACGATCCCCGCGTCGCCCTCCGACCAGTAACAGCCCTTGCCGCCGCCGGTGACAGCGACAAAACCGCGATACCGGGCCGCCAGAGCAATGACGGCGCGCTCTATATCCGCCTCACCGGTGATGATTTCGGCTGCCGGTTCCGAGGCGACGATATGCGATGCAAGCGGCAGCAGCCGTTCAAGTGTTTCCAGTGGCGCAACATCGGCATCGAGCACGCCATGAATGCCGGTCTCGCGCGCCGCCCTGAGCGCAGCGGCGGCAGCCAGCGGCCAGCGAACGTCGGTCATGACCACATCGAACGCGCCGTCTTCGATGGGCGGGATCTGTTCCGGCGCACTCAACAGGGTCTTGTCATAGAAGGGCACGATCATGCGCTCGCCCGTCCTGTCGACAAAGATCGAGGAAAAAGCCGACCGCGCACCCTGGATGCGGCGGACAAAGGTGCAGTCGACCCCCTCCTCCGCCAGCTCTGCGACCACCCGATCGCCGACATGGTCCAGCCCCGCCGACGCCCAGAGAAAGGCGCTGCCGCCCAGCCTTGCAACAGTTGCCGCCTGGCTCGATGCCATGCCTGCCGCGATCTCGACGGCCTCCTGCGGGATGAACTTGCCGGGACCGGGCGGCAGGGTATCCAGCCGGAAGATGGTGTCCATTGTCAGGGCACCAACGCACAGAATCCTTGGCTTCATGTTTGCCGGCATCGTCGCATTATCCATATTGGCTGAATCAGCAGAAGGGTCAGGCGATAAGGAAACGTTTCATCGGACAGGTCAAGCCGGGGAAACCATGGTGTTTTTCGTGGAACGCCTGAAGAACCGGCGGATCAGACGATTGCCGATTGATCCCGGCAGCCCTATGGTCGCCGTCCGATCAAGTTTGATGAGACCAGTATGACTGCCACAACTGCCCGTATTGCGCGTATCATTGCCACCGAGATCAACGCCAGGCCGGAACAGGCCAATGCGGCGATTGAACTGCTGGACGGCGGCGCGACCGTTCCGTTCATAGCCCGCTACCGCAAAGAGGTGACGGGCGGGCTTGACGATACGCAGCTGCGGCTTCTCGACGAACGGCTCATCTACCTGCGCGAACTCGACGCCCGGCGCGATACCATCATCGAGTCCATCCGCAGCCAGGGCAAGCTGACCGACGAGCTGGAAACCAAGATTCTGGGGTCCGCCACCAAGGCCGAGCTTGAGGACATTTATCTGCCCTACAAACCCAAGCGGCGCACGCGGGCCGAAATTGCCCGTGAACGCGGATTGGGGCCACTGGCTGAAACGATTCTCGCCGACCGGCGTACCGTTCCATCCGAACTCGCGCAGACTTTTTTTTCGGCGGATGTCCCGGATGTGAAGACGGCGCTGGATGGCGCCCGCGATATTCTGGTCGAAACCTTCTCGGAAAATGCCGATCTCGTTGGCCGCCTGCGCAACCACATGAAGGATAAGGCCGTTCTGCGCGCCAAGGTCGCAGACGGCAAGCAGGAAGCGGGCGCAAAATTCTCCGACTATTTCAACCATTTCGAACGCTGGGCAACCATCCCCAGCCATCGCGCCCTCGCCATGCTGCGCGGGCGCAATGAAGACGTGCTTTCCCTCGACATTGAAGTCGATGCCGACGATACCTCTCCGGTGAAGCCGGTGGAACGCATGATCGCCGGTGCCTATGCAATTTCCCCGAGCGGAACCGCCGCCGACAGCTGGCTGATGGACGTCGTCCGCTGGGCCTGGCGGGCGCGCCTGTCGCTCAACCTGTCCATCGACCTGATGACACAGATGCGTGAAAAGGCGGAGGAAGAGGCAATCCACGTATTTGCCCGCAACCTGAAAGACCTGCTGCTGGCAGCACCGGCCGGATCGCGTGCGACCATGGGCCTCGATCCCGGCATCCGCACCGGCGTGAAAGTGGCTGTCGTCGACGGTACCGGCAAGGTGCTCGACACGACGACCGTCTATCCCTTTCCACCGCGCAACGATCTGCGTGGAACCCAGGCCGAACTGGCGCGCCTGGCCGGCAAACACAAGATCGAGCTGATCGCCATCGGCAATGGAACCGGCAGCCGCGAGACAGAGCGTCTTGTCGCGGACATGCTGGCCGACATGCCTGCGCCCAAGCCGCTGAAGGTGATCGTCAGCGAGGCGGGTGCGTCGGTCTATTCGGCATCGGCAACGGCCGCCGCAGAATTCCCGGATCTCGACGTATCGCTCAGAGGCGCCGTTTCCATCGCCCGGCGCCTGCAGGACCCGCTGGCGGAACTCGTCAAGATCGAACCGAAATCCATCGGCGTCGGCCAGTACCAGCACGACGTCGACCAGTATCGCCTCGCCCGCTCGCTCGATGGTGTTGTCGAAGATGCGGTGAATGCGGTTGGCGTCGATCTCAACACGGCATCGGCACCGCTGCTGGCCCGCATTTCGGGTCTGGGAACCTCGCTGGCGGAAGCCGTGGTCGCTTACCGCAACGACGTCGGTCCGTTCAAAACCCGCCACGACCTGCTGAAGGTCGCGCGGTTGGGGCCGCGTGCCTTCGAACAATGTGCCGGATTCCTGCGTATTCCCGACGGCTCCGAGCCGCTGGACGCGTCGGCGGTTCACCCGGAAGCCTATGGCGTTGCCAAGAAGATTGTCAGCGCCTGCGGCCGTGACGTGCGTTCGCTGATGAATGACAGCGCAGCCCTGAAGGCGCTCGATCCGCGGCTTTTCGTCGACGAGCGGTTCGGCCTGCCGACGGTTCGCGACATCATCGCCGAACTGGAAAAGCCCGGCCGCGATCCGCGGCCGCAGTTCAAGACCGCGGCCTTTGCCGATGGTATCGACAATATCAAGGATCTGAAGCCGGGAATGATGCTGGAAGGAACGGTCACCAATGTGGCAGCCTTCGGCGCCTTTGTGGATATCGGCGTGCACCAGGACGGACTGGTGCACCTGTCACAACTGGCAGACCGTTTCGTCAAGGATGCACACGAGGTCGTCAAGGCGGGGGATGTGGTGAAAGTGCGCGTTGTGGATATCGACGTCAAGCGCAACCGCATCAGCCTGACCATGCGCAAGTATGGTGGTGCCCCTGCCCCAAGGGAGCAAAGGGCTGACAGCACCGGCTTCAAGCCGAAACCGGCGGCGCAGGGCAAACCGCAACCGTCGACAACACAGGGTGCTTTCGGCGCGGCGCTCGCGGATGCACTTCGGAAGAAATAGTCCCGTCAGTGCATGTCCATCGGCGTCTTATGCGCAGCGATATCGTGCGGCAGGATCGTCTGCCGCTCGATCATGCGATGGACCCGGATTTCGCCGCCCCGGTGCAGCGCGCGTATCCGGTCGCCTACCGCCGCGTCCGCCTGTGTACGCCGCTGGTTGTGGCGGACATATTCGACCCATGTGGGCGTGTGATAGGTTTCAGTCCAGATTTCCGGTTTCTCAAGATCGCGCATCAGCGCCCATTGCCCCGCCCCATCGCGGATCCGCACCCGCCGCCTGTCTGACATCAGCGCGAGAAACTCGGGAATGTCTTCGTCGGCGATCTCGTAGTCGATCATGATGACAATCGGACCGCTGCGCGGCTTCAGGTCAAGCGCCAGCAGCGGTTCGCTGAACCGGTTGAGCGGATCGAGATTGAGCGATTTGAACTCCGGCAGGGCATAGCGAAGGCCAATCACGGCGCCGAGCAGCATGAGCCCGCCGGAAGCGATCAGAGCCCTGTCCGCGCCATATTGTTCGGCCGCAGCACCCCACAACCAGCTGCCGGCGGCAATACCCGCAAATGTCGTCGTCTGATAGAGCGACAGGGCCCGTCCCACCACCCAGCGCGGCGTCGACAGCTGCACCGTGACATTGAACAGCGAGAGGGCAAGCACCCAGCAGGCTCCGGCCAGCAGCAGGGCGATATTGGTGGGCCACACCGATGTGCTGATCGCCGTCACCACAGCACTGACCGCAAATCCCGCAAAGGCATAGCGCACGATGGCTTCACTTGAGAGAAATTCGCGCAGGCGCGCACTGAGGAGCGCCCCGCCTATGGCGCCGATGCCGAACGAGCCGAGCATGACACCGTAAGTCAGAGGCCCGCCATGGACGAGATCACGCGCAACAAGTGGCAGGAGCGCCAGAATCGCACTGGCTGAAAGACCGAAGACAAAGCCGCGAATGACCACCTTGCCGATATTGGGCGACATGGCGACGTAGCGCAGGCCCGCCGAGATAGCGCGGCCGAGCGATTCGCGCGGCAAGGGGTTCGGGTCAATGTGCGGCTGCCAGCGCATCAGGGCATAGATCACGGCGAAATAACTGGCCGCGTTGACCGCGAAGGTCGCCGCAGCACCGGCAACCGCGACGATGAGACCGCCAATGGCGGGGCCGACACTGCGCGTGATGTTGAAGCCCATGCTGTTCAGCGCCACCGCATTGGGAAGATCCTCCCGGGGAACCATGTCGCCGACCGAGGCCTGCCAGGACGGATTGTTGAGAGCCGTCCCGCAGCCCAGCAGAAAGGTGAATGCCAGGAGCAGCCAGGGGGTGATGAGTCCAAGATAAGCAAAAACCGTCAGCAGCGCGGAAACGGCCAACATGAACCACTGCGCCACCAGCATCACCTTGCGCCGGTCAAAATTGTCCGCCAGCGCACCGGAGACCAGGGAAAAGATCATGATGGGCAGTGCGGTGGAGGCTTGCACGAGCGCCACCATGTTCACCGAATCAGAAATCGATGTCATCATCCATGCGGCACCCACCGCCTGAATCAGCGAGCCGAAATTGGAGACCAGGCTCGCGATCCAGATGATGCGGAACGTGTCGTGCCTGAACGGGGCCAGTGGTGATGATCGGTCCGCCACCTCGTCTGCTTTCTCTTCGCTGCGCGTTGCAAATCACTGATTGAGACAGTTATAGGCCTGGCGTGCCGGATTGCCAGCGGCCAAATGGCTTCGCCGGCATTTTCGTAGCCTGGCAACAAGTTCCACCGGTAAGCCGGGCATTTCCACCCCTTAAATTCGTGTATGGAAGATAAAATGCAGCGCAGTGCAAAAACCATCCCAACAGGGGTTTTCATCCTGAACGAATTGGACTATATGACCCCGCACCGGCTTAATCAGCCGCCGCTCAAAAGCGGTTGTTGGGGAATAGGTTAACGGTAGACCCACGGACTCTGACTCCGTTAGTCCTGGTTCGAATCCAGGTTCCCCAGCCACTTTTTCCATCGGCGCTCCCCCGCTATATTCAGACATCGATCGCTGTTGACTTTCGATCGTGCGCGGCTGACATCTTACGGGAGCATATTGCGGAAACGCCTTCAGCGGTTGTGGCATGACGATGAGCAGTCTGAAATTTGGCACAAGCGGCCTTCGCGGCCTTGTAACCGAACTCCCCGATGAGGTCTGCAAAGCCTATGCGCTCGCATTCCTGACCCATATGCGGGCGGCCAAAGGCGTTGCATCAGGCAGCCCTTTGCTCGTTGGTTACGATCTGCGTTCCAGCAGTCCGCGGATGGCGGCCGCATGCATGGCGGCCGCAGAAGCCTTTGGAATACAGGTGGAAAACTGCGGCCCCTTGCCGACACCAGCGCTGGCCTTTCGCGCTCTCAGCCTGAAGGCACCGGCCATCATGGTCACCGGCAGCCATATTCCCGCCGATCGGAATGGCCTGAAGTTCTACCGGCCCGATGGCGAGATCGACAAGGCCGATGAAGCAGGCATCCTGGCCGTCCTTGACCTGGAGGCGAAAAAACCGGCGGGCTCCGGCGGGCAGGCGGCAATCGTGCCCGATGCGCTGCAAGATTATATCAGGCGAAGCATCTCTGTTTTGAGCCCCGAGGCTTTGGCCGGCAAGAGAATCGGCGTTTATCAGCACAGCTCCGTTGCGGGTGATCTCATCGTCACCATCTTGCAGAGCCTCGGAGCCGATGCCGTGGCGCTTGGGCATTCCACCGTATTCGTGCCCGTTGACACCGAAGCCCTGCGCGCCGAAGACATCGCATTTGCCGCCGGTGCCTGTGAAAAGTACAAGCTTGATGCGCTGGTTTCCACCGATGGCGATGCCGACCGGCCGCTCGTGGCCGATGAAAATGGTGTTTTCCTGCGCGGCGACAGCGTGGGCCTTCTGACAGCACATTTCCTCGATGCCGATGCTGTTGTAACGCCCGTCACCTCCAATACGGCCATTGAATCGAGCGGGCTCTTCGCGAAAGTCTACCGGACACGCGTCGGGTCGCCCTATGTGATCGAAGGCATGGAGCAGGCGCACCGGGATGGCTTCCGGCGAATCGTCGGCTTTGAAGCCAATGGCGGGGTGCTGCTGGGTTCGTCCCTGGCCATGAATGGCGGAACATTGGACGCGCTGCCCACACGCGACGCCATGCTTCCGATCCTCAGTGTCCTCGGCATGGCAGCCGGCAAGGGTGTTCCGGTGTCAGCACTGCTCCGGGATCTGCCCTCCCGCTTTACGCGCAGCGGCCGGCTCGAGCATGTTGCTTCAACGGCCAGCGGCCCCTTCCTGCAAGGCCTGCTTGACGGTGCACGCCGCGACGCCTTCTTCGCACCGGTCGGCGCGATCAGGGAAAGCGACGCCATTGACGGCGTGCGCGTCGTCCTTTCGACGGGCGACGTCATTCACTACCGGGCCTCAGGCAATGCGCCGGAGCTGCGCTGTTATGCCGAGGCATCCGATGCTAGCCGCGCCGAAGACCTGCTCAATTGGGGATTGGCGCGTGCCCGTGAAATGCTGGGCACGCATTCGTAGCTCCCTTTCAATAGTCGTTCGAGTGCAGCAATCTTTGGACCGTCGCCCTTATCGATTCTTGCCAAGCGGATGGTTTCCAGCCAAACATGGCATGGAATTTTTCAGTATTGAGACTTGAGTTCAACGGCCGCCGGGCTTTCGTTGGATATTCTGACGTCAGTATATCTTTAACATCAGCAAACGGACCTTGTTCATCCCGGCTTTCCTGAAAGATTGCCCGCGCAAATGTGCTCCAGTTCGTACGACCGGTCCCTGCGAGATGATAGATACCAAATGCACTGAATTGCGTATCCACGCGAAGCCGGTTCGCCATGTGGAGTATGCCATCGGCAATATCAATTGCCGAGGTCGGATTGCCCCATTGATCGGACACCACCGACACACTGTCACGATCCACAGCGAGACGGAGCATAGTCTTGACAAAATTCTTACCGAAAGGGCTGTAAAGCCAAGCTGTGCGCAGGATAAGATGTCTGCTGTTTACCGAGGCCACCAGTGCTTCTCCCGCCAGCTTGGTTTGGCCATAGACACTGCAAGGAACCGTGGCGTCATCTTCGGTGTAAGGACGCTTGCCCTCGCCAGCGAAGACATAATCGGTCGAAAGATGAATAACCGCCGCACCGATCTCCGCGGCAGCTTGGGCAACTGCACCTGCACCGACAGCATTAATGGCATAGGCTTGCTCGGGTTCGTCTTCTGCCTGGTCCACCGCCGTATAAGCAGCGGCAGAAATGACAATATCTGGTCTTATGGACCGTATGACAGCAAAAACAGACTTTGGCCGAGAAAGGTCAAACTCTGGACGACCAACCGCAAAGAGTTGCACTGCCGGGTGCGATGCAACTCGTTCTACTAGACTGCGTACAATCTGCCCGTCCCGTCCAGTCACGACGATTTTCATGCTGCCCCCACGCCCCGACTCACCGCTAACGCGAGTCTCACTCTCCAATCTGTCCTAAGACGCGTGGGACAATCCTCATTTTGCCCCCGTATTTGGGGCAGCCGAACCAAGCCGTTCACCCGCATAGCTTCCGCTGCGGATTGGTTCCCACCACCACGTGTTGTCGAGATACCACTGTATCGTCCGTTCCAAACCACTATCGAAGGTTTCGGCCGGCTTCCAGCCGAGTTCACGTTCGATCTTCGACGCATCGATGGCGTAGCGGCGGTCATGTCCGGGACGGTCAGTCACGAATGTGATGAGATCCCGGTAGCGCGCGCCGCCCTTGCGCGGACGCTTGCTGTCGAGAATATCGCAAATGGTTTCGACGACGCTGAGATTGGTGCGTTCTGCACGCCCGCCGATATTATAGCTCTCGCCGGGCTTGCCCTTGGTCACCACCAGTTCCAATGCCCGCGCATGATCCTCGACGAACAGCCAGTCGCGCACATTTGCGCCTGCGCCGTAGACGGGCAAGGGCTTTTCATCGAGCGCGTTGAGAATAACAAGCGGGATGAGTTTTTCCGGAAAATGGAAGGGACCATAATTGTTCGAGCAGTTCGACAGAACCACCGGCAGACCATATGTTTCATGCCACGCGCGGACCAGATGATCCGAAGCAGCCTTCGATGCCGAATAGGGCGATGACGGTGCATAAGGTGTTTCTTCGGTAAAGATGCCGCTGTCGAACGGCAGATCCCCGAAAACCTCGTCCGTGGAAATGTGGTGAAAGCGGAATTCGGATTTGGCAGGTTCAGGCAGATCGCGCCAATAGGCCAGCGCCGCATTCAGCATGCGGAATGTACCCACGATATTGGTCTCGATGAACGCCGCAGGGCCGTCAATGGAGCGATCCACATGGCTCTCAGCCGCCAGATGCATGACTGCTTCGATCTTTTCCGCGTGCAGGACATCAAGAATCGCAGCGTCATCGCAGATATCAGCCTCGACGAAGCTGTAATTGGGATAATTCTCGATCTGGCGAAGCGATGCGAGATTGCCCGCATAGGTCAGCTTGTCGACGTTGACAACCTGATTGCGGGGATTGGACGCGAGATGGCGGCAGACCGCCGATCCGATAAAGCCCGCACCACCAGTGACTAGAATTCTCATAAAAAGCCTCTCCCTCAGGGAAAAATGTCCGAACCGTCAAGCAGTGGCGCTTTGCGGTCCTTGTCGGAAAGCTGAAGCGTGGAAGCCTCCAGCGGCCAGTCAATGCCGATCGAAGGATCATCGAAGCGGATACCGCGGTCGTGTTGCGGCGAGTAATAATCCGTCACCTTGTAGATCACCTCGGTGTTCTCTTCCAAAGTGACGAAACCATGGGCAAAGCCCTTCGGCACCAGAATCTGGTTCCACTTGGCTGCTGAGACTTCGAGCGAAACCCATTTTCCGAACGTCGGGGAACTCTTGCGAATATCAACGACCACATCGAGAATGGAGCCCTTGACCACGCGCACCAGCTTGTCCTGCGCGCGGGGCGGAAGCTGATAATGCAGGCCGCGCAACACGCCCTTTGCAGCGGAGAACGAATGATTGTCCTGCACGAACTGCAATGTGATTCCGGCCGTGGCAAAACGCTCCGCATTGTAGGTTTCGGAGAAAAAGCCCCGGTCGTCGCCGAACTTCGGCGGCAAAATCTCAAGAACACCCTCAAGGGCGAGAGGCCTGACTTCCATCATTCTGTTCCAATCTCCGCAGCACGCCGCCGCAGATATGCGGCATATTCGGTCTTGCCCATTTTTGCCGCTCTTTCAAGTACCTGATCGGCATTCAGCCAGCCCCATTCCAGGCCGATTTCTTCCGGACAAGCAATCTTGATGCCCTGGCGGTGTTCGATGGTCCGGACAAATGACGACGCCTCATGCAAGCTGTCATGCGTGCCGGTATCGAGCCACGCATAACCGCGGCCCAGCTGCTGAACCTGCAATTCGCCGCGTTCCAGATAAATATTGTTGACGCTGGTGATTTCCAGCTCCCCGCGCGACGAGGGTTCAATCGACCGCGCAATATCAACCACATCATTGCTGTAAAAATACAGACCCGTCACGGCCCAATGCGACTTGGGGTGTTCGGGTTTTTCTTCGATGGACAATGCCTTACCGGTGACCTTGTCAAACTCCACCACGCCATAACGTTGTGGATCATCGACGTGATAGGCAAAGACCATTCCGCCCTTGGTCACCGATGCGGCCACCTGGCAGAGCTTGGAAAGGCCGTCGCCGAAATAGATGTTGTCGCCTAGAATCATCGCAACACTGTCCTGGCCGATAAAGTCGCGCCCGATGATGAATGCTTCCGCCAGGCCATTCGGCTGCGGCTGTTCGGCATAGGAAAAACTGACCCCGAAATCAGCCCCGTCCCCGAGCAGCTTCTGGAAAAGCGGCAGATCATGCGGCGTCGAGATGATCAAAATCTCGCGTATGCCGGCGAGCATCAGAACGCTCAGCGGGTAATAAATCATCGGCTTGTCGTAGATGGGGAGGATTTGCTTCGACACGGCAATCGTTAATGGATAAAGACGTGTACCGCTGCCCCCGGCTAATATAATACCCTTCATGCGATCGCTTCCTTGTGTCAATGCTACGAACTGAGCTGATATATAACACCTTCATTGGCCACCCTTGGTTTCACGCAAAGATGGCGAAATGCGGTTCACCGGTCATTGGAAAACCATTTGGCGGCAACAGAAAGACAAGTCAACCGGAACTAAAAGAGAAAGCGGCCTGATTTGGACGTTTCCTGTCAGGCAACACGGAACCTTAAATGCGAATTGAACAGCAGCCAGACGTCAGCGCAATCATCGTAACCTACAATCCGGATATTGCAGGTCTTGCAGCACTTCTCAACGCGATCACCCCGCAAGTTGGACGTGTCATCGTCGTTGACAACGGTTCAAAAATGAATCTGGCACCATGGTTTGCAAGCCGGAGCACCCAAGCGGAATTTGTACCGCTTGACGCCAATTACGGTATTGCGAAAGCGCAGAATGTCGGGATTGACCGGGCGCGTGCATCAGGTTCAAGCTTCGTTCTGCTGCTCGATCAGGACAGCATACCGGCGCCAGACATGGTGGCCAGGCTGCTATCAGCGGCAAAGGCCCAGATTGCCAAAGGCGTGAAGCTCGGATGCGTCGGCCCGCGCTATGAGGACTCGCGGCAAAAGAATCCGCCGCCATTCATCAAAACAGAAGGATTGCGGCTTCGGCGGCAGAGTTGCGACACAGCCGATGCGGTCGTCGATGTCGATTATCTCATAGCATCGGGCTGCCTCATTCCGACAGCAACCCTCGATGACGTCGGCGGCATGAAAGAGGAACTCTTCATCGACTATGTCGACATCGAATGGGGCCTGCGCGCGCAACACATGGGATACCAGTCGTTTGGCGTCTGTGCCGCCGAAATGCAGCACGATCTGGGCGACAATCCGATAAAGTTTCGCGGGCGGTTCATTCCGGTGCACAGCCCGCTGCGGCACTACTACCATTTCCGCAATGCTGTCTGGTTGTACCGGCAGCCGTGGCTGCGCGCCAACTGGAAGATCGTTGATGCGATCCGCCTCGTCCGGAAATTTGTGTTCTACAGTGTCTTTACAGTGCCAAGATTGCAGCACGCCGCCATGATGACGCTGGGCATTGTTCACGGGCTTTCCGGCCGTATGGGAAAGAAACCGAACAATGGTTGAACGCAGCCCTGCCGCCACCTCCCCCGACTTCGACCTCACCATAGGGGTGGTCATTTTCAAACCCGAACGAACCGTGCTCGCGACAACACTGACGAGCCTTCGCAAAGCCGTGGACGAGATCGCCCCGCTTCGCGCCAAACTCTATGTGATCGACAATTCGCCCGAGCCCGCAGACCAGAGCTGGATGAGAAATCTGCTGCCCGACCTGCCCCTTGAGATCATCGCTGGGCATGGAAATGTCGGTTTTGGCGCGGCCAACAACATGGTTCTGGACAAGGCGGGGAAATTTCACCTCGTCTTGAATCCCGATGTGGAAATGGAGCCGGACGCCCTGAAACAGGCACTGGCATTCATGGCCGGTGCGCCGGAAACGGGACTGATCACGCCCAAGGCGTTCAATCCGGACGGGAGCACGCAATATCTCTGCAAGCGCTATCCCGCAGTCTTCGACCTGCTGCTTCGCGGTTTTGCCCCCAATGGCATCAAGGCAATGTTCCGCCAACGCCTCGAACGCTACGAAATGCGCGACGAGATCGCCAGTACCCCCTTCTGGGACCCGCCCATCGTCAGCGGCTGCTTCATGTTTTTCAACGGCGATGTCTACAGGCAGTTGGGCGGTTTTGATCCGCGCTATCTCCTGTATTTCGAGGATTTCGATATTTCTCTGCGCGTTCGCAAGATAGCACGCATTGCCTATGTGCCAGCGGTCAGGATCGTGCATGAAGGCGGACGGGCCGCAAGCAAGGGCCTTTGGCACATCCGGCAGTTCCTCCGCTCGGCATTGATATTCTACGGGACCTATCCGCTGAAGCTTTTCTAGGCGCCTTTACTTGTCGCGGCCGTCGATCTGGCGGTTCACCGCGAGCGCAATCAGTGTGCATGCGGCACCCGACAGGAGATAGGCTCCGCTCGCGATCAGACCAAAGCGGCTCGACAGGATCAAGGCGACAAGCGGCGCGAAACCTGCACCGAACAGCCATGCGAGATCCGTCGTCAGTGCCGATCCCGTATAGCGGTATCGTCTGGAAAAATTCGACGCGACTGCGCCGGAGGACTGGCCGAACGACAGGCCAAGAAGCAGGAAGCCGAAGACCATGAAGATGATTTCGCCGATATCGCCGCCGTCCAGCAGCTGAGGGGCAAACCCGCTGAACACGGCGATGGCGATGGCTGTGGCGATGAGCAAACGGCTCCGGCCAACGCGGTCAGCGATATTTCCGGACGCAAAGATCGCGATGACGCCGACGGCTGCACCGATGGTCTCGATCATGAGGAAGCGGGCCGGTCCCTGATCGGTGAAAAGGAAGACCCACGACAGGGGAAACACCGTCACCATATGGAAGAGTGCGAAGCTGGCCAAAGGCGCAAAGGCACCGATGACGACGTGGCGGCCTTCGGTCTGCAATGTGTCGCTGACCGTCGTCGGCTGCAGTTCCCGGCGCTTGAAGAGCTCGGCATACTGCTCCGTCACGACCATGCGCAGCCGCGCGAACAATGCCACCACATTGATGGCAAAGGCGACGAAGAAGGGATAGCGCCAGCCCCACTCCAGGAAATCCTGCGCGGAAAGGTGCGAGACAAAGAATGCAAACAGGCTGGCCGCAACCATCAGTCCGAGCGGGGCGCCGAGCTGCGGAATCATGGCGTACCAGCCACGGCGGCGTTCCGGCGCATTCAACGCAAGAAGGGAAGCAAGACCGTCCCATTCGCCACCCAGCGCCAAGCCCTGGCCAAGCCGGAAGAGCGCAAGAAGCAGCGCCGATACCCAGCCCACCTGCTCGTAACCGGGCAGAAAGGCAATTGCCACCGTCGAGCTTCCCAGCAGGAACAGGGTAATGGTGAGTTTGACACCGCGGCCATAGGTACGGTCGATGGCCATGAAGATCACAGTCCCAAGCGGACGTGCAATGAATGCGAGCGCAAAGATCGCAAAGGAATAGAGCGTGCCTGTCAGCGGATCGACATAGGGAAAGACAAGCTTGGGGAAGACCAGCACGGAGGCAATGGCGTAAACGAAAAAGTCGAAGAACTCCGACGTACGCCCGATGATGACGCCGATGGCGATCTCACCGACATTGACATCCTCGTGGCCATGCAGGCCCTTGACGTCACGTCCGTGGGTTGTCGATGAGGGCACCCCTATTTCCGCGCTCATGTCTCGTTGCGCTCCTCAATCCTGATTTGGCAGCTGCTGACGTCAAGCCGCGTTCACGGCTTATGCTAGCATCTCCTTTATCATTGTGACACATTAGGGAAGGATTGGGCAAATTGTCCAATGTCACTTTGAATGGGGTGCCGCTACGGATGGCGCAAATTAGCGCCGTTATCATGACAGGAACGACCTTGAAACGTTTTCTTGCCGTCGCCATACTTCCGTTTCTCACCATGCTGACCGCATGCAATGCTGTCGTCATGAGCCCGTCTGGCGACGTCGCTGCACAGCAGCGGGATCTTATCGTCATCTCGACCATTCTGATGCTGATCATCATCATACCCGTCATGCTGCTGACGGTGTTTTTCGCGTGGCGTTATCGCCAATCCAATGCAGCGGCGCGCTACGAGCCCGATTGGGATCACTCGACGCAACTGGAGCTGATCATCTGGGCCGCGCCGCTCCTCATCATCATCTGCCTTGGCGCGCTGACATGGATGGGTACACACCTGCTTGATCCCTACCGTCCGCTGGATCGCATTGCACCCGGCAAGCTGGTCGACAAGCAGGTCAAGCCGCTGCAGGTGGAAGTCGTGGCGCTCGACTGGAAATGGCTGTTCATCTATCCGGAATACGGAGTGGCAACCATCAATGAACTGGCTGCCCCGGTGGACAGGCCCATCGATTTCCGTCTGACATCGTCGGCAGTCATGAACTCGTTCTACATTCCGGCACTTGCGGGCCAGATCTACACCATGCCGGGTATGCAGACGAAGCTCAGCGCCGTGATCAATCACCCCGGCACCTTCGAGGGCTTCTCGGCGAACTATAGCGGCGCAGGTTTCTCGGGCATGAAATTTGCCTTCCTCGGCCTGTCCAATGCCGATTTTGACAAATGGATGGCCGACGTGAAAGCCCAGGGCACCAAGCTGGATCGCAATGCCTATCTCGAACTTGAACGGCCCAGCGAAAACGAGCCGGCGCGCCGTTACGGCAGTGTCGAGACACAACTCTTCACCGCCGTGCTCAACCGCTGCGTCGAGCTTGGCAAAATGTGCATGGACGAAATGAGTTCAATCGATGCCAAGGGCGGGCTTGGGCTTGCCGGCATCAACAATGTCCACCCGCTGGAATATGACAAATACAGGCGGCGCGGCGCCATTTTCGCCCCACCGGCAACCTTTGTATCGCGGATATGCACGACGGAAGAGGAAGAGAGAATGCGTGCCGCGGCACAGTCTCCGCTGCTGTCACCACGCGACACCTCACCAGTACTCGGTGCCGGATTGCCACGCCCAACTGCCCCACTGTTCGGTGCACAGCGCCGTCCATCGAATTCCTGAACGGATTGAGTCCGACATGTTTGAAAATCCCGATCTTCTCAAGGCGGTCTTCGGCCGGTTGACCCTGGAATCCTTCCCGTATCATGAGCCGATCCTGGTCGGCACATTTGCCATGGTGGCCCTTGGCGGCCTGGCACTGGTGGGTCTCCTCACCTATTACCGCCTCTGGGGTTATCTCTGGCGCGAATGGTTCACCAGCATCGACCACAAGCGCATCGGCATCATGTACATGATCCTCGGCATCGTCATGCTGCTGCGCGGCTTTGCCGATGCCATCATGATGCGCCTGCAGCAGGCCATGGCCTTCGGCGGCTCCGAGGGCTATCTCCCGGCCCACCACTACGACCAGGTGTTCACCGCCCACGGCGTGATCATGATTTTCTTCGTGGCCATGCCGCTTGTCACCGGTCTGATGAATTTTGTCGTTCCGCTGCAGATCGGCGCGCGCGACGTGTCTTTCCCGTTCCTCAACAATTTCAGTTTCTGGATGACCACGGCCGGCGCGATCCTTGTCATGATGTCGCTGTTTGTCGGAGAATTCGCCAAGACCGGCTGGCTTGCCTATCCACCGCTATCCAATATCGGGTACAGTCCCGATGTCGGTGTGGACTATTACATATGGGCGCTGCAGATCGCTGGCATCGGCACGTTGCTGTCCGGCGTGAATCTGGTGGCGACCATCGTCAAGATGCGCGCACCCGGCATGACCATGATGAAGCTGCCGGTCTTTACCTGGACAGCGCTCTGCACCAACGTGCTGATTGTGGCCGCATTCCCGGTGCTGACCGCCGTTCTCGCCCTGCTCAGCCTTGACCGCTATGTCGGTACGAACTTCTTCACCAATGATTTCGGCGGCAATCCGATGATGTATGTCAACCTCATCTGGATCTGGGGTCATCCGGAGGTTTACATTCTTATCCTGCCGGCTTTCGGCATCTTTTCCGAAGTCACGTCCACCTTCTCCGGCAAGCGCCTGTTCGGCTACACGTCGATGGTCTATGCCACGGTCGTTATCACCATCCTCGCCTATCTCGTCTGGCTGCACCACTTCTTCACCATGGGCTCCGGCGCCAGCGTGAATTCCTTCTTCGGCATCACCACGATGATCATATCGATCCCCACCGGGGCCAAGATATTCAACTGGCTGTTCACGATGTATCGCGGGCGCATCCGCTTCGAGTTGCCGATGATGTGGACGATCGCCTTCATGCTGACCTTCGTCATCGGTGGTATGACCGGCGTGCTGCTCGCCGTGCCACCGGCGGACTTTGTCCTGCATAACAGCCTGTTCCTTGTGGCGCATTTCCACAACGTCATCATCGGCGGCGTGCTGTTCGGCCTGTTTGCCGGCATCAGCTACTGGTTTCCCAAGGCATTCGGCTTCAAGCTCGATCCGTTCTGGGGCAAGATGTCGTTCTGGTTCTGGGTCATCGGCTTCTACTTCGCCTTCATGCCGCTCTATGTGCTCGGCCTGATGGGCGTAACACGGCGCCTGCGCGTGTTCAACGATCCGTCGCTGCAGATCTGGTTCGTGATTGCCGCCTTCGGTGCCGTCCTGATCGCCATCGGCATCCTGTCCTTCCTCATCCAGATTTATGTCAGCATCCGCAACCGCGACAAGCTGGCCGACCTGACGGGCGACCCTTGGGACGGGCGCACGCTCGAATGGTCAACCGCGTCGCCGCCACCGGCCTACAACTTTGCCTTCACGCCGGTGGTGCATGACCTCGATGCATGGCACGATATGAAAAGGCGCGGCTACACGCGTCCGCTCGAAGGTTTCAAGGCCATCCACATGCCCAGCAACACCGGCACAGGCATCATCCTGGCGGTCCTGAGCATCATCTTCGGCTTTGCCATGATCTGGTACATCTGGTGGCTCGCTGCAGCCAGCTTCATTGCCCTGCTTGCCGTCACCATCGGGCATACCTTCAACTACAAGCGCGACTTCCACATACCGGCGGAGGACGTTGTCCGCACCGAAGGTGAGCGAACCGCTCTTCTCGCAGGAGTTGCACGATGAGTTCACCAGCTTCCGCAGTGCACGGGGACGGAGCCGCGCCGACGTTCTATCTGGTGGATGAGCATGATCACGCCGAAGGCGGCAGCACCATGTTCGGCTTCTGGGTTTACCTGATGAGCGACTGCCTCATCTTCGCCGTGCTGTTTGCGACCTACGGCGTGCTTGGCAGCAGTTATGCGGCAGGTCCCTCACCCAAGGACCTCTTCGATCTGCCGCTCGTGGCAATCAATACGTCGATGCTGCTTTTTTCGTCCATCACCTATGGCTTTGCCATGCTGACGATGGACAAGGGACGCATTGCCGCGACACAGGGATGGCTGGCACTGACCGGTCTGTTCGGCCTGGCATTCCTTGGTATCGAGCTCTACGAATTCGCGCACATGATCCATGAAGGCGCAACACCGCAGCGGAGCGCCTTCCTGTCATCGTTCTTTACGCTCGTCGGGACACACGGCCTGCACGTCACCGTGGGCCTGGTCTGGCTGGTCACGCTGATGATCCAGGTCAAGCGCTATGGCCTTATCCAGGCAAACAGGCGCCGGTTGATGTGCCTCAGCCTGTTCTGGCACTTTCTCGACGTCATCTGGATTGGCGTTTTCACCTTTGTCTATCTGATGGGAATGTTGCGATGACACCAGCACATACGGATGATCACGGCCACGCGCAAGACGATGGGCATGCCCATGGTTCCCTGCGATCCTATCTGATCGGTTTTGGCCTTTCGGTCATCCTGACGGCCATTCCTTTCTGGCTGGTCATGACCGGCGCACTCGACTCCAAACAGGCAACCGCATTCGCAATCATGGCATTGGCCGTGATCCAGATCGTGGTCCATATGGTGTTTTTCCTGCACATGAATGTCCGGTCGGAAAACGGCTGGAACATGCTGGCGCTGATCTTCACGCTCGTTCTCGTCGTCATCACCCTGACCGGCTCCCTATGGGTCATGTATCACCTCAATACCAACATGATGCCCGGCCATGACATGAGCCAGATACCGTGATGGCAGAATAATTCCAGGACGAAGCAATGGATGACGATGGCCACTCTCCGCGCTCCCGGCCCAGAGCTCTGTGGCAACTCGGCCTCTTCGGTCTGATCGGTCTTTCGGGTGTGCTTCTGTTGACTGGCCTCGGCGTCTGGCAGCTGGAGCGGCGTGTCTGGAAACTCGACCTCATCCAGCGCGTTGAACGGCAAGCCCACGCACCGGCAGTTGCCGCACCCGGTCCGTCTCAATGGCACGGGATCGGTGACAGGGACAGCTACCGTCATGTTGAGGTCAGCGGGCATTTCCGGGCCGACCGCGACACGCTTGTAAAGGCCGTTACCGAACGCGGCAGCGGTTCCTGGGTCATCTCACCGTTCCAGACCGATGATGGCTTTACCGTCCTGATCAATCGCGGTTTTGTACCGGACGATGCTGCACAGGCTTCATGGCAGGTGAGCGATGTGCCGGCGCGAACCGTGACCGGTCTTCTTCGCATGACCGAGCCCAGGGGCGGCTTTCTGCGGCACAACGACCCCGTTGCCGGCCGCTGGTATTCGCGCGATGTCGCCGCCATCGCTGCGGCAAAAGCCCTTGGGACCACCGCACCCTATTTCATCGACCAGGATGCCGGTGCCAATGCGCGGGACCTTCCGATCGGCGGTTTGACCGTTCTCCATTTCCCCAATAATCACCTCGCTTATGCGCTCACCTGGTTCAGCCTGGAGCTGATGCTGATCGCCGCGATGCTCTATGTCGGACGTTACGAATGGCGAATGCGCAGCTCCATACGGTTTGACAAAGCCGTTTCGGCATCGCAAACCAAGACAACGCACGATCAGGGAATGCGGGCCTGACATATTGAGTGAGCCATTGAACCCAAGTCGCGATACCCAAATTGAACGCGTAGACCTGAAGCCAGACTCCCAAACCGAGAACGGCGCGGGCGCCTGGCAAGGTCCCGTAACGCCTCCGGCTGACTATACCGCCAACTGGAAGAACATGAACCTGCTGATCCAGTTGCGCTGGATCGCTGTCATCGGGCAGGTCGTGACAATCGCCGTTGTGCATGAATGGCTCAATCTTGAATTGCCATTGCTGCCAATGTTCCTGGTTCTCGCGGGCCTCATCGGGCTGAACCTCGCCAGCATCGTCTGGCTTCGCAACGACCAGATCACCACACAGGCTTCCCTGTTCATTGTCCTTGTTTTCGACGTCGCGGCACTGACGGCACAGCTCTATTTGAGCGGTGGCGCGACCAACCCGTTTATCTTTCTGTATTTGCTGCAAGTCACACTCAGCGCCGTCTTGCTTGACGCACGCTTGACCTCGGCAATCGTCGCTATCGCCGGCATAAGTTTTGCCGGCCTGACGGTGTTCTACGAGCCAATCATTCTGCCCGGTCAGGGCCCTGACGAACTTTTCCGCCTTCACATCATCGGCATGCTCATCTGTTTCGTGCTCGATGCCGCCTTGCTCGTTGTCTTTGTTGCCCGCATCAACCGCAACCTGCGCGAACGCGACGCGAACCTTGCCGCCCTGAAACAGCATGCGGCGGAAGAAGACCATATCGTCCGCATGGGCCTGCTTGCCTCCGGTGCAGCACACGAGCTGGGCACGCCTCTTTCGTCCCTGTCGGTCATCCTCGGAGATTGGCGCCGGGTTCCGGCTCTTGCCGCCGATCCCGATCTCGTTCAGGAAATCGATGAAATGCAGGCCGAAGTGCAGCGCTGCAAGGCCATCGTCACGGGCATTCTGCTGGCGGCAGGCGAGGCGCGCGGCGAAGCACCCACGGTGACCACCGTCAATGCTTTCCTGGATGAACTGGTTGCCGAATGGCGGGCAGCGCGGTCCGCCACGACGCTTTCCTACGGAAATGCCTTCGGGCTCAATCTCACGATTGTTTCCGACTCAGCGCTCAAACAGGTTATCTTCAACGTTCTCGACAATGCGTTCGATGCATCGCCGGGATGGGTCGGATTTCTGGCGGAACGCGAGGGTGATATGCTGGTACTGCGTGTCAACGATGCCGGGCCTGGCTTCCAGCCGGACATACTGGCAAAGTTCGGCAAGCCCTATCAGTCAAGCAAGGGTCGTCTCGGCGGTGGTCTTGGACTGTTTCTGGTCGTCAATGCCGTGCGCAAGCTTGGCGGCGCCGTGCATGCCCGCAACCTGCCGCAGGGCGGCGCGTCCGTGACACTGGAACTGCCACTTGCCTCGCTGGCTATCGGAGTGCGCGAACATGACACATGATCGGCTGCTGGTTATCGTCGAGGACGATACGGCGTTTGCCCGGACGCTGAAACGCTCTTTTGAACGGCGCGAATACCGTGTGGTGCTGGCAAGCGGACTGGAAGAACTGCGGGACATCCTGCAAACCCAGTCACCCCACTACGCCATTGTTGATCTGAAACTTTCCGGCGCATCAGGCCTTACCTGCGTCGAGGCGCTGCATGCCCATAATTCGGAGATGCTGATCGTTGTGCTGACCGGATTTGCCAGCATCGCCACCGCCGTGGAAGCGATCAAGCTCGGCGCCTGTCACTACCTCGCCAAGCCCTCCAACTCAGATGATATTGAAGCGGCTTTCAGCAAGGCTGCAGGCAATACGGAGATCGATCTGACCGCACGCCCGACATCGATCAAAACGCTGGAATGGGAACGCATTCACCAGATGCTGGTGGAAACAGACTTCAACATTTCCGAAGCAGCCCGGCGGCTTGGCATGCACCGCCGCACCCTCGCCCGCAAACTGGAAAAACGCCGGGTGAATTGACCCGGCGCTGCTCTTTAGCTATCGGCCGGGCTGGTTTCGCAGCTTTTCCGCTTCCGCATAAAAGCGCTTTTCCCATTCCTTGTGATTATCGAGCCCTTCCCGGATGAACGGCGTAAACACTGCCAGGTTCATCAACATCCAGTTGACGAAGTTGGCGGGAAACCGCGTGGGTTTCACGAAGTCGACAAAGAGAACGACGCGTGTCTTGTCCGTATGATTCCAGGCCTCATGCTCGTAGGCATCGTCGAAAATCAGCGCCTTGCCTTCATGCCAATGGCAAATCTGGTCTTTGACGCGAATGGCCAGCCTGTCTGACTGTTCGGGAACAATCATGCCGACATGCAGACGCAGCACGCCATTATAGGGGCCGCGATGCGGCGGCAAATGCTTGCCGGGCTCGAAAATCGAGAACATGGCCGTCTTCAGATTGGGAATCTTCTGCACGGCCGCCCATGTCTTCGGACAGGCCTGAATATTCTGTTCCGATTTCACCCCGAAGCCGATCAGGAAGAAGGTCTTCCAGTTCTTGTCGGTCGAGATGGTTTTAACGTCCGTGGAAATCTCCTGGAACGCCGGCAGTTCACTCTGCCGGAGAAGAACACGGTCGAGTTCCGTACGGATTTCCGGCCAGGCCTTCTCGATCTCGCTCGACCAGGGAAAAGTTGCATTGTCGTAGACGGGAGGATTGCCGAATTTGGCATATTTGAGATTGAGCCCTTCGGCCCATGAGACAATGCTCATGAAAAAGCGCGTGATCCGGCTCGGGCGATCCATTGGTGCGATGCCGGCCGTCTCGAAGGTTTGATCCGCATTTCCAGTTTGCAATTGTCCCGAAGCTGAGTCTTTCAAGGTTCTGTCAGTCACGATCATCCCAATCATTCATTGGTCTTACCGAAAGTCCGCCCGCCATCATCATCGGGGCGCGCGGCCGGACGTTCGCGCACCAGATTATACGATCCAGGCGGAGTTTCTAGGTGCCGCAGCAATAATTGAGAAGCCAACTCACCTTTTTCAAAGGCTTTTTGGCCATTTCACAGGAGGAATGGCGCGGATCACACGATCGTGAATCCGCGCAACAGGGTCTGCTCAGGTCGCGTTGGGCTAAAAGCCCAGTGTTTGCTGGGCAGGTTCAGGCGCGCCGACATGCACGCCTTCAAGTTCCAGCATGCGGATTTTAGAGGTTGAGCCGCCCGGCGCCGAGAAACCGCCAACCTTGCCGCCCGCTGCCAGCACCCGGTGACAGGGAATGATCAGGGCAACCGGATTCTTCGCCATCGCCTGCCCCACGTCGCGCGCCGCTTCCGGCCCGGCGCCAAGCTCCTTTGCCAGTCCGCCATAGGTGACCGTATGGCCCCATCCAACCCGCCGGACAGCGTCATATATGCGTTTGAAGAACTCATCCTGCCCATCAAGGTCCAGCACGATTCCGGAAAAATCGGTCTCTTCGCCTTTGAAATAGCGTTTGACCGCCGCAACCGCTTCGGCAATTGCCGGAGTGGGCGTTGCGGGTTCGGCGACTGGCAGGCGCCGGAGCAAGAGCCGCTCCGTTCCTTCAGCGCTCTTTGTCGGAAGCTGGAATCGCGTAACACCTCGCATATTCCAGGCAATTCCGCAAAAACCGCCTGCGGTTTCAAAGACATGATAATTGTGCACTGTCTGACCCATGACATGGCCTCCATCTTTCACATGTCACGAACATCATGCCGGCGGCCTCTGAATTCAACCCGTTTCTTGCACCGGCAGAACGCTGCTGTCAGCCCATGACACATTCAATGGGCCGGAGCGCCGCTCGCCTGGCCTTTCTTGGTCAGAAGCACGAAAAAAGCGGCAATGATCAGCATTGCGCCCAGCACAACGAACGTGTCGCTGTAGCCCATGATCAGCGATTGCCGTTTGACCGTCTGGCCGAGCGCAACGATCGCCTGTTCACGCGCGGCAACCGGGTCTGTCACGCCATGTGCCATGAAATAGGCCGTCATCTGATCAAGTCTGCCGCGAACCGTTTCGCTGAACAGATTGACCGAGTTGCCGATGGTGTTGGAATGAAACTGTTCCCGTTTGGTGACAATCGTAGCCAGCATCGCCGTGCCGAATGCACCGCCGAGATTTCGCAGCATGTTGAAGACACCGGACGCCGCAGCGGATTCGTGGCGGGCAACGCCGACCATGGCAATGGCCGTCAGCGGTGCCATCACCACCGCCTGCCCGATGGCGCGGACGATGTTGGGCAGCCAGAGCTGATCGCCGGAATAATTGGCCGACATGTGAATATTCATGAAGCAGCTGCCACCGAACACGCACAGGCCGAGAAAGACGATGATGCGCGTATCGAACCGGCCCATCAGCATCGGAACGAACGGAATGATCAAAAGCTGCGGCAAGCCTGTCCAGGCCATGACCGAGCCAATCTGTTCAGAATTGTAGCCCTGGACCTGGCCAAGATATTGCGGCAGCAGATACACCGACCCGTAGAGGCCGAAACCGACAAGCATGTTGGCAACGGTGCCGAGGCCGAAATTGCGCCGTTTCAACAGGCGCAGATTGACGGCCGGGTTTTTCACCGTCAGTTCGATCCAGACAAACAGCGCCAGAAACACCACGGCAATGATCGTCAGACGGACGATGAAGGGCGAACCCAGCCAATCGTTCTTGTTGCCCTCCTCAAGTACGGTCTGAAGCGCACCGAGGCCGATGGCCATGGCCAGAATGCCGAACCAGTCGCCTTCCTTCAAGAGGCCAAGATTCATCGGCTGGCGCTCAAGATTGAGATAGAGCGCGGTGACCATGAAGGCACCGGGAACGAGATTGATAAAGAATATGTACTGCCAGCCGTAATTCTCGGTGAGGTACCCGCCGATGGTCGGACCGATCGCCGGTGCAAACGTCGCGGTGATTGCAAAAAGAGCCATACCGACGGAATGCTGTGACCGTGGCAGCTTGGTCAGGATCAGCGTGAACGCCATCGGAATGAGCACGCCGCCGGTAAAACCCTGAATGGCCCGCAGAATGATCATCTCTTCGAGATTGCGCGCAAAGGCGCAGGCCACCGAGAACGCCAGGAACAGCAGCGCATTGACCAGCAGGAAACGCCGGAAGGAGAACACCCGGCTGAGATAGTCGGTCAAAGGAATGACGATGATTTCGCCGATGAGATAGGCCGTCGAAATCCACGCGCCATTGTCGACGCCAGTGCCGATACCGCCCTCGATATTGAGGAGCGAGGCATTGGTGATCTGGATATTCAGCACGGCCATGAAAGCGCCGATCAGGCCGGCAAAGACGGTAATCCACGTCTTGAGGCTTGCGGGGCGTTCCTGATCGGCAACAGGTGTAGCAGCAGCGGACATTTTCGTCGTCCTGTCTGGATTTGTTAGTTGGCGGCCTTGAAGCAGGCGGTTTCGCCGCAACTGGCCGCGCTGTCCGAATCCTTGAGATTGATGGTCGGGGTTACCGACATGCCGGGACGCAACAGGCCCGCGAGCTTGCTGTCATTGTCGAGAACCACCTTCACCGGGATACGCTGCACAATCTTGGTGAAATTGCCCGTTGCATTGTCGGGCGGCAGCAAGGCAAATTCCTGGCCGCTGGCCGGCGCAATGCTGTCGACGCGCCCTTTCAGGGCCACGCCCGGGAAGGTGTCGACCGCGATATCGACGGGCTGGCCTTTTTTCACATCCGTGAGCTGGGTTTCCTTGAAGTTGGCGATAACGTAGACATTGTCGACCGGAACGACCGCCATCAGCTGGGTTCCGGACTGGACATACTGGCCGACGCGCAGGGTGCGGTTACCGACCACGCCATCCACGGGCGAGACGATCGTCGTGTAACCCAGATTGAGTTCGGCCTGATCCTGAACAGCCTTGTCGCGTGCAAGGGCGGCGTTCATCTTGGCCAATTGTGCTTGCAGCACGCCCATCTGTTTCTGCGCCGAAACAACGGCGCCTTCATCACGCTGGAGTGTCGCTTTGGCGATATCCAGCTTGGAAACGGCCTGCTGGGCGTTCTGCACGCTTCCTGCCCCTTGTGTTGCGAGGGCGCCATAACGGTCATTGTCCTGCTGGGCAAATTTCAGGCTGGCCTGATCGACCGATACGGTCGACTGCGCCTGGGCGATCGCTGCCTGCTGCTGGTCAAGGCTCGCCACGATGTTCTCAATGTCGGCCTGTGCCGCGGCAACGTCAGCCTTCGCCTGCTCAAGCGCAACGAGGTAATCCCGATCATCGATCTTGGCGAGGGGCTGGTTGGCACGGACGGGTTGATTGTCAGCCACAAGCACTTCGCGCACATAGCCTGACACCTTCGGGGCAACGATCGTGGAATCGGCCTTCACATAGGCATCATCGGTTGATTCCTGGAACCGTCCGACGGTCCAATAGTGCCAGCCGACCTTTGCGCCCAGCCCGACAACGATCACGGCCGCGCCAATCAGCAGCAATTTTCGAACATTGCGCGGCTGCGGCTTATGCGGCTGCTCTGTCTTGCCTTCGTGCGGTGCCGGCATGGCTTCGTCGGCACTGAGTGTCTTTTCAACCTTGAGATCGAGGGGTTGCGTGTTTTTGGTCATGGCGAATGCCCTTAGTTGAGGAACTAGATCGGCACGGTTCATTGGGAGAACTCGGGTCGGGGATAAATAAGGAACCCAGCAGTTCCCTAATTATGTCTGGACAATTCGGTTTGCAAGACAGAAAATGCTCAAGCAACTATTTTTGAAGACCGAAAGCAGAAGACTGGTGACAAAACCAACGGATACAATCGAGATCGAGCGGGACAATCAGGACGAAAACACACCAGAGATCAAACGTCCGCGCGGACGGCCGCAAAACCGGTCTGACGCGGAGACGAAACACCTGATCCTGCAGACCGCCACCCAGGTGCTGCTGGAAAACGGCTACACCGCGACCCGGATGGAGACGGTTGCCCGGGAGGCGGGCGTTGCGAAACGGACCATTTACCGTTTCTGGACAACGAAATCCGAACTGCTCGCGGCCATCGTGGCAGAACGCGGCGAGCAGATTGCCAGCAGGGTCGACGCTTTCCTGCAGACGATTCATCCGGAATCGCTGGACCATTTGGGATTGAAACACGCGCTCGAACATATCCTGAGCGAATTTGCGCACCTCGTCCTGTCCGACCAGACCGTCGCATTCTATCGTCTGGTGACGGCCGAAGCCCTGAACTTTCCGGAAGTGGCCAGAGCCTTCTACCGGGAAGGCCCGTCGCGAAGCTCGGCCATGGTTGCCCGGTTTTTGGAACAGCAGGAAAAGCGCGGGCTGATCAAGCTCGATGATTCAAAGATTGCGGCAACGATGCTGCTCGGCATGGTGACCGCAGAACCCTTCCGCATCGCGACACTGGGGTTGGCCAGCGTTCCCGAGGACCGGGAGATCGAAGAACGCGTGGCCATGGCAGCGGCGTTGTTCCTTGAGGGATGCAGCATCAGGTCAGCCAATTCCAGATAGCTTAGCTTACTCTTTCTGCAATCCGAGATAATCCGTGAGTTCGCGCGCCGCGGCACCGCCAGCGCGATTTGCACCAATGGTGGACGCCGAAGGACCATAACCGACCAGATGAATGCGCGGGTCCTTGGCAACCTGTGTCGCCAGCCTGCCCGACATGACAATGCCGCCATTCTCCTCTCGGATCTGGAGCGGGGCAAGATGATCAAGCGAACTGCGGAACCCCGTGCACCACAAGATGACGTCGGCGCGCTGTTCCCGGCCATCGGACCAGCGTATGCCATTACGGGTAATCCCGGCAAACATGGGCAGCCGTTTGAGCACCCCACGCGCCTGCGCTGCGCGCAGTGCCGGCGTCCATGGAATCCCGGTGACTGAGACCACCGACCCCGGCACCAGCCCGCGCCGCACCCGGTCTTCCACAATCGCCACCGCCGCCCGCCCGTCTTCCGGCGTAAACGGTGTATCGCGAAACTGCGGTTCCTGGCGCGTCACCCAGGTTGTCGACGTGACCTGGGAAATTTCGTCCAGCAACTGCAGTGCGGAAATGCCGCCACCCACAACAACAACATGCTTTCCGGTAAACGCATCGGCTGTCTTGTAGTCATGGGTATGAAGCTGCCGCCCCTCAAAACTTTCCGCCCCCGGATAGGCCGGAATATAGGGCGTTTCCCAAGTTCCCGTCGCATTGATGATGCCGCGCGCGGAAAAACCACCCTCTTCGGTCTCGATACGAAAGCGCCCGTTGCGCTCGCACACAACCTTGACCGTCTGCGGCCGATAGACCGGCAATTGGAACTTGCGTTCATAGGCGGCGTAGTATTGCGGCACCGCTACCGATGCCTTGACTTCGTCACCGGCATCAACCGCCTCGGTAAACCGCAGGCCAGGCAGGTCGTGCACACGATTGACCGTCGTCAAAGTCAGGGATGGCCAGCGGTACTGCCAGGCACCACCAGCGCCTGGCGACTTGTCTAGAACCAGATAGTTCTTCCAGGATGTCAGGCCGAGCTGTTGCAGGTGGTAAGCCGAGGAAAGACCTGCCTGCCCGGCACCGATCACGACGATATCGGCCTTCAACAGCGCGCGCGCATCGTGCTGACCCGAGGGAGCATCCGCGTCGTTTACAGATATGGGTGGGGCCGCTTGATCTGAAGGCATAGCCGATCATAAATTTGATCCGCGCAAATTCAAGGTCCAGCGATTGGCTTTTACACCCGACCGGAACCGTGCGCCGGCGCGGGCATCGCCAATTGCTCAACCAGTTCGCGCGCATGAGGATGCAAATCCTCAAACCTGCGTGCACAGATGGCCAGATGCCGCGTGGCCCAGCTATCGGTCAGACGAACCGAATGAATGGGCATCGACCGGCGGTATCTCTTCGCTGCAGTCTCCGGGACAATCCCCAGCCCGACATTCTGGGCAACCATACGGCAAATGCCTTCAAAGGTCCGCAGGCGGATACGGAACGCAAGAGCATGGCCCGCGCGTGCCGCGTGATCACCGAGATAATCCTGCAGCGGACTGCCGGCGCTCAATCCGACAAATTCCTGCCCGGCGACATCGGCGAATGCAATATGGCGGTGGCCGGCCCATGGGCTTGAGCGGGCAACAACAAGGACCAGGCGGTCAATGGCGAAGGGCCGCAATTCCAGATTGCCGTGATCCACGGCATCCGTGATCACACCGATATCGGCGGAACCGCCTGCCACCGCTTTGACGATCTCGGTGCTGAGGCGCTCCTTCAAATCGATATCGACATTCGGACGGACGGCGAGAAAGGCCGCAAGCCTTTCCGGCAGGAATTCCGTCATGGCCGCAGTATTCGCCATCAGGCGAATATGACTTTTCAGACCCTTTGAGAATTCGCCCAGCTCCCCGCGCATCTGCTCGATCTGCCGCAGGACAATACGGGCATGATGTGCAACCGCATCGCCAGCCGGTGTGGTTGCGACGCCGCGCCTGCCGCGTTCGAGCAGCGGGAGACCAATGACATCCTCCATACCGCGCAGGCGGGCACTGGCCGATGGCAACGTCATGTTGGCCTGCGTGGCACCATGGGTGATGCTTCCGGCTTCCACAACCAGAAGAAAGAGACGCAGATCAGTCAGGTCGAAACGCATGCATAGGGGTGTAGCACTCAATCTGCCTTCGGCATAGCCTTAGGCAGAGTTCGGTTCTTCCGCATTGTGAACAATACCATCCCGCGCAATGCTGGAGCATGCTTGACCTATCCGCTGCTTCCCTTCTCATGATTGCCCTGACGTTCTTCCTTGCCGGTATGGTCAAGGGTGTAACCGGAATGGGGCTGCCGACCGTCGCCATGGGTATTCTCGGCACCATCATGCCTCCGGCAGGTGCGGCGGCGTTGCTGCTCGTCCCCTCTTTCGTCACCAATGTCCTGCAATTGCTGTCCGGGCCAAGCTTTGCGGCCCTTGCATTGCGGCTATGGGCCATGATGCTGACCATCCTCCTGGGAACCATTGCAGGCGCCTGGCTTATGGCCAATGACACGGCCGGATGGACCACGATGGGTCTCGGCGCTGCCTTGATGCTTTATGCAGGTTTCAGTCTCGCAGCGCGCCAGCTGTCGGTTCCGCGCAGCCTGGAGCCCTTTCTGTCACCCCTTATTGGCATCGTCACGGGCGTTATAACCGGCGCTACGGGCGTTTTCGTCATACCGGCCGTTCCCTACCTGCAGGCGCTGGGTCTAACCAAGGACGATTTGATCCAGGCGCTTGGCCTGTCCTTCACCGTATCGACCGTCGCACTCGCAATCGGACTGTCGTCAGGAGGCGCGTTGCAGTTCGACAGCATGAGCACGTCAGCCCTTGCATTGGCACCCGCGCTGCTCGGCATGTGGTGCGGTCAGAAGGTACGCAACGCCATCAGCCCTGCAACCTTCCGCCGCTGGTTCCTGGTCTGTCTGCTGCTGCTGGGACTGGAGCTGGTTGTGAAGCCGTTGTTCTGACACCCACCGATGCCGATCTTCTGAGCCCCATCTGATCGCTGCCAGGGAAGGCTGACATTAAAAACCCGTGCTGCGTTCTTCAGCACGGGTTCGAATGCATTGCCGGCGGTTCGTTCCGGTTCGGCTATTCCTGGCGCTGACCCGTCAGGCTGAGCAGCAGCTGGAAGATGTTGACGAAATTCAGGTAAAGCGAGAAAGCGCCGAAGACCGCCAGCTTCTGCTGCGATTCCGAATCATAGCTCTCGGCATACTGTTCCTTGATCGACTGGGTGTCCCAAGCGGTCAGCCCGATGAACACGAGAACGCCGGCCACCGATACGATGAACTGCAGCATCGACGAGCCGAGGAAAAGGTTGACCAGGCTCGCGATGACCACGCCGATCAGGCCCATCATCAGGAAGGAGCTGAACTGCGAAAGATCGCGCTTCGTCGTGTATCCGTACAGGCTGGTTGCGCCAAACATCGTAGCCGCGATGAAGAATGTGCGGGCGATGCTGGTTCCGGTGAAAACAAGGAATACGGACGCCAGGGACAGGCCCATGACCGCGCAGAAGGCCCAGAACATGGCCTGTGCCGAGGATGCGGACATGGACTGCATCTTGAACGAGAAAAACATGACGAAGGCCAGCGGCGCCAGCATCACGACCCATTTCAATGGCGTCGAAAAGATCGGCACGTAGAGAGCCGGGGTAGACGCGACGACAAAGGCTACAAGACCGGTCACAACCAGACCAAGGCCCATGTAGTTGTAGATGCGCAGCATATGCTGGCGCAGGCCTTCGTCAAAGACCGCGGATGACTGGCTGCGTGCCGTGTCCATCCCATAGCGGAGAGGTGTGTTCATAAACTCGGTTCCTTTCGGTTCGTTGGATCAGTAAAGGGTTTTGGCAAGGCCCGCCGCAGCCTTTTCCAGATCTGCCGTCGCAGCATCCGAAACGAGCGCATAGGCAACATCGCCAATTTGAAAATAGGCAGCGGACGTGCCGTTCACGCGGACAGCGCGCGGTTTGACAACATCGAAGGTGCCGGGACGCACAGCAAAGAGTGAAACCGGCCCAAGGCTGTCGGACCCGACTTCCATTTCAACACTCGGTCCAAAATTGGACGGAAACAGTTGAACGTCACGCACCGTCCACTTCTCGGGCATTGCCGGAATGACAATTCCGGTGGATGCGCGTATCTCCGCAGGGTCGTAGCTGCGGGTTTCCGGCTGCGATACCATTTCGGCACGAAGCGATGAGGTCTTGTGTGCCATGATGGCATCGGAAACATAGGCTGGCGGCGGCGTTGCAGCCACAACTTTGGAGACCGTCAAAGGGCCGAAGCCCGCATGGGCCATCCAGCCCAGGGCCAACAGCACTCCGACCGCCGCGATGCGCTGCAAACTGCCAAACAGCCGGTCGCGTGCGAGACCTCGTTCAAGCCGGTGCGCGAGTTCGGAGGTTTGGGGAGAACCCGCCGTATGCCCCTGCGCCAACGCAAGACGAAGCTCGTCGCGCGACTGCAGATCGGACATGACGCGGGCCGCCTGTTCCGGATGCTGCGACAGGTGGCGCGCAACCTCAATCCGGCGAAGAGCGTCGAGCTGGTCATCTATATAGGCGTCGAGATCCGCTTCGACGACGGGATCAATCGTTTCGGTCATCGCGACCTCCTACAATCTTCAAATGACCAGCCTTCCCCGATTGCCGGTCGCTTTCGTGGGAACGAAGGGCCGTACGGGCCCGGCTGATCCGCGACATCAGGGTACCGACCGGGATGTTCAATGTGCTCGCCGCTTCTTCATAGGAGAGGCCTTCGATCGCAACCAGATGAAGCGCCGACCTCTGCTCTTCGGGAAGAGCGAAGAATGCGTCCCTCACCTGGCCAAGCCGGACGGAATGTTCCTGTGGGGCGTCAATGGCCGTATCGGCAAGGGAATAGGCGGCTTCCAGCGTCCGGGTCTCCACGGCGCTCGACCGCTTGACGTCGATGAACCGGTTGTGGAGGATCGACAGCAGCCAGCCCCGAAGCGTGTTGCCATGGCGAAACCCGCTGCGCCGTTCATAGGCGCGCAGAAGCGTATCCTGGACAAGGTCCTCGGCGTCGGCATCGTTCCGGGTCAGCGATCGGGCGTAACGGCGAAGAGAGCCAAGCTGCCCGACAACATCAAAACGTGGTTTCGGCGGTTTCATATGGTGTATACGCAGCCCATGCGGTTTTATTCCCGCTGCGCGGAATTATTTATTGTAGCACAGGATTGACCTGTTCAGGCCGGTACGAACGAAGCCGGGATACGGTCCGGCCAGGAATGCCGCATCACAGGCGAGACGTCATATCCCTTCGGTCATGTGCCTCTTGGATTCGCCGCAGACGCGTTTGATGACCAGCGCCGCCACAAAACCCAGCCCCACCACGCCAAGCACCACAACGACTGACATCTGTGGGCCGACCAATGAATAGAAAACAGCAAACAGAACGAACAATGCCAGAAGAGCGATGAGGGCCGAACGCTCCGTGCTCACATTAAACCGGCAACTGCCCGCCATGGCTGCAATGCCAATGAGGACAGCAGCCACACCGACGATGAGCGGCAGAAGTGCCATGAATAGTGGCTCGGTTGTACCGTCCATGCGTAATTCCGTTCTCCGCATTGTATTGTGCTTGAATTGCTCTGATAATCGCCTTTCATTGCAACGAAATTACGGTTGCGCTCCTGCACGCAATCTATTGTGGAAAGATGCGGGAAAAGCGCAGTCTCGCGCCAGTCATTTTGCTGGCTGGCCGGACTCCGGCATGGACGGGATAAATTCGACGCGAAAGCAGGCGCCCAGCGATCTCGGCACCACGGCGATCGTTCCGCCATGCAGGTTAATGATCTCCTGGACCAGCTTGAGGCCAAGCCCGGAGCCTTTCGTGCCGTGATGCCGCTTGAAAAACGGCTCGAAAACCCGCTCCCGCAGCTCCGCGGGGACGCCCTGCCCTTCATCGGCAACTTCAATCCAGTTCCGTCCGACAATCACCGAAATGGTACCTGCGCGGCCGCCGTGATCGATGGCATTCTGCACGAGATTGGTCACCACTCTTTCCAAGGCAACGGGATCGCCCGTCACGACCGCGTTGGCGGCAGCTGTTTCGAAACGGACTTCATACCCCGCGGTGAATGCCAACGGACCCATATCGAGAACGACACGCTGCGCGAGCTGGATGAGATCAACATCGATGAAATGGCGCGCGTCCTGCTTCAATCGCTGCAGGTCAAGCATTTGTTCCGCCAGAACCGCCAGCCTTGCCGTATCCTCCGTCAAAAGCGCTTTGGTCATGCCCTGCGGCAGCGAAGCGACCCTTGTCTTCAGGATCGCTATGGGCGTGCGCAGTTCGTGGGCCGCATCGGCGAGAAAACGTTCCTGACGGTCATAGCCTTCGTCCAGACGGCCCAGCGCTCCATTGACGGCGCGCACGAAGGGCGTGACCTCCGAGGGCATGCCGGCCGACGTCAATCGAACCCCGCGTTTTTCAATGTCGATTGAATCCGCTTGCGCGGCAGCCTGTTCCAATCCCCGCAGCGATCGCCGCACGACAAGGGGCGTTGCCACGAAGGCGCCGAGCGCAATGATGCCGAGTATCGGAACGACAAGTTTCAGCAGAATCAGGGAAATTCCCAGAAACACCAGGAAGAATGGCGCAAGCGCCGACGATCCCGTCAGTATCTGCACGCGGCCAGCTTCGGTTTCGACCCAGCGCATTCTGGCCGTGGGCCTTTCCCGGTCACCAATGTTCCATCCGAAACGCGCCTGACCAATCCGGTCAAGGGCATTTCCTATGCCGGCATATTCCTCCGGGATATCGCCTTCCGTCAGCTGGCGCCCCTGTCCATCCCGAATGGTATACCATAGGTCCGGTACATCTTTTCGCAGCGCCCTTATTGCATCCGTATCCTTCAGTATCAAACCGCCCTGCGGGTCTCTTCCAATGCCCGCTTCGAGAATTTCAACGGTATTTTCCGTCGAGCGGAAGTCGAACAACTGCCCGGAACCGAAAAGCACTGCGATGACGAGGATAAGCACAACGGACTGAACCGCCAGCAGCCGCCAGAACAATCGCCGCCTGAGGGATTGCGGGGGCTGCTCAGTCATGATTCTTCCCGCAGGAGATAACCCACGCCGCGAATGACATTGATCACAACCCCCGCCTTCGCATCGGCCAGTTTGCGGCGAAGTCTTGAGACGTGGGAATCGAGGGCATTCGACTGAATCTCATCGTCAAAGCCGAAGACAGCTTCCATCAGCGCGGGCCGCGGAACCATGCGGCCGACGCGGCGCACCAGGCTTTCAAGCACCAGCATTTCACGCCGCGGCATCTCGAGCCGGCAATTGCCGACCAGAACATCGCGATAGGCCATGTCGAAGCTCAATCGCCCGACGGTGATGATTTGCGACTGCGCCAGCCCCGGACGGCGCAGAACCGCCCGCAACCGGGCCAGAAGCTCATCGAAATCGAATGGCTTGGCCATATAATCGTCCGCACCGGTCTCAAGGCCGCTGATACGCTCTGGTACCCGTCCCTTCGCCGTCAGCACAATAATCGGCAGGGTAAGGCCATTGCTGCGCAACTTTGGAATGAGGCTCAACCCATCACCATCCGGAAGTTGGCGATCGAGCAGCAGCGCGTCGTAGACTCCGTCATTGAGAATAAGCTCGGCATCAAAGAGACTGCCAACATGGTCCATAACCAGATTGTGGCGCGCGAACGCCGCTCTCAGCGCCGCGACCAGCTGCGGTTCGTCCTCAACCAACAAAATGCGCATCCACCACTCCGCCCCAGATTCACCCGACTTTATCGCCATGCCCTTGCATGCGGAAGGAGCCACTCATCCACGCACGCGGCGAAAGATCAATCCAACGGCCAGTTCGCCCAGAAGAATAGCGCCAACAACAGTTACTCCCATCTGCAGCGGATCACGTTCCGACTGACGCAACAGGAAGCCGAGACCGACCAAAGGCGTATTCCAGACAAAGATGCCAAGAATGGTTGCCGGCAGAAAGCCTTGCAGTTTCAATCGCAAGACACCGGCTGGCATTGCCAGGAATATCCGGATGGTCGGAATGGTCTGGGCGACGAGCGTAACCCAGAACTGGTTTGTCTCGTAGGCATTGGCCATGGCGCGGTACCGGGTGACCGGCAGGAAAATATAACGGCCGAAACGGGCGACAAGCGCATCCGTGCGTTCCTTTCCTGCCAACCGGCCAACGCCATACCAGAACAGGGCACCCAGCGTAGACCCGCACACCGTGGCGAGCACGAGAACAATCAGATCCGGGACATCCGACACATAAGTTGCACCGAGAAACACCAGCATGAGATAAGACGGAAGAACCGGGATCAGCTTTTCCGCGAAGGCAAGGACAACAATGCCAAGCAATCCCATGTCCAGCAGCGATGCGTAAAGCGGAGAATCCATCAGCGCGCATTTCCGATTGTGGGAACCTGATGGCGGGTGATGCGGTAGACCGAAGCCGGCGGAAAATTGCGAAATGTCCAGCCGGTCTTCTCCGCCTTGAGATCGAGCTTGCGCAGAAGCAGCGGTGATACCGGGCATTTGGGGCCGTAGGTGAACTGGTAAAATCCGCCGTCCCGGCGCAACCGGGAAAAACATCCTGCAAGGATCGCCAGCACGACGGCGGGTTTCATCGACAGAAGCGGCAACCCGCTGATGACATTGCCGAAAACCGCGTCTTCTAAGAGACCGCGCTCCCCGATATGCCGCGCATCCATCTGGTAGAGTTTGGTGTCGGGGAACCTTAACTTGAGAAGGGGTACGAACTCTGCGCCATACTCAATCAGCGTGATGTCGCGCTGCGCAATCCCGCGTTTCAGCAGGGCCGATGTGAACACACCTGTCCCGGGGCCAAGTTCAAGAACAGGACCATGAGACGGCGATATATGTTCTGTCATCAAAGCCGACAGATGGTTGCTGGACGGTGTCACCGACGCGACACGCAAAGGTGCGCGCAGCCAGGCGCTGAAGAAGCGGAGAATATCTGTTTGGGCCATTCAAAATCTCACATGGGGAACGTTGAGGGTTCCACCCCATGTGCGAGCGCAAACATTGTGACAATCTGGCATGACCAGCAAGATTTTGAGCGTTTGGCTGGCAATACCGGCGAGCCCTGCCGCCGGTTAAATAGCCAGGCCGCCAAGCGAAGAACGCCAATGCGCAACGCGCTCCTTGAGACGGGCCTGACGGACATAAGCCAGATCCTCGTCGTCCATTCGCTCCAGCTCCTCGAACATGAAATCGTCCGATGTCCGGTTGTTCCATGCCAGTTGCAGTTCCCGGCAAGGATGATTCCCGAGGCGAAGGGTAAACCACAGACGGTTCTGGATCGTATCAAGGCTGGTGCTCTGGCCAATCCAGATCTTGCCCGACGCGGGGCAGCGGACGGCATAAATGCCAATCACCGCTTTTCGTTCCTTATAGGCCGCTATCGCCGCCTTTTTATCCTCGGTCTTCATCCGTCATTCCGTTCACACGCGTTTTCAAGCCAAGGACCGCATAGCAGCCAATCGGCATTCCGTCAATTTATTACCCGGATGATATTGACTTTTCATTTTATAACCCGGATATAAATTGAAGACCAACCGAGTGCTTGTAATGACCGACCATCTTTCCCGACCCTGTACCGCTTTCGACGGCATGCGCCTTCTCATCTCTGGCCCCCTGGTCGAAGTGGCCTTGGCCGTAAAGAATGCTTCCGAAGAAAAGGACGCCTCTGCACCGCCCCTCGTCTTTGACGATGCAACCGGCCGCGTCGTGGATTTCGATCTGCGCGGGACAAAGACCGACATCATTGCGCGGTTGTTGCAGTTATCAAAGGAGGATAGCGGTTCGCAAAATGCAGGCCAGGCGCCGCAGGACCTTGAGGACGGCCCGCTCGCCGCACCTGTACCGCGTGGGCGCGGACGGCCGAAACTGGGCGTCGTTGCCCGTGAAGTCACCCTTCTACCACGGCATTGGGAGTGGCTGGCTGCGCAAAGCGGCGGTGCATCCGTCGCTCTCAGGCGGTTGATCGATGAAGCCAGAAAGACGGGCGGCAGTGAACGCAGGACACGGGCCGCCCGGGAAGCGGCCTACCACTTTGCATTGGCGATGGCGGGTAATATGCCCGGCTTCGAAGAAGCGATGCGGGCTTTGTTTGCCGGTAATCAGAGCGCCTTTGTCGAACGGATCAGCGAATGGCCAACCGACGTGCGCCAGTATGCGATAAAGCTTGCATACGGCGAGGCAACACAACTCGTCCCTTAGCGGGGAAGATGCGCGCCAGCGAATAGCGGGCCAGCAATCCATCAACGATGGATTGCTGGCTGATGTCAATCCTGCGGCGCGCGCGCTGCGCGCTGCAGGATTTCGACCACCATCTCGGAGGCTTTTTCAAGCGAACGCACAGGTAGAAACTCGTAGATCGAATGAAAATTATGGGCGCCGCAAAACAGGTTGGGGCAAGGCAGGCCCTTTTCCGACAGCACTGCGCCGTCATAACCGCCGCGCATCGGGATGGATTTTGGCGACACACCAATCGCTTGCATCGCCTCCAGCGCCAGCTGTACCGGATAGTGATTGGGCCCCTGCAAGCTGTCAGCGACATTGCGATACATGGGCTGATATGCCGCCGTCACGGTCTGGGCGCCATGGAGTTGGTTAAAACTCTCGACGAGGGTATCGACAAAGCGATGCCGATGGTCAAACCCGGCCTGGGTAAAATCACGAATGTCGAGAACGGTCCGCGTTTCGGCAACCGTGCCCTGGATGGATTTGACCCAATAGTAGCCTTCGCGGTTTTCCGTATATTCCGGTCTTTCACCGGCGGGCAGCATGGCGATGAATTGCTGGGCAAAGAGCACCGCATTGCGCAGCTTGCCCTTGGCCGACATCGGGTGCGCGGTCTGCCCGTGGAAGGTGATATGGAATTCACCCGCGTTCCAATTCTCGTGCACGATCTCGCCAATCTCACAGCAATCCAGCGTATAGGCAAAATCGGCATTGAGGGATTCAACGTCGAGCGCTTTGGCTCCCAGGAGGCCAATTTCCTCATCCGGGACAAACACAACCTTCACGTCGCCATGTTCAATCCCGGGGTTCAACTGAAGCGTCTGCATCGCATGCATGATCTCGGCGATCGCCGACTTGTTATCCGCGCCGAGCAAACTGGTCCCATCGGTAACGATGATCCTGTCACCGGCATAACGCGAAAGCTCTGGGAAATCGCTCGAACGCATGACCACCTGAAGCTGTTCGTTCAAGACGATGTCGCCGCCTTCATACTGCACGACCTGAGCCTTGGTATCCGTGTTGTACTCGCTGCTGGTGTCGAGATGGGCGACCCAGGCCACCGTCGGAATCGCGCGGTCCTTGCCGGCTACATTGCTCCGCAGCGTCCCGACCACGATCGAATGATCCCGCTCCTCGACATCCAGCCCCAGTTCACGCAACTCGTCAGCCAGCAGGCGTGCCAACACCGATTGACCGGCGCTCGAAGGCAAATGGCCAGCCCCGGGGACCGTCGTGGTATTGATGCGCGTGTAGTTCAGAAATCGTTCAACAATGTCCATTGCGTTCTCTGCCTCTGATCAAAGATGCCGGTTTCAATGATTCCACTTTTCAGGACAAGCGCGTAGGTGACATATTTGTATTGCATTGGCCCGAACCCTCGCCGATAAATTCTGATCCCATCAATGCGGCACGTTGATTCCCAGAAAAGACAGGACGATATGAAACTTCCCGAGAAAATTCTTTCAGCGACTATCCTTGCACTCGGATTGAGCGGAACGACAATGGCTGTCGCGTCTGCAAAGACATTGATCTATTGCTCGGAAGCCGCGCCAGACGGTTTTGACGCTGCGAGCACCACGTCGGGTGCAACCTACGACGCCTCGGCGCGCAACGTTTCCAATGGTCTCATCAAGATCAAACGCGGATCGACCGAACTGGAGCCGGGCCTCGCCGAAAGCTGGGATATTTCCGCCGATGGCAAAGAATATACATTCCATCTGCGCAAGGGCGTGAAATTCCAGACAACGAGCTATTTTACCCCGACGCGCGATTTCAATGCCGATGACGTCATCTTTACCTTCGACCGCCAGGGAAACAAGGCCAATCCGTATAATGGCAAGGGGGTCTGGCCCCAATACAATTCCTATTCGTTCCCGAGCCTCATCAGCAAAATCGAGAAAATTGACGACCACACCGTCAAATTCATCCTGACCCGGCCGGAAGCGACAATGATCGCCTCCCTCTCCCTTACATTTGCGGTCATTCAATCCAAGGAATATGCCGACAAGCTTCTGGCAGAGGGCAAGCAGGACGAATTTGGCCAGCAGCCCATCGGAACCGGTCCTTATCAGTTTGTCGACTATCAGCCGGATACGGCCATCCGCTATACCGCCAATCCCGATTACTGGGGCGGAAAACAGAAGATCGATAATCTGATCATCGCCGTTACCCCGGATGCCTCCGTCCGCTACCAGAAACTCAAGGCTGGCGAATGCCATGTGATGGCTTACCCGAACCCGGCCGATCTTGCCGAGATGAAAACCGACCCGGCGATCAACCTCCTGCAAAAGGAAGGCTTGAACATTGCGTTTATGGCCTACAACACGCTGGTGGCTCCCTTCAATGACGTTCGCGTGCGCAAGGCCATCAATATGGCCGTCAACAAGCAGGCGATCATCGATGCGGTCTACGGTTCGACCGGTATGGTTGCCGTCAATGCCATCCCTCCGGGTGTCTGGTCATACAATGCAGCCGTCAAGGACGATGCCTATGATCCGGCGCAATCGCAGAAGCTGCTGGCAGAGGCCGGCGTAAAAGACCTTTCGATGAAGATATGGGCCATGCCCGTTCAGCGTCCTTACATGCCCAATGCACGCCGTACCGCTGAAATGATGCAGTCGGACATGGCAAAAGTCGGCATCAAGGCTGAAATCGTTTCCTACGATTGGACCGAATATCTGAAGCGGTCACTGGAAAAGGACCGGGACGGCGCGGTCATTCTCGGATGGACCGGCGGGATTGCAGATCCGGACAATTTTCTTGCAGCGCTTCTGGGCTGCCAAGCCATCGGCAGCGGCAATCGCGCCAACTGGTGCAACGAAGACTTTGAAAAACTGATTCAGGCAGCCAAGCTGACCACGGATCAGGCGGAGAGAACAAAGCTGTATGAACAGGCTCAGGTCGTGTTCAAGGAGCAGGCGCCCTGGCTGACGATTGCCCACCAGATCGTCCAGCAACCGGTTAGTTCCAAGGTGAAGGATTTCCGCGTTGATCCGTTCGGCGGCAATCTGTTTGAAGACGTTGATATCGACGAATAAACCTTGAAAACCCCTCGGCGAAGGGGCCGCAATAACGCGCTGGCCCCTTCGCAATTCATGATAGTATCCGAGCGGCGTTTTGCCGGCGTCTATGCGACAATGATTGCGTTTCAGCAACATCATTGAAATACGGCTGAATATAAGTTACGTTCTCCTGATATTGGGCTTTTGCGATGGAACGCAACCTAATATCGGTAAGCATTTTTATGACTGAGATGCTCTTTGTGCCATGTAGAGCGCATAAACTGCATCTCCATTTTGGACGTCTGAGATAATCAGAAATCCGCACGATGTATTTTACACATAAACAAATTTATAAGTTGCAAAGACGTGCAAAAAGACCTGAAACCCTCCCTGGTATTTGCGGTATCCATCTGGTGCATTGCCCTGCTGGTGTATGTGTGCATCTCGGCAGTCCTGATTTTCCGGGACAAGTCGGACATGTTCGCGGCAAAAGCCGCCGAAATCACAACCAGCCTTGATCGCCGCATTGCCCAGAATTTTGCTTTCGTCAAATCCCTGGAGGTTTTCTCAACCATATCCGGTGTCGAGTCCATGAAGGTATTCGGCTCATTGGTTCAGCATATAATGGACGCCTGTCCCCGCATACACCTGATCCATCTGTACGAGCTGCCTAAAGGCGACGGCCTCTCCCATGCCGCCCTCGTGGCCAGTTTCCCATCTGCCTCGGACGTCGCCGCGATCCCGGCTGTACTGCCGACCGTCATCAACCAGCCTCGCGGTATGATCCGCGGATTCGCTGATCCCCGCTTTCCCGGGCGCTATTTCACGACAACGCATATTGAAAATGGCAATGCACATTACGCCATTGTCATGCTTCTGGATGTGGCAGAAATGATCAAGCCAATCCTGCAATCCGGCGCACCGGAGGTGGAGTGGATCATCGGCAGCGTACCCGCCATCCTGTTGAATGATGAACAGGATTCGTTTTTCTCGCCATGGCTTCGGCTCGAAAGGACCATCGTTCCCGGTTTGCACAAGACCGCATCGGAGGACGTCACCAACTTCCCCGAAGGGACGGTGTTTCGCATCAGCGAAACTGTCGATCTGAGCGAACTGTTTAACCCATTGGGGCTTGCAGCATATTGCAGCCTGTCCGCCGCGGCAGTAGCGGCAGCCTATTATTCCTTGCACCAGCGCCGGCTCTCCCAGCGCTTGCGGCAATCCGAGGAAGAAGCACTGGGCCGCGCCGCAAGACTGGAAAAGGAGAACCGGCTTGAGCATGCCGCGCGGGTCAACGCGATCGGCGAACTTGCCGCCGGCATTATCCACGAACTGGCACAACCCCTCACATCACTGCTTAGCCAAAGCCAGGCGAGTCTTAAGACACTCGAAGAGAACCAGACGCACGTCGACTTCCTGAAACGGGCAATGGATGCCAATGTGCGGGATGCCAAGCGGGCCGGCCGAATACTTGGCAAGATCCGCGACTACATTGTAAATACCGTCGCCGTCCCGGAAATCACCACGCTTAACAGTGCCATTCTGGAGATTGTTGATATCCTCAATTTGGAAATCAAACAACGCAACGTTTCGCTGGTGCTTTGTCTTGCCGAGCCGTCGCCCGTTGCCAACATCAATCGGATAGAGCTTGAACAGGTCATCCACAATCTGGTCCGCAACTCGATTGAAGCACTCGGCACATTGGAACAGTCTCAAAAGCGTATCACCATCCAAACCATCGCAGATCACACCGCCAATATCATCCAAGTGTCGGACAATGGACCTGGGTTGAGCCAGGATACGCTTGCGCAACTCTTCCAGCCTTTTTTCACAACCAAGAACAGCGGTATGGGATTGGGGCTCTCTTTGTCACAGAGAATCGTGCAACGCGTTGGCGGATTGCTTACCGCATCCAACAAGGACGGCGCAGTCTTCACCATTACCCTGCCAAAAGTGGAGCCTGTTCCTGCAACAGAGCCTCACCGAATGGTGATCGCTGTCGATGCAGCCCGTGACAGGCAGCTCGAACACGCCATCAACCATTTCACCGCCAGCAAGCGGTTTGCAGGATAAGAAGCGAAGCGCCTCGTTACCCCTGCTGAATCTTCATTTTCATCTGCACAAATTCAGCCACGGACGTCGTGCCCAGTTTTTCGGAAATATTGGCCCGGTGCGCATCGACCGTCCGCAGTGAAATATTCAATGAGGTTGCGATTTCCTTCGATCCCCATCCCCGGCAGACGAGATTGATGATTTCATTTTCGCGCGGAGTCAACGTCGCGAACAATGCCTCGGTCTCTTGCTTTTCCAAGACAGTCCCGAGAAGCTCTTCAGCTTTCCCAAGCGCTTCAAAAAGCTGCTCCGGATCGACCGGCTTGGCCAGGAAATCAACGACCCGAGATTGAAACGCCGTGCGGCAGCTGTTCAGGTCCCCGTAACCGGTTATAATGATGATGGGCCAGTCAATACCTTTGCCGATCAGCTCCCTTTGCAGTTCCAGCCCATTCAGCTCCGGCATTTGCAAATCGAGAAGCAGGTATCCTGGCGGCAACAGGCTGACTTCCCGAAGAAAGGTCAATGGGCCGTCGAAGGCAATGACACTGATCTTGTAGGCTTCGAAGAGCAGACAGAGTCCCTCCCGAACGGCAGCATCATCGTCGACGAGGTAGACTGGATAGCGCATCAAAACGTGACCTTGTCTGGCGGCGGCAGCAATGGGCAAACCCAAACCCTGCCGTCGCGCAGGCGGGGAATACACCGCCACACGATCACAGACTCACATGACAATGTATCCGTACTTGTACCTATTGAGACGTCTGCCGGGCGTTCAGATTGAAACAGCCATGGCGACGATGAGTACGGCCAGAGCGAGCGTGAAAACGAGAACCGCCACATCTGCATCGCTGAGTCTGACCTTTGTCGCCCGTAAAGGCGACATTCCCGACCTTGGCTTGGCCTGACAGGCGAGAAGCATGACGGCTATAATGGCCAGAACATAGGTAAGATCGCGCATTCTATTCAACTATATCTAGTTCATATTCCTGTATAAAATAATAAACTCGGCATATGAAATCCATTGCAACGCCACAGCCAGAATATAAAAATCTCATATAAGTTTTGATGCCCTGAAATTTCTATGCTCGACTGGGTACAGCCTCGCCCCCTGATCCTTATACTTTTTTGATATGATTGCTGCGAACACGCAATGGAATTCCTATCGGAAGCGTTGATACGTATGAGCCGTACTCAACACGAGAATTGCGCGAGATGACAGCGATACGAACAAGATGCCGGCAAAGCCCGTCTCCAGGGGACGTGCTTTCAATGCCGCCGCGTCCGTTTGCCGCCCGGCAGAGCCAGTTCCTGTCCATGCGCGAATGGAATGCAGAAGAGGACATCATGAACAGCGACAGTCAAGTTGAACGATCACGCCTAACGGGCGTGATGACAGCGCTCGTCACACCGTTCAAAAACGGGAATGTCGACTACCGTGCGATCGGCGAACTGGCGGAGTGGCACATTCAGTCCGGCATAAGCGCTCTGGTTGCGTGCGGAACCACCGGAGAAGCCTCCACACTTACCTGGGATGAACGGCTGAGGATCATCAGAACGTGTCTGAAGGTATCGAACGGCCGCGTACCCATCATTGCCGGGACCGGCACGAGCAGTACCGAACTGACCATTGCCTACACATCCGCTGCCCATTCCTGCGGCGCGGACGCGGCTTTGATCGTCACGCCCTACTACAACAGACCCAATCAGGACGGCATCGTTCGTCATTTCGAAGCGATTGCCGCACGCGTTCCAATACCGGTCATTGTCTACAACGTACCATCCCGAACCGGCGTCGATATCTCCTTGCAGGCCCTCGACCGGTTGTCGCAGATGCCGTCGATCCTGGGTATCAAGGATGCAACCGGTGACGTGAGACGGGTCGAAGAGATGCGCAACACATTCGGAGATCGCTTCATTCTTCTGTCGGGGCATGATGCTTCAGCCCACGCCTTCAACCTTTTGGGCGGCGACGGAATGATCTCGGTCATGGCCAATGTCCTGCCCCACGTTTTTGTCGCGCTGCAAAATGCCTGCATCAAAGGTGATTGGCCAACGGCGAAGTATATTCACCAGAGACTGAAACCCGTCCTCGAGGCCTTCGAGCTGGATACGAACCCCTGCCCCGTCAAGGCTGCACTGAAACACCGGCGCGGTATGCGCGACGAGGTCCGCCTGCCACTCGTCACCGTTGCCGATGACGTCGCGGCACAGATTGCATCCGCCCTCGATAACCTCGGAGGTGTTACCGATCCTGATCATGATGCTGCGTTCAATCTCCGGGAAAAACCCGCGATTCATCCTGCTCCACTCGCTTGGCGCGTTTAGAGCCTTTTCCCAATGAAATCACACCAACCCGGAAGCAAGACATGATGGGAAGCAGTATGCAATATCCATGCAATTCCAATAGCCGCTGCCGTTTCATCGTTGGCCGCAATCTGGATGGCTGCTGGGTCGTTTGCGACAGGCAACGCCTTGTCGGCGGCCTCTTTGCCGACAGAGAGTCCGCCATCCATTTCGCCGTGAGTGAAAGTGAACATGAAGCTGGGGCCGTCTGGTGCGCGCAGGACGGCGATTGTCTCATCGCTGATCCCTGGACCGATCTTTCAGTCCATGTCACACCCGTTGATGGCTCGTCGCATCGACAGGGCCGCTATCGCAGATCAGCCTAGATCGATTTTCTGGATGGATGGACAGGCGGTCTCCTGGCCGCCTGTCATGTTTTGTCTGTCAGATGCGCACAAAGCGTCCTGGCGTCTGCGGCAGTGCGCATGCCTTCTAGGACACCCGGAAATCTCAGCCTTCGCGTAAACTGCGCCAAGACATTCAAATGCCTGTTTACCTCGGCGTCCGGGGTGATCAGCATGAGAATGATATCCACCGGCAGATCGTCAATGGCCGCGAACTCGACGGGCTTCTTCAGCCTTGCCAGACAGGCCCTCGGCGTCTCGACCCCTTCGATCCGCGTATGCGGAATGGCAACGCCCTGTCCTATGCCGGTGGAGCCAAGGCGCTCGCGCTTTTGCAGCGCAGCCAAGAGGGCCGCCGCTGGAACGCCCCCGTCCCTGCTCACAACATCCGCCATGGCATGCAGTGCTTGCGTCTTGGATGACACCTCCAGATCACACATCACATCATCAAGCTTGAGATAATCGGCCAATTTCATTCTCATTTCCAATTGCAAATCCCGGCGCAAAGGCACGGCAGTCCTAGTCAGCTTCTTTCAGGCGATACCCCACGCCGGTCTCCGTCACAATGTATCGCGGCTGATCCGGCAGTTGCTCCAGTTTCTGACGAAGCTGCCGGACGTAGACGCGCAGATATTGGACATCCGCAGAGCCACCCCACACCTGTGACAGGAGAAAGCGGTGGGTGAGCACCTTGCCGGCATGCTGGACCAGGACGCGGAGAATATCGTACTCCTTGGGCGACAGCTTCACTTCCCTGCCATCGACCTTCACAATCCGCTTCACCAGATCGACGGAGAGACCCCCGGTTTCAAAAACCGGCAGTTCGCCCTGCTGCTGCAGACGATGCCGCAGGGCAACCCGAATGCGTGCGACCAGCTCGTTCATCCCAAACGGCTTGACGACATAATCATCAGCTCCAAGCTCCAGCGCCTCCACTATTCCCCGTTCATCGGTGCGGCTTGACAATATGACCACCGGGATATCCGAGCCCTCCTCGCGCCACTGGCGCAGAAGATCACAGCCGGAAACGCCGGGAAGACCGAGGTCGAGCAAAATCAGGTCGGGCTGATGGGCTTCCACCTGCTCGACCGCGCTTGTGGCATTCCCCGCCTCCAGAACATTGTACCCTTGCGTGCCAAGACCGACCCGAAGCAGCTTCCGAATGGGTTGCTCGTCGTCCACGACAAGAATCTTGACGCTGGTGTTCGTCATGGCCTGGTATCCATGCCGGGAACACTCCGGGAGGCCGGCATTCTGATGGTGAAAACTGCTCCTGACCGATCGGTCCTTTGTCCGGCCGCAATCGTGCCGCCCATCGCTTCAATAAATCCGCGGGAAATGGAAAGCCCCAGTCCGGTACCCGCCTTGACCTGATCGCCCTTGCTCACCCGATAGAAACTGTCGAAGACCCGTTCGAGATCCTCAACCGGAATTCCGGGACCTTCGTCCATCACCTGAAGCGTGACCGACCCATCATCCGACCAGGCTTGAATCCGCAGAGCCGAACCGTCGGGGGCGTACTTCGCGGCATTGTCCAGCAGATTGAAAAGCACCTGCTCAAACAGGACCGGATCAATCCTCAGCATGGGCAGGTCATCCGGAATGGAGACCTCGGTCTTGTGGGTTCCAATGATCTTCTTTGCCCGGTTCAGCGCCGAACCGACGATGTCACCCACATAGTGATAGGCAAAATTCGGTTCCATTGCCCCGGACTCAATCCGGGTCATGTCAAGCAGATTGGCAATGAACCGGTTGAGGCGTTCGGATTCGTCAATAACGGTCGAGAGAAGATCCGAGCGCTCGGCGGCGGCAAGCGCCGGAGCGAACTCTTTCAATGTACCGGCTGCCCCCATGATCGCAGCCAACGGAGTCTTCAGATCATGCGAAATGGATGTCAGCAGGGCCGAGCGAAGACGATCCGCTTCCGCTGCAAGCTTTGCCTTGTCCACATCTGCCGCCAGCTGTGTTCGCTCAATGCCGACCGCCGCCTGGTCAGCCAGAGCGTCAAGCAAACGCTGCTGTTCAGGTGTCAGCAAGGGCCCTTTCTTGTCGCTGTCGAGACCAATCACACCAACAGCCATGCGGCCCGTTCGCAAGGGCAGATAGAGCCGTTTTGCACCTGGCAACGTATCGGCGCCCCTGCCCGCGGCCCGGTTGTTTTCCCATGCCCACCGCGCTGCCGCAATGTCGGCGTCGTCCAATGTATCATCGGGTGGATAGCCTGCCTTCACTTCAATCGAGCCCTTCTCCGGCAGGAGAAGCACGACGCGCAGTTTCAACATGGACGCGATCTGAAAGGCCGTAGCCCACAGGACATCATCAAGTGTACCCGTTCCCGCCAGCTTCTTGCTGAAGAGATAGAGATCTTCCGTTGTTCTGGCCCGTTGCCGCGCTGCCGCCGCCTGCCGCTGCACCCTCGCCGTCAAATTGCTGGCGATCACTGCAACACCGAAAAAGAAGCCAAGCGCAATCACGCTTTCGGGGTCACTGATAACCAGGGTGTAAAGGGGATCGAGGAAAAAGAAGTTCAGCACAACAGCGCTTAACACTGAGGCGAACAGAGCTGGCCAGAGCCCGACGGTCACTGCCGATGCCAGAACAGCCATCAGAAAAACGAGAGCGATATTGCGTACATCCAGCACGCGCGAGATCAGCAGCCCCACCGCCAGCGCCCCTGCGACATATGCCGTGCTCAGGAGATAGGCCCTGAGCTGAAAATGTCCTTCCGGAATTTCCGGCGCCTTCTGACGGGCCGGCTCGCCGTTCTGCTCATTCCCGGAAATCACGTGCACGCTGATATTTCCGGCATGCCGGATAAGATCATGCGACACCGACCCTTCAAAAAACTCGCGCCAGCGCGGCTTTGTCGGCTTGCCCGTCACAATGTGGGTCACATTGTTTTCCCGCGCATAGCGCGCAATCTCTTCCGCGGGATCGCGGCCGGGCGTCGTGATCGCATCTCCCCCCAATTGGCTTGCCAGCCGCAAGGTGGAGGCAATGCGGTCCTTGTCGTCCTCCGAGAGCCGGGTTGACCCGGGCGTTTCCACATAGAGTGCCGTCCACGGCGCACGCAAGCGGTCAGCAAGCCGCCGGGCATAGCGGACGAGCGACGTTCCTCCCTGATGATCATCGATGCACACGACCACGCGATCGCCAGCAGCCCAGGGTCCTGATATCGCGTTTGCCTGCATGTGCGAGAGAAGCTGGTCATCGACCCGCTGCGCCGTGCGGCGCAGGGCAAGCTCACGCAAAGCGGTCAAATTCCCCGGAGAAAAATAGTTCTCTATGGCGCGTTTGGCAGTATCGGGAACATATACTTTGCCTTCATGCAGGCGCTTGATCAGATCTGCCGGTGTGAGATCGATGATTTCAACGTCGTCCGCCTCATCGATGATGGAATCGGGCACGGTTTCCCGCACGCGCACATGGGTAATCTGGGCCACGACATCATTCAGGCTTTCCACGTGCTGGATGTTGAGGGTGGAATAAACGTCAATGTCGTGTCTCAAAATCTCCTGGACATCCAGATAGCGCTTCGGATGGCGTGAACCGGGCGCATTCGTGTGTGCCAGTTCGTCCACGAGGACAAGAGCCGGACGGCGCGCCAGAATCGCGTCAATGTCCATCTCTTCAAGCTGGTGGTCCTTGTAATTGATCCGGGTTTTCGGGAGGACCTCGAAACCTTTGACGAGGGCTTCCGTTTCCTTGCGCCCATGTGTCTCGACCACCCCGATGACAACATCGATGCCCTCGGCAATCGCCGCCCGTCCCGACATCAGCATCTCGTAGGTCTTTCCGACCCCCGGTGCCGCCCCCAGAAAAATCTTCAACCGGCCACGGGTCTCTCGCTCGGCATTTTCCAGGAGCGCCTCGGGCGATGGTCTCCGTTCAGTATCGCGGCCGTCATCAGGCATGTGTCATGACCCCTTTGAAAATACCGGGAACCCGCATCGCACGTTCCCGGTATTTCAGGCTAACCGGCTTATTTCAGACCGTCGAGTGCCTGATTCAACGCCAGCACATTGATAACCGGCTCACCCATGAACCCAAGCTCGCGCGCCTGTATGTTCTGGTCCACCAGCTGGCGGATACGTGCCTCGTCGACACCTCGTGCTTTTGCCACGCGCGGTATCTGGAAGTAGGCGGCGGCCGGAGAAAGATGCGGGTCCAGCCCGCTGCCCGACGCCGTAACCAGATCAATGGGGACGGGAGCAGCGCTATTCGTTTCCTTCAGTGCCGCTGCATCTGTCTTGATGCGGTCGATCAATTTCGGATTTGTTGGTCCGAGATTGGAGCCGCCGGAAGAACTCGCATTGTATCCGTCTCCGGCTGCCGATGGCCTGCCATGAAAGTACTTGTCGGCTGCAAACGCCTGACCGATCAGTTCGGATCCGATAACAGTCCCATTCGTCTCGATCAGACTGCCATTGGCCTGGTGCGGAAACAGCAGCTGCGAGAGCCCAGTCATACCCAGGGGATAGATGAGACCCGTGATCACTGTAAGAGCGATAACCATGACTATCGCGGGTTTGAGTTGCTTTAACATTGGAATGATCCTTTATGCGAGCCCAAGGCTGGTGATGACCATGTCGATCGCTTTGATGCCGATGAATGGCACGATGACACCGCCCAGGCCGTAAATCAGAAGGTTGCGGCTCAAGAGAGCCCCTGCACCGACCGCCCGGTACTTGACGCCTTTGAGCGACAGCGGAATAAGCGCAACGATAATCAGGGCATTGAAGATAATTGCCGACAGGATGGCGCTCTGCGGCGTCTGCAAGCCCATGATGTTGAGCGCAGCGAGCTGCGGGTAGAACGCCAGAAACATTGCCGGGATAATGGCGAAGTATTTGGCGATATCATTGGCAATCGAAAACGTCGTCAATGCACCGCGCGTCATCAGCAGCTGCTTGCCGATGCCGACGATTTCAATGAGCTTGGTCGGATCGCTGTCGAGATCGACCATGTTGCCCGCTTCGCGCGCCGCCACCGTGCCTGTGTTCATGGCAACACCGACGTCGGCCTGCGCAAGCGCGGGCGCGTCGTTGGTTCCGTCGCCGCACATTGCCACGAGTTTCCCCTTGGCCTGTTCGTCGCGGATGAGCGAGAGCTTGTTTTCAGGTGTGGCCTGAGCGAGGAAATCGTCAACGCCGGCCTCTGCCGCAATTGCCGCTGCCGTCAGCGGGTTATCACCCGTGATCATCACAGTCTTGATGCCCATGCGGCGCAATTCAGAGAAGCGTTCGCGAATCCCGCCCTTGACGATGTCCTTCAGGTGAATGACGCCGAGCAGCTTGCCGTCGCGCACCACGGCAAGCGGTGTCCCGCCTGCCTTGGCTATCTGATCGGCAATGGACTGCAGTTCACGCACCAGTTCGGCGCTTGCCCGGACGGTTCCCGTTGCAACGGTTGTGGAATTGACATAGGCGAGAACCGCGTCGACAGCCCCCTTGCGGATAGACGAGCCGTCGATATCCACGCCGCTCATACGGCTTTGCGCGGTGAAGGGCACGAATGTGGCATGCAATGTCGCCATGTCACGCGCACGAATGCCATATTTCTCCTTGGCCAGGACGACGATCGAGCGGCCTTCCGGCGTTTCATCGGCCAGAGAGGCAAGCTGTGCCGCATCCGCCAGTTCCTGCTCGGTCACGCCCGTCACGGGACTGAATTCGGTTGCCTGGCGATTGCCGAATGTGATCGTCCCGGTCTTGTCGAGAAGCAAAGTATCGACGTCACCGGCGGCCTCGACGGCGCGTCCCGACATGGCAAGAACATTGAACTGGATCAGCCGGTCCATGCCGGCAATGCCGATTGCCGACAGCAGAGCGCCGATCGTGGTCGGGATCAGCGTGACAAACAGTGCGACCAGAACAACCACGGGAATGGCGCCGCCCGCATAGGTTGCAAAACTCGGGATCGTTGCCGTTGCCAGCACGAAGATCAGGGTCATGCCGGCAAGCAGAATATTGAGCGCAATTTCGTTGGGTGTCTTCTGCCGTTCCGCGCCTTCGACGAGAGCAATCATCCGGTCGATGAATGTGGAGCCGGCTGCGGCAGTGATACGTACGCGCAGCCAGTCCGACAGAACCTGGGTCCCGCCGGTGACAGCCGAACGGTCGCCGCCGGATTCGCGGATGACCGGAGCGGATTCGCCGGTGATGGCAGATTCATTGACCGAGGCGATGCCTTCGATCACTTCGCCATCAGAAGGGATAATATCCCCCGCCTCGACCAGCACGACATCGCCGACCTTCAGCTTCGTGCCGGGCACGAGTTTGAAGCTGGCACGGTCATCCCCAATGAGAAGCTTGGCCTGCGTTTCCGTGCGCGCCTTGCGCAGCGAATCCGCCTGCGCCTTGCCACGGCCCTCGGCAACGGCTTCCGCAAAATTGGCGAAAAGCACGGTGAACCAGAGCCAGATGATGATCTGGAGTGAGAATCCGAGATCGCGGCCGCCGGTCGCCAGGTCTTTCAGGAACAGCACCGTCGTCAGGAAGGAGACGACTGCAACCACGAACATGACGGGATTTTTGATAAGGCTGCGCGGATCAAGCTTTTTAAAAGCTCCTCCGATGGCCGGTATGAGTATGCGAGAGTCCATGAGGCTCGCGGATTTGGACTGGCTCATTTGAGACTCCAGTTTTGAAATTCTTGTAACTGCACAGCGGCGATCATGACGCTATGACCGTGTGAAGACAGGCGTATGCCGCAAGCCAGACGATCAGCATCACCAGCGTCATGCCAAGGATGATGTCGGAGGCGCGCACGCGCTTGGCTGCCCCTCGCGCCAGCTTGCCGGCGCGAGGATGGAGGTTGAATTGCAGGTAATCGTGACGCATGACAGGCTCCATCAGAAGGTCTGGCCAAGACCGATGGCGAGGTGCTCGACAATCGGTCCGACAGCCAACGCCGGGAAGAATGTGAGGCCGCCGACGATCAGGATGACGCCAATAAGAAGTCCGACAAACAAGCCGCCATGCGTTGGGAAGGTGCCTGCGGATTCTGGAACGGTCTTCTTGACGACCAGCGACCCGGCAATTGCCATGACCGGGATGATCACCAAGAACCGGCCCATAAGCATGCCGATGGCAAGCGTCAGGTTATACCAGGTGGTGTTCCCGCCGAGGCCGCCGAATGCCGAACCGTTGTTGGCGGCCGCTGACGTATAGGCATAGAGGATTTCGGAGAAGCCGTGCGGGCCGGAATTGCCGGTCGCAGCGACCGCCGATGGCAGCACGCATGCAATCGCCGTGAACCCAAGCATGGCAAGCGGCAGGCAAAGCACGCCGAGCATGGCCATCTTCACTTCCTTGGCTTCGATCTTCTTGCCGAGATATTCCGGCGTGCGGCCGACCATTAGTCCGGCGACGAAAACCGCGATGACAACATAGAGCAGAATGCCGTAGAGACCGGCACCAACACCGCCGATGATGACCTCACCCAGCATCATGTTGATCATGGGCAGCATGCCGCCAATGGCCATGAAACTGTCATGCATGGCGTTGACGCCGCCGCAGGATGCGGCTGTCGTGATCACGGCAAAGAGCGCCGACAAAGCGATGCCGAAACGGGTCTCCTTGCCTTCCATATTGCCGCCATCAAGCCCGAGCGCATGCACCAGCGGATTGCCGGCGGCTTCCGACCAATAGCAGGCGGTAACGCCGGCGAGAAAGAGAACGCCCATGGCGGCAAAAAGCGCCCAGCCTTGCCGTTGATTTCCAACCATCCGGCCAAAGACATTGGTCAGCGCGGCACCGATGGCAAAGATCGAAACCATCTGGATGAAATTCGAAATGGCATCCGGATTTTCAAAGGGATGTGCCGAGTTGGCATTGAAGAAGCCGCCGCCATTCGTGCCGAGCATCTTGATCGCAAGCTGGGATGCGACGGGCCCGACCGCAATGGTCTGCTTTGCGCCTTCGAGCGTCGTGGCATCGACATAGGTTCCGAGCGTCTGTGGAACCCCGAGATACACATAGACGAGCGTCAGAACGATGCAGATGGGAAGCAGTATATAGAGCGTGCTTCTTGTCAGATCGACCCAGAAATTGCCGACGGATTTGCCTGAGGTGCGGGCAAACCCGCGAATGAGGGCGATGGCAATCGCAATGCCCGTGGCTGCCGATACGAAGTTCTGAACCGTGAAACCGGCCATCTGGACGAGATAGGACATGGAGCTTTCGCCGCCATAGTTCTGCCAGTTGGTATTGGTGACAAAACTGACGGCACTGTTGAAGGCAAGACCAGGTTCCGTTGCCGTCATGCCAGCGGGATTATAGGGAAGGATTCCCTGGAACCGCTGCAATGCGTAAAGCACAATGAGACCGCCCAAGCTGAACAGCAATAGCGCAGCCGTATAGGTGGTCCAGTGCTGCTCGTCGCGCTCGCTTGTCCCGGCAATACGATAAAGGCCCCGCTCCAACGGAACGAGGACGGGCGAAAGAAATGTACGTTCGCCGTTAAAAACGCGCGTCATGTAACCGCCGAGCGGTTTGACAAGTAAGATGATGATCCCGCAGTAAACGAGAATCTGTATCCAGCCATTGAGAGTCATAGGTGTAGCTTTCCAAGCCTGGCGTCAGAGGCGATCAGAAACGCTCTGGGCGAACCAGCGCGTAAGTGAGATAGGCAAGAAGGAACAAGGTCACTGCACCTCCGAGAATGTAGTCGATAGTCATTTTCTGGTCCCTTCGATCACAAATTCTCGCAGGCTTTTGTATAAGCTAGCGAAATGAGAAAGAACAAAACGCCTATCCCAAGAACAATAAAGTCCATTTGGAGAACTCCTTATGTAAAAAACATCAATACTTCTGAACATTACCCGGAGGTGTTTTCAGACAAGCAGGATGAGCAGGAGAGTTATGACCTCCTGGACATAAGAATTCGAGACGGCACACTGTGTGGGGATATAAAGAAACTATAAGGATTTGAGCGGGATTTGGCCCGTACCGGCACAGATCAGAGGCAGCGGTTTACTTTTAGGGCCTTTTCTGGCGGCGGTATGTTCGTTCATGCCCCATGCGTTCATTCTCTTCTGCTGTAAAAAGGGCGAGCATAAACCCGGCCGAACCATTGGACGCCGCCAGGGGTGCCGCTCAGGGGCTATGTTATTGGCTACTCTTTTGCGCCAGCGAATGAAGATAATCGTAAAGCTCGGCCGCCTGTCCATCAAAGCTTTGTATGCGGTCTTTGAACGGATTGACGTAAGCAGATAGCGCCGCCCTGTTCGCAATGACCCGTTCCATTGCCATTCGCAGATGAGTACTGTCGGGCGAAATGGGAATGATGTAGCCGTTCTCGCCATCTGTCAGGTCCTCGACGGCTCCGCCGGAATCTGTGGCAATAACCCAGATGTCGCGAAGCAGCGCCTCGCGCACCGTCAGTCCAAAGCTCTCCTTCCATTGAGATGGGAAGAGAAGCACATCAATGTGAGAGAAAAACTCGTCAATGGTGTCCTGGGTGTAGGCCGGTACGATGCGGACGGGATTGTGTGCGTTCATTCGCTTGGCGTCGACGCTGCTGTAGCCACTGTTGAGCGTATTATCGACCATGATGAGCTCGACGCCACATTCCGGAAGTGCCGAAAAAGCCTCCCGGACAAGGTCATACCCTTTGATCGGTGTCGATCCCCCGACATAACCGAAACGGATACGGTCCGATCGCTTGCGCGTGAAGCTTGGCGAGGGCAGTTTAACCCCGTTCTTATTGACAAAAATTTGGTCGTCCCGCAGGCCGTTGTGCATATATAGCTGCTTGAAATAGGCACTTGGCGAAATACGCCCGTCTGCTTTCAGCAAAGCCTCGTGCACAAGTTTGGTACGGTGCTTATTGAAAGCCTTATCCGGCACGCATGCCGCGCAAACCGCTGGATCAATACGCGTTTGAAAACAATACCTGCCTTCACCGGTTACCATGAACTGGCGTTCACACAGCCACCAGGCGTCGTGGAGCGTTATGGCATAGGGAATGCCGGCGGCCTTGCAGACGGAGCCGAGAGTGACGCCCAGCGTCTGTACCGAGTGCAGTTGGACCACATCCGGCTTGATCGCCTCAAGCACACCTTCAAATACCTGGCCCATGGCATCATCCTTGATGTCCATCAAGCGCGTACGCACCACCGGTACTTTCACGGCGAAGACCGTAGCATCCTTTGCGTTGTAGCGGACTAGATCGTAGTCCGACGCATGGCTGTTTGACCAGGATGTGAAGACGTAAACTTCCACATCGTCCCTCTGGGCGAGCCGCCGGGCCATCTCTTCGGCTATGACGGTCGCTCCGCCAAACGATTGCGGAGAAAAATATACATTTGCAAACAGAATGCGGGTGATACCCTGCTCGCGCTGGCGAAAGCGTTCGATGAGCGGTACAAGCTGGCGATGCGCAATCTGCACAGGCGCATAGGCCAGATTGACACTTTCCCGTGCCTGGAAAGCCATTTCGGTGCGAAGCGCGGGCTGATCGACTAGGCGGAGTAGTTTTTGCTCCCATTCAGCTGAGCTGGCGGCCAGAAAGCCATTTTCGCCATCGATCACGGCAGTTCGAAAGGCATCGGCGGGCGAGCAGACCGAGGGCACGCCGAGAACCGATGCTTCCAGAAATTTGATATTGCTTTTGGCATCGTTGAAAATGGAATTTTCTAGCGGCGCGATTGAAATATCGGCTTCGGCCAGAAGCTCCAGATAGCGGTCAAAGCTGACGAACGGGTATCGTTCGATACGATCAGCGAATCCATCAAACCGGTCTTCGATATTCAAACTGCCGATGATGCGCAGCCTCACATTGGGGCGTTGCGACAGGACATTGAACAGCGCGTCGCTTGCCGTCAAAAAATCGATATCATGCGTCTTGGTGCCCGAGCCATAGACGATTGTAACGGTCCGTTTGGGTTGCTTCGTGGTTTCCGCCAAGCGTTTGCGGATACTTTCGGCAATCTGCAGCGTATCGGCGTCGAGCGCGTTTTCCACAACGCAGGCGTTCCTGCCAGTGACCTCGCGCATGGCCCTTGCGAGCGCTTTGGTGGATGCAATGCCTTCATCGCACAGGAGAAGCGCCTCGCGGTAAAGTTTCATCCCTTCAAGGACACCCTTTCGATCCGCCGAAGCAAGAGTTTCAAGGTTTTTGTTGGAAAGGTATCCTTCCGGGTCGAAAACAAGATCGTCGACCTCCCAGAACGTATGAACGCCGAGACGTTTGGCCTCCTTTATCAGCAGGATAGCCTCAGGCACCGCGGGAACGCGGTAGAATATGACAATTGAATGGGTCTGGAGAAGCGTTCGGGCCCTATCAAAGTGCGTCCAGTCAACCACCGCTGCTTCGATGCCGATACCGCGCAATAGCTCCGCCTTCTGGGTGACGCGGTACTTCTTGCACTGCGGAATAGACATCTCAGCGACGATAAGAACGCGTGGCGGCATCAATGCCGGTGCTGGCCGGACAGAGGAGCCAGGATAGAACGATGCAAGAATGTTCTTGTTTTCGTCCGTCGCGGTCGAGAGCAGTGTCGCACGCCTGCTGGTGAAAAGAGCAGTCAGTCTGCCGGATCGAGTGAATGAGATGATGCGGCCGAACGTGCCGGCTACACCAAATATCCGGACCGACTCCGCGAATTTGCGAATGACAAAACGAAGCGTCGCCAAGGGTGCGCTCATGCGTTGCATAACTGATGTTATCACGCGAAATGAACGCGCGCGTTTCATGCGTTCAACAACCGATTGATCGTTGAACCTGAAAAGCGCACCCCAATGTGTTTCCGTTTACTGATTTCCAAAATACGCATTTGCGACGGTTTCGACATCTCCATTCATCTTGACCTTGCCATATTCGAGCCAGACGATACGGCTGCAATTGGCCAGGAGCAACTGTCTGGAGTGGCTGGCGATGATAAGGATCCTGGTCTTGTTGACGAGGTCGTGCAGGCGCTCATTGGCCTTGTTCTGAAAGCCCAGCAGCGCCGCCAGATGAAAATTGCCTACGGCCGCCGTAATGTCTTCCCAGGCGGTGATTTTCCGCGAATTCGCTATGGTCATGTCGACGCGCGTCTTTCTCTCAAATGCGGCTTTGCTATGCCGGCAAGATCCTGCCGGACCTGCCTATACACCGGTTGCCCGAACAATTCCAAGCCGCAAGCTACTTCTGCATTATTGTTATCACGATGCGAGGCCAGCCGCGGCTCCATTGCCTCCTGAAGCCGCCTCGATCAATCAAACCGTTCGTGCTGGCCTCTCGGTCAAGTTCCGGAATCGAAGGTCAAAATCACGCGCGATATCGGACAGTGTCACCTCGGCAAAACGCGACAGGAGCATTTGTTCCGCGGCATCGAAGGCATCCGTCAAAGCTGCATTGACCGATTGCTCCACGAGACAATCCGGATGGTCGATGGCTATGCCGATTGCAAACATTTCCGGGCGCCCCAGTGCCTGGTGCACGTCAAGCAGCGATATTTCCTCCAGCGGACGCGCCAGTATCCAGCCGCCGCCATGCCCCTTGTCGGAGCGGACATAACCGGCATTTCTTAAGCCCGCCATGGTTCGTCGCACCACAACCGGATTGGTGTTCAGCATCTTTGCGATGTTGTCCGACGTGATCGAACCGTCGTGCCGATCCATATGGATCAGAACGTGGAGCATTCTCGATAGGCGGCTGTCATGTCTCATACTGATCATTCTCCCCATCCAAGCATAGCACACGCAAATGATACGTAATAGAATAAGTTACATGACTATTGACGGCAATTTTCATGTAACTTATGCTGTTATTTAATACGAATTCCGATGCGATCCGGCATTGGAAATATCTTGCCTCCCGCAATGAAGGAGCTTCCATGACATATGATGCCATTGTTATCGGCGGCAGTTTTGCCGGTCTTTCCGCCGCTATCCAGATTGCCCGCGCCCGCCGGCGCATGCTCCTGATCGACGCGGGCTTGCCCCGAAACCGCTTCGCCGACGCATCGCATGGCTTTCTGGGCCAGGACGGCAGACGGCCCCAAGATATCATTGGCGACGCGCGGCAGCAGCTTTCCCTTTACCCGACAGTGGAGTTTATCGACAGCGAGGCTGTATCGGCCAGCAAAACCGATGGCGATTTTGCCGTTACACTGGCCGATGGCAGCGAAAAACGGGCCATGCGTCTCATTCTGGCAACCGGCGTGAAAGATGATCTGCCTGCAATCCCTGGCCTGCCGGAACGATGGGGGCAATCGGTTCTTCACTGCCCCTATTGCCACGGTTATGAAGTGGGCGGACAGGCACTGGGCGTCCTTGCCAATACACCCATGTCGGCACACCAGGCACTGCTGATATCGGATTGGGGCCCGACCACATACTTCACTCAAAATGCGTTTGAGCCGGATGCGGAACAGCTTTCCAGTCTGGCGGTGAGGAATGTGCGGATCGAACGGACACCGGTTGCCGAGCTTCTGGGCAATGCGCCCCGGCTTGAGGCGGTCAGGCTCGCTGATGGCAGGGTTGTACCTGTTGACGCCGTATTCACCGCACCCAAAACCAGCATGGCCAGCCCGCTGGCGCAACAGCTCGACTGTGCTTTCGATGACGGTCCGCTTGGCGCATTCATTCGTGTGGACGACTGGATGCAGACAACGGTCAAGGGCGTTTATGCGGCCGGCGACGCCGCCAGCCCCATGGCCAATGCAACGATGGCCGCAGCGGCTGGTGTCAAAGCAGGGGTTGGCGCGCATCAGTCGCTCGTCTTTGCAGCATAAACGATGGACGCTTATTGCGCCTCAACACTGCGCCGGTTTCCGCTTGACTCGGCTGCGCGCGCAGACTCAACTATGATGAGGAAACCGCTAAGATGGAGCGACGATCATGGATGCCGATGAAGCCATTGCACTGATCTCCGCGTCTGGCATCGAACTCACCGATCGCCGCCGAAATGCCCGCAATGACGGCTGGTCTTTGAGCTTTGCCAACGGGTCTATTGTCGATGTGAAGGACAGCGGTGTGCTGTCCGCATCCGGCAACGGCGCTGCCGAGGTGGCAAGGCTGCTTGACCTGCCAGGACAATCCTAGAGCTTTGCGGTTTAAACGAAGAAGGCTCTGACAGCCTGCAGCGTTATTGTTCGGGCTGGCTGTAACCGTCGGTCAGCGTACCGAGAAAGCTGATGACATCCTGGATCTCGTCAGGCGTGAGAGCCGGTGCTTCCCCGACATGCCGGTCAAAGGGCGGGTCCATGTTCACATTGGCTTTGGCGGCCTGCGGCAGGTCATCATATTTATCAACGCTGCCATCAGGCTTGCGCGAATACCAACGCTCTGGTCTGGTTTCCCGCTCGACATAAAATTCCACGGCTTGCTGCAGGGAGTGAAAGACGCCGTTGTGAAAGAATGTCTTTCGAAGTGCCACATTGCGCAGTGTGGGCGTGCGGAAAAGACCGCAATAGTCTGTGCGATTCAGGAAGTCCGTCCGCAGCGGGCCACAAAGGCCCAGATCGACGTAGTGAGAATCCTTATTTGCTGGAATCTCGGGATTGCGCGGCGCACCCAAGGCAATCAAACCATAATCGGTGAATTGCGGCGGTGTTCCGTCATTGCCGCGCTGGCTTACATGGCATGATGCGCAATTGCCCTTAGCGGGTGCATTGAAGAGGTCCAAGCCTCGGGCTTCCTGCGGGGTCAGCACGGCTTTTCCGGCGAGCACCGCATCGTATTTGCTCGTATAGGGGTAAAAGGTGCCGTAATCCTGTTCGAACACCTCCAGCGCCTTGAGGGCGGTATTGACCAGCACAGATGTATCCGGCGTGCCTTGTACACCGGCGATGGCGGCAATCCGGGCACCGTAGTCTGCTGCGATCAGCCGCCGGGCAATGTCCTCATCGCTTTTGTTACCCATTTCAAAATCGGAAAACAGGGGTATTTTGGCTTGTTGCTGGCCGCGATCGACCCGGCCATCCCATGTCAGCCCGCCGGTCGGGCCATTGTCGATGCTTTCGTCCGCATCATCTTCCGATTCAAAAAAGTGTTCGGTGAACGGCGGGACAGCCTGCAAATATTTGAGCGATGGCACCGCCCTCACCCCAGGCTGCTGCAGATCGCCGCCGCCAAGCTGAACGGCAAGGTCACTGGCGGCGGCAAAGCCGTGGGCCGGATCATGGCAGGACGCACAGGAGAGCTTGCCGGAGCCTGACAAGGCAGGATCGAAAAACAAGGCCTGACCGAGCGCTCCGAGCGCTTTCACCTGCTGGCGCACCTGCGCGCGCGATGGTTCCGGCGCGGCTCTGCCTGAACGTTCCGTAACCGCACTGTGCGCTGCCGCGGCAGCGCCAATCGTCGCGACGATGCAAAGGATCACCGTCCGGTGCTTTGTGCTTGTGTATCCAAGAGGCTTTATGATTAGCTTCCTCCGTCAGATCCCCGGGCACGTTTGGACGGCTTGGGGATATGGTGGAGTAAACTTGAAAAGTTATCAACATATAGCCGACAAGGAGACTGCCAGCATGCGGATAAATATGATTGCGACCGCTTCGGTGATCGGTGCCGCCATGGGCGGGCTCTCTCCCGCGTTGGCGGCCGGCTACAATGATGGTCATCCCAACACTCTGAACCTGATCGACACAGTGGTGGTGATCTACGCAGAGAACCGCAGCTTTGATAATCTTTATGGCAGTTTCCCCGGAGCAGACGGCCTGCAAGGGGTTTCGGATGCAGCGCTTATCCAGCTTGACCGCGACAATACCCCCTTGCGCGAATTGCCGCCTGTTTGGGGCGGATTGACCGCAAAGGGCGTTACACCACCGGTCACGCAGGCAGAAACCGAGCATCTGGCAAATCACCCCTACCGGGTCGACGATCCCCAGGGGTTCAATCTCCCCCTCGGCACGATCACCCACGATTTGTGGCACCGGTTCTACCAAAACCAGATGCAGATCGATGGCGGCAAGAACGACAAGTTCGTCGCCTATGCCGATTCCGGCGCAATGGTCATGGGGCTCTGGGACGGCTCGAAGACGGCAATGTGGAAGGTCGCACAAAAATACACGCTCGCCGATGAATTTTTCATGGGCGGCTTTGGCGGCTCGTTCTTCAATCACCAATGGCTGATATGCGCTTGCGCGCCCTATTACGCCCATGCCGACACCAGCCCGGCGAAACCATCGGTCGCGGTGGTGGACCCGGATGGGGTCTCATTGACGCTCGCTGCCAATTCGCCCAAATCCGCGATTGACGGCATCCCCAAATTTGCCGGCGATGGCAATCTCACCCCGGACTTCTACGCCGTCAACACCATGCAACCGCCCTATCAACCGAGCGGCAATACGACTGCAAAGAATGCCGATGCGGCGACCGCGGACCCTGCAAACCCGACAACCCTCCCGCCGCAGACCGAACCGACCATCGGCGATATGCTCAGCCTGAAGCATATCAGCTGGGCCTGGTATGGTGGCGCGTGGCAGGATGTGCTGGACCACGGCAATAAAACGCCGGTTCCCAATTTTCAGTACCATCATCAGCCGTTCAACTATTACGCGAATTTTGCGCCGGGGACGGCGGCACGCACCGAGCATCTGCTCGATGGCGGCCTGGCCGGTTCCCAATTCATCAAGGCAATCGATATGGGCACACTGCCGCAAGTTGCCTTCTACAAACCGCAGGGTGATTTGAACGAACACTCCGGCTATGCGGATATCGAGGCGGGCGATGCGCACATTGCCGATATCATCGGTCATCTGGAAAAAAGCCCGCAATGGCCGCATATGCTGGTCATCGTCACCTATGATGAAAATGGCGGCATATGGGACCACGCCGCACCGCCGAAAGGCGACCGCTGGGGACCGGGCAGCCGGATCCCGGCCATCATTGTCTCGCCGTTCGCCCGCCGTGGTTTCGTTGATCACACGCCAATGGATACAACCTCGATTCTACGCTTCCTGACCAAGCGTTTCGAACTGCCGACATTGCACGGGATCACGGTTCGTGATGATGCGGTGGCCTCCTACAATCAGCCGCCGTTGGGCGACCTGACCAGTGCACTCGACACGACAAAGAGCCAGTAGAACCCCGTAAAGAGGCTCAGGCCTGCTGGCTCATGCTGTATTTTATCTGACGCATCTGGGTGATGACACGCTCCATCTCCTCGTCTGACAGGATCGGCGGTTCGCCCAAAGTGAGCGCCTGGACATAGATGCGCGACAGGGTTTCGACTTCGATGGCAAGCCAAAGGGCGGATTCAAGCGTAACACCCAGCGATATCTGACCATGCTGGCTGAGCAGGCATGCCAGCCTGTCCTCCAGCGCGACGATCGCATTGTCGGACAACGCCTGGGTTCCAAAGGTGGCATAGGGCGCGCAGCGGATCGTCGTCCCCCCGGCAATCCCGGTCATGTAATGGAAACTCGGGATTGCCTTGTTATGGCATGCGAGCGTTGTCGCATAGACCGAGTGACAATGCAGAACGACATTGATATCGGAACGCTTCTGCAGGATGTCCCGGTGAAAGCGCCATTCGGACGATGGCGGCCGGCCCACATAACTGCCATCGAAATGCATCTCGACGAGATCGTCCGGCTGCATGGTCTCATAGGGCAAGGACGACGGTGTCACCAGAAATCCGCGTTCCGTGCGCACGGAGAGATTTCCCGACGTTCCCTGATTGATGCCGCTCGAGTTCATTGAGCGGCACGTCGCCACCATTTCCCGGCGAAGATCGATGGTATCTTGTACTGGTGTGGTCATTCACACATCTTCCCGCTGCTCAGGGTCCCTCGACGGATTTATCACCGCCTGCTCTGCGGAAACAAGGCGCTTAGACCTTCCGCCGAGGCTTTGGCAACGCCCCGTTCGGTAATCAACCCGGTTATGAGACGTGCCGGGGTCACATCGAAAGCCGGGTTGGCGGTCGGGCTGCCCGTCGGTGAAATCTGTACGGAGGCGATTTTTCCGTCGGCTGCCAGCCCCTGCACATGGGACACTTCCGCACCGGCGCGTTCTTCGATCGGAATCTCGCTGATCCCGTCATGAACAGTCCAATCAATGGTCGGGGAAGGCAAGGCCACATAGAAGGGAACATTGTTGTCCTTGGCTGCCAGGGCCTTCAGATAGGTGCCGATCTTGTTGCACACATCGCCGTTGGCCGTCGTCCGGTCGGTGCCGACAATAACCATGTCCACCTGACCATGCTGCATCAAATGCCCACCCGCATTGTCGACGATCAGCGTATGCGGCACACCGTGCCCGTTCAACTCCCATGCCGTCAGTTGCGCGCCTTGGTTGCGCGGACGCGTTTCATCAACATAGACATGAACATTGATCCCCTCCTCCGCCGCAACATAGATAGGAGCGGTTGCAGTGCCGTAATCGACGGTTGCGAGCCAGCCTGCATTGCAATGGGTGAGAATATTGACAGGCTCGCCCGGCTTTTTCCTGGCGGCAATGTCGCGAATGATTTCGAGGCCGTGCAGGCCGATCTGACGATTAAGCTGCACGTCTTCCTCGGCAATGTCAGCCGCCCGGCGATAGGCGGCCGTCATGCGGTCCTTCTGCGGTAGCGGCAGCAGATACTGGCGCATCGTATCGAGTGCCCAGCGAAGATTGATCGCCGTTGGCCGGGTTTCATGCAGCTTGTCCCAGACATCGTGTAGCGCGGCATCGGAAGGATCATCCGCCATGGCGATCGCAACGCCATAGGCAGCCGTCACCCCGATCAACGGTGCGCCGCGCACCCACATATCGCGGATGGCAATGGCGATATCATCGACCGTTTTCAGCGTCACCACTTTGAATTCGTGAGGCAGCCAGCGCTGATCGATAATATCGACCGAGCGACGATCATTGTTGAGCCAGATGGTGTGATAGTGACGGTCTGCGACTTTCACAGGGTAATCTCCTTTTCAAGCCGTTCAATCAAACCATTGACTTCAGCCAAACTATGGATACGGCGCCGGTTGCAGGCCAGATGACGGCCGAACTTAAGCGCTTTGGTTTCGCACCGCGCTCTCAGGTCCGAATCTTCGATCAGTTCAAAATCAGCGTTGTGGGCAAGGCCGAGAATGCGCCGGTGCATTTCAATTCCGGCGAACCCCAGCATGTCCTGCCAGATATCATGCAGCACTTCGTCGAGTGCCTGTTCGGCGCCGAGGCTGTCATCCTGATCTTCGAACAAGGCGCGTTGATACAGGATGCCGCTGCGTTCGGTACGCCAGAGGTGGGAGAATTCGGAACGGAATGTTTCCCAAATCGTCACGACAGCCTCAAGCAGGTAACCGCGCATATCGCGACGGTTGTCATCCCGTTCGTGACCTTGCTGCGCCAGATAATTCATCCAGAAATTGGCAAGCAGCATACCGACATCAAAGGCGATGGGGCCGTAGAACGCGAATTCCGGATCGATGACCCGCGTCTCGCCAGGTGTAACCATCACCGACCCGGTGTGCAGGTCGCCGTGCAGCAGGGTCTCGGCCTTCGTGGCGAACAGATGCTTGAGCCGCTGCGCTTCCACCTTGAGGTCACGGTCGGCACGCAATGCAGCGACAAGCCCGTCCAGCTGCGGCGCGGTATGCCTGTTCAACGGGGCGTTGAAATAGGGATCCGAAAAAACCAGGCTCTCGGTGATGTCGCAGAGTTCGACATTGTCGGAGAAGAGCGCGACATCAGCCTTGCGCGTCGCCGCTTTCATGGAAAAATCCGAACCACGGAACAGGGTACGGGCGAGAAATAGGCCGAGGTCACGGGCCGCATTGGGATATTGATTGCCTTCAATCAGCCCTCGCCGCAAAATAATATGGGGTGACAGGAATTCCATAACGATGATGGCCTGCTCACCGTCGAAATGGAAAACTTCAGGCACCCTGCCCGGATCGCGGGCCGCCTGTCGTGTCAATGCGTGGTATTCGAAGAATGAGCGTTTCAACGGCAATGGCCAGCTCTCGCCGACCAGCCGCACATAGGGCAGCGCCTGTTTGACAATTGCACTGCCCGCGCTGCCTTCAACAATGAAAACCAGGTTCAAATTGCCGTCGCCGACTTCGCGGACCTTCCAACTACCCCAGTCTTCACCGAGCCGTTGCAGCAGCATGGTATTTTGACCGAGCCGAAGCGGCAGCGTCTCCACATTCAGGGCCTCAAACACAGGCATTTCGATATTCCTCCCTGCAAACAAGAACCATTTCTCAGCTTTTGTGCCCTTGCCATCCATTTGTTAAGGCAGCAAACTGGCAAATGTCAATGGCCTTGACATTTGATGATGCGGCGTCCTAGCATGCTCGCAAGGGGAGGAGCAGATGGTCGAGGAAACCGTCTTCCGTATTGAAAATTTGCGCAAATCATTTGGCTCAATCCAGGTACTGGATGGGATCGATCTGCAATTGCGCGCAGGAACTGTCACAATCCTGATGGGTGCCAATGGCGCTGGCAAATCCACGCTCGTCCGGATCATCAGCGGTGTATATGCGCGAACGTCGGGATCAATCAGCCTTGATGGCAGGGAGTTTTCGCCGGCATCGCCCGCAGAAGCCATACGGGCAGGCGTTGTCACGGTTCACCAGAATATCAATGACGGCGTTGTGGCCGATCTGGATGTTGCAACAAACCTGACGCTGGATCGATTGAACGGGCGCGGGGCACGGGCAATTTTCAACCCGCGGCGCGTACGGCGGGAAGCTGCTGCCGTTGCCGAGCGCATGGGGCTGCAGATCGATCTTGGTGCGACTGTCGCCGATCTACCGCTGGCGGAACGGCAGATGGTCGCCATTGCCCGGGCCATGGCGCACGAGCCGAAGGTGCTCATTCTCGATGAACCGACATCGTCCCTGTCGAGCGTGGAAGCAGAACGGCTGTTTGAGGTGATCGACCGTTTGCGCGCCCGTGGCGTGGCGATCCTATACATTTCCCACCGCATGTCCGATATACGCCGGCTCGCCGACATTATTGTGACGTTGCGCGACGGCCGGATCAGCGGTGTTTTTGATGGCCCCGAGCTGGACTATGGCGGCGCGGTCAACGCCATGCTCGGTCAAAAGATCAGCCTCGGCAACGTCGTCACCAGAGAGGCCAGCGCACCGGTTCTGCAGATCGAGAACCTGTGTATCGCACCGGGAAGCCGGCCATTCTCGCTCACGCTGGGCGACGGCGAGATCGTCGCTGTCACAGGTCTCGTCGGCGTCGGCAAGACGGCCTTTGCCGAGACGCTTTTCGGCGTCCGAAGGCCGATATCGGGCAGCATGCGTCTGGACGGCCGCCCCTATGCGCCCCGCACAACCGGACAGGCCATCAATCAGGGTGTTTTCCTTGTCGCCAAGGACCGCGCAGACAGCGGTATCGTGCCGGATTTCAACATATACGAGAATATCAGCCTGCCCTTTCTCAAACGCAGCAGCTTCTTTTCGGTTTCCAGCCGGCGGCGGGAAAGGAACAGGGCGCGCGCGCAGATCGCGTCGCTTGGTGTCGTCTGCCGCACCGAGCGGGACGAAATGGACACGCTGTCCGGCGGCAACCAGCAGAAAGTCATGGTTGCCCGCTGGTTGAGCGAGGCATCTCGCATGCTCATCCTCGATGAACCGTTTCAGGGCGTCGATATCGCTGCAAGACGGGATATCGGCTCGAAGCTTCGCGCCTCCGCCGATGGGCGTGCAACCCTGGTCTTCCTGACCGAGATCGACGAAGCCTTCGAGATTGCGGACCGGATTGTCGTCATGTCGGAACACACACTTGTCGGCGAGCATCGCAACGCCGATGTCAACATCGATAAGCTGCTGGCTGAAATCGCCGGCCAGCACAGAATGGTCATTTGAATGAATACCAATACACCACCAACCTCCGCTGTTGCCCCCGTTTCAAAGCAGGGAATGAAAAACAGCACTCTGCCTGTCCGCGATCTGGCAATCAAATACGGTTTTCTGTCCCTGCTTGCGGGTCTGATCATCTATTTCTGCATCGTGACCAACGGATTTGCATCGCCGCAAAGCGCGGTGTTCATTCTCCAGTCCGTCTCAATCACCGGCATATTGGCACTTGGCGTGACGGCAACGCTGGTCGTTGGCGGTTTCGACCTTTCCATCGGATCGGTGGCGACCACCGCCATGATGGCATCGTCCTATGTCATGGTGGTGATGGGCGGAGATGCCCTGACCGCAACGCTCGTCTGTCTTGCCATCGGCATCATCGTTGGGTTGATCAATGGCATACTGATTGTCTATATGCGGGTCCCTGATCTCCTCGCGACCCTGGGCATGATGTTTCTGCTGGTCGGGCTTCAGCGCATACCAACCGAAGGACGCTCCATCGCCACGGGAATGACCTTGCCGGACGGCAGCGTTGCCAATGGCACGTTCAGCCCGGTTTTCCTCGCGCTTGGCCGTCACCGCTTTGATTTCATCCTGCCAAATCTCCTGCCCGTCTCGGTCGTCGTGCTGATCGTTCTGGCCGTGCTGATCTGGTTTTTTCTCGAATACACCCGCTTCGGGCGCATGATGTATGCCGTGGGTTCGAATGAGCGCGCGGCCGAACTCGCCGGCGCGCCGGTCAAGGCGTACAAGATCAGCGCCTATATCATATCGGGCGTTTTTGCTTCCGTTGGCGGCATACTGCTTGCTGCGCGTCTTGGCCGGGGCGATATCGCTTCGGGCAATAATCTGCTGCTGGATTCCGTCGCCGCGGCACTGATCGGCTTTGCCGTGCTGGGCGCGGCAAAGCCCAATGCATTCGGCACCGGCATCGGTGCACTCTTTGTCGGTGTGCTGTTGCAGGGACTGACCATGATGAACGCCCCCTATTATACGCAGGATTTCGTCAAGGGGGCAGTGCTGGTGGTTGCGCTGGTGTTTACATTTGCACTCTCCAAAAGAGGCAAGCGCTGAGCGGGCCTGTGCCCCGAGGCGATAGGGACAAGTAAAAAAATCAAAAATGGAGGAAATGAAATGAAGGTGACGCGGAGAGTTTTTGCCAAGCTGGGGTTCGGCCTGCTTGGTGCAACCATGTTGGGCGGGGCGGCATTTGCCGATGGCATGCCTGCTCCGTTCGACAATCCCGGCAAGGTCAAGATTGCACTGGTGCGATATCTTTCCACGGGTGACTTCTTCCAGTCCTATCTCTCCGGGGTCGAGGCCCAGGCAAAGGCGATTGGCGTGGATCTTCGTGTACTGGACAGTCGGCAGGATGCCGCCTTGCAGTCCGACATGGTCGACCAGGCGATTGCGCTTGGTGTCAACGGTATCATCATCCAGCACGGTTTGACGGAGTCCATGAAGGACGCGGCACAACGCGCGGTCGATGCGGGGATCAAGGTGGTTGCGTTCGATGTGAATGTCGCCAACGACAAGATACCGCAGATCGAACAGTCCGATCGCGATCTTGCCCGGCTGGCTCTTGAACAGGCCGTCAAGGACAATGGCGAAAGCTGGAAAGCCGGTTATGTCTATGTCGCGGGGATTGCACCTCTCGACCGCCGCGACGAGACCTGGAAGGAATTCAAGAAGAAATATTCTGGCATCCATGAAGCCGCGATGTTCGGAACGATGGACAATCCAATTGCCAATTCGGTAGCCAATCAGGCGCGCTCGGTCATCTCCGCCAATCCCGATATCACCGTTATGTTTGCACCCTATGACGAGTTCGCCAAGGGCGTGAAGATTGCCGTTGACGAAGCCGGACTTTCCTCCAGTGTCAAAATCTATTCGGCGGATATTTCAACCTCGGATATCGCGGCCATGCGTGAGCCTGGCAGCGCCTGGACAGCGACCGCGGCGACCAATCCGGCCGTCGTCGGCCAGGTTTCGGTGCGTGCGCTGGCCATGTTGCTTGCCGGGCAGGATCCGGGTCACAATGTCATTGTACCCCCGACACTGATCACGCAAAGCCAGCTTAACAGCGCCGATATCAAGAACATGGAAGAACTGGCGGCCAAACTGCCGCAATTCGCCCATGCGGATGTCGCGGTGCCCGCATGGATGCCGCTTCCCAAGGGCAAATAACAAACGAAAAAGGCGGCCCGAAAGGCCGCCTTTTTGTTGTAGCACACCTTAATCAGCGCAGAGCCGCGGCAATATTCCCGCCATCAACGGTCGTCACATCGGCTGTTGTCCGCTCCGCCAGTGCATGGTGCAAAAACGCCTGAGCCACGTCATCGGCGGTGACTTCCAGCCCGAGCAAATTGCCAGCCATGTATTCCCTGGTCGAAAGTCCGCGGGACGCCGAACGGTTCGCAATCATCTCGTCGTTCAACAGGCCGGACCGGATGCGGTCTGCATTGACTGCGTTGGAGCGTATGCCGTCCGCACCATGTTCCAGGGCATACTGGCGCGACAGGAAGAGGGTCGCGGCCTTGGGCAGGCCATAGGCACCAAATTTGGCACCCGGATTGACGGCCTGCTTGCTGGCATTGAACAGAAGGGCGCCGCCGGTCCGCTGTTGTTTCATGATGCGTACAGCACATTGCGCCACGGTCTGGTGCGCAAAAAAGTTGAGTTCGAAACTCCTGCGCAGCAAATCATCGTCAAGGGTTGCGATCGGGCTTTCCCATGCGGCTCCCGCATTGGAAACAACGATATCAACGCCGCCATAGGCAGCAATGACAGCTTCGAACGCCGCACGGACGGACACGGGATTGGTCACATCGCAGGCCAGACCGATGGAATCATTGCCAGCGGACCGGGCGACGGCCTCTGCCTTTGCCGCGTCGAGATCGAGCACGGCGACGTGGGCGCCCTGCTGGGCGAACAGCTTGGCTGTTGCGGCCCCGATGGCGCCCGCTCCGCCCGTCACCAGGGCCACCTGGCCCGTGAGCGGCTTTGCCTTCGCGCTGGCAAGCTTGGCCTGCTCCAGCGACCAGTATTCCAGATCAAACAAATCAGGCCGGCTCACCGGTTCAAACCGCCCGATCGATTCCGCATCCCGCGCCGCTTCGATCCACATCTCCCCGACATCCGCGGCAATTCTGGCGTCCTTGAGCGTGCGGCCGTGTCCGAACATGCCGAGACCCGGCACCAGCGTCAGCCGCGGCATTGGATCGAGCATGATCCGCTTTCCGCTGCTGCGCTGATCATTCGTTTTGAAATAGTCGGTATAATCCGCGACATAGGCCGCAACGGAACGTTCCACCGCCACCTTGAACGCATCAAGATCACGGCCGTCAGGTGCCGGCAGCACCATCGGGCCAGTCTTGATGCGTATGGATAAATCGGGGGTCGACACGCCGCGCTGCGCCATCTCGTGAACGGCAGTCGCATTGACAAACTCGAGGATCGCCGGCGACGAGCGGAATTCGCTGACCATGCGATCAAACTTGCCTTCGCCGCGATTGACGGCAACGGCGCCGCGCACGATAGCAGCGATATCACCGGGTTTGGCGAGTGTTTCCGGCAACGCCGCCGGTGTGAAGGGATTCCGTCCCTTGTCGCGGACATAGGTCTCCGCCAGCGAGACATAATGGATCATGCGATCGTAGGCTTCCCGAGCCGTCGCCCCAAACGTGAAAATGCCGTGCTTGTCGAGAATGAGACCATCAACGGTGGGATCCGCATCAAAAACTGCGGCGGCCCGCTTTGCCAGATCAAAGCCGGGCATCACATAGGGCACAAAGCCCATTTTGCTGCCAAAGATTTTCTCACTGAGAGCCCGGCTCTCCGCCTGGTCAGCGATGGCGAGAATTGCGGTCGAGTGGGTGTGATCCACAAATTTATGCGGGATGAAGGCATGCAGCAGCGCTTCCACCGACGGGTTTGGCGAAGCCGGATCAATCAGATTTGCCCGTTGCAGAGTGACCATATCCTCGTCCGACAATTTGCTTAGTTTGCGGGCCTTGAGCAGGGGGGCTATCTTGACGGCCGGCAGGCCGGCCGGCTCGATAATACCCATGTCCCAGCCGCTCCCCTTCACGCAGAGCACGTCCCACTCGTCACCGATCAAATCCTTGACCGTGGTTTTGACGGAGGTGTTTCCGCCGCCATGCAACACCAACTGCGGCACGCTTCCAAGAAGCCGCGTGGTATAGGTTCTCAATGCGAGATCGCGGTTGATACCCTTGGCGGCATAGGCCACCGCCATGTCTTCCGCCTCTTTGTCATTCCACAAATTTTTCATGCGAACTCCTCCCGTCCGGCAAATGGGCCCCCCGCCTGACAACCGGTCAGGCGATCCGCCAATGTTTCCAACTGTTCCTATGTGTGTTTGAGCCCGGCGCCTTTGGCGCGCTTCAGCAGGCGTTTCGCCATCGATGCCGTAACCATGAGATGGGACGCGAACCCGCCCTTGATGGCAGCCACAAGCGGCTCGTACTTGCTGTCCTCCTGAACCACGAGCATCCTTTTGGGAATTTTGCGGATGGAATCGAGGTCTGCAGAAATGCAGCGCCGGTTATGGGCGCAGTCCAGCCACTGTCCGTCTGCGTCGATCAGTTGCCCGGCAATCACGCCCGCAGCGCCAGCCTGCCCGAGTGCATGCATTTCCGCCGCGGTGATCGCACCGCATTTCACCAGATGGCTGTCATCTTCGATACCGCCCACGGAATAAAGCGCCAATTGACAATCCGTAATTGCCAATAGCTGCTCCCGCACGACCGGCTCCCGGCGCAGCTCCTCCGCCAGACGTTCAGAGCTGAGCACGAGCGGCGCGTAAAGATTGATGCCTTCCGCATTCAACCGGCGGGCAATTTCGGTCGTGCATTGATCCGGGCGATAGGAATACGGCGCCCCGAGATTGCCGCAGAGCTGCACGACCGCCACGCCCTGCAGGTCCGCGTAAGGCATGACGTCGGCGATATGATAGACCGTCCGCCCCCAGGCCACGCCGACACGATCACCCTTGTTGATCAGCTCTATGAACGCTGCGGCAGCAACCACGGGCATTTCGACCGATGGATTGAAAGCCTGCCTGTCTTCCGGAATGATCCATACGGTTTCAAGATCAAGGGCATCCTCGGTTTCACGCGCAAGCACGTCATCGGAAAACAATTCCGTCGATGTGGAGATGGTGACAATGCCAATTTCGCGCGCACGGCGCAGATACATCGCCACGGACGCGCGGGAAATATCAAGATGCTTGGCCACCTCGTCTTGCCGCAAACCATGGGTATAATAGAGCCAGGCGGCCTTATGGATTATCTGATCGGCAGACCGGACAGGCATTGAAGTTCCTCACAAAATATCGTTGATTAGACAATATTCACGTGATCTGACAAAAGTCAAATAGCGGATCATCAGCTGTCCGGATTGCCAGCATTTCTTTGCGCCGTTTGATGGCAAAGGCGCATTGAAACGCTGCCCTGGCAAATCAATGCGTGAGCGTATCAGGCAAGCTTTGGTATGGCATCGAGGAGCGCGCGCGTATAGGGCTCCTGCGGGGCGTCGAATATTTCCTCGGCTGTCCCCACCTCCACGATCTTGCCGCGATACATGACGGCAACCCGGTCACACAGATGGCGCACGACAGAGAGGTCGTGGCTGATGAACAGCAGCGTCAGGCCCAGTTCCTTGCGCAACTGCAAAAGCAGGTTGAGAATCTGCGCCTGGATGGAAACGTCGAGCGAGGCCACCGGTTCGTCGCAGACGATAACCTCGGGACGCATGGCCAGGGCGCGGGCGATGGCGATACGCTGGCGCTGACCGCCCGAGAATTGATGCGGATAGCGATCCGCGAATGCCGGGTCGAGCGAGACGGCCTTCAGCCACTCCGCCACATATGAACGGGCTTCGGCCTTGCTGGTGAGGCCATGCGCTATCGGTCCTTCCGCGATGGACTGCCCAATCGTGCGGCGCGGGTCAAGCGATGCAAAGGGATCCTGAAAGATCATCTGGACATTGGTCGTCAGCTTTCTCGGCTGCGGACCGGCGGACATCACCGGGCTGTTGTTCAGCGTCACCCTGCCTTCGGTCGGCTGATAGATGCCGCAAACAATGCGCCCGAGCGTCGATTTGCCCGAACCGGATTCACCGACCAATCCAAGCGCCTCTCCCTTGGCGATAGTCAGATCGACGTTTTCAACGGCAGGCACCGGCTTCTTTGATTTGACCAGACCAATCCGTTCGCCCAATCGCGCCCAGAAACCACGCTTTTGTTCAAACACTTTGACGAGCCCAGCCATCACAACGAAGGACGGATCGGCGACCGTCGCGGCAACGGAATGTGCCGCGCTTCCGGCGTCGAGATCGCTGACAGCTGCACCCAGCCGCTGGCCGGGCTTTGACCGCGATGGCAATGCATCAAGCAGAGATTGCGTATAGGGATGGCTTGGCGTGCGCAGGACCTCGGCGGCAAGGCCCGTTTCCACGATCTTGCCCGCCTTCATCACGGCGATGCGCTTCGAGATGGAAGCCACGGTTGCCAGATCATGGCTGATCCAAATCATGGAAATGCCAAGCTCGGCAACCAGCGACTTTACTTCAATGAGAATTTCCGCCTGGACCGACACGTCAAGCGCCGTGGTCGGTTCGTCGGCAATAACAATTTTGGGCCGGTGCAGCAATGCAATGGCTATGGCGACGCGCTGGCGCATGCCGCCGGAGAACTGGTGCGGATAAAAATCCACCTTCAGTTCAGGGTCGACGATGCGAACCTTTCGCAGCGCCTCAACCGCGCGAAGGCGCGCATCGGCATCCGAGATCCGCTCATGCGCCTGCAGCGCCATGGTCATCTGATCCAATATGGTCAGGACCGGATTGAGTGTCATCATCGGGTCCTGGAAGACCATGGCAATGTCCCGGCCGCGGATCTTGCGCAATTCCGGCTCGCTCAGCCCAACAAGTTCGCGGCCGTCGAGTTTGATCGAGCCGCTGACGATACGACCCGGCTTGTCGATGAGACCGATCAGGGAAAAGCCGGTAATGGACTTGCCCGAACCTGACTCGCCCACCAGACCCAGTATCTCGCCCTTTTCCAGATGGAACGAGATGCCGTCGACTGATTTCACGGTTCCCGTCCGCGCCTCGAAATAGGTGCAGAGATCCGTCACTTCGAGAAGGGGAGCGGTCATCGTTTCAACCTCGGATTGAGCTGGCTCCGCACCTGATCACCGACAAGGTTGATTGCCATGATGAGGACGATGAGCGCCACGCCGGGATAGATGGAAATCCAGTACCGGCCGGAGAGAAGATACTGGAAGCCGCCCGAAATCAGCATGCCGAGCGATGGTTCGGTGGGCGGCAGGCCGACCCCAAGAAATGACAAGGTTGCTTCAAGCGAAATGGCGCTTGCCACCTGAACGGTCGCCACGACAATGAGCGGCGGCAGCGCATTGGGCAGGATATGCCGCGTCACCACAAACCAGCCGCTCATGGGCACAGACAGCGCCGCCTCGACATAGTCCTTGTTCCGTTCAACGGCCGCGGCGCCATGGGCTGTTCGCACGAAATAGGCATATTGCGAAAAGACAAGCGCGACAATCAGCTGCCCCTTGCCCTGCCCGAGGAGTGCCGCCACAACGAAAGCGAGCAGGATCGCCGGGAACGAAAGCTGCAGATCCACCAGCCGCATCACAAGGGCTTCAAAACGGCCGCCCACATAGGCGGCGGTACAGCCAACCAGTGCACCGATTGAAAACGCGATCGCGCCAGCAAGAAGGCCCATTTCCAGCGAAATGCGCAGGCCGTAGAGGATGGCGGAAAAGAGGTCGCGGCCCTGGCTGTCGGTCCCCAGAATGTGGGTGTATCCGCCGGTGCCGATATATCCCGGTGCCCTGCGTGCATCGCGCATCACAAGGCTTGAAAGATCATAAGGGTCCTGCGGCGCAATCAGCGGCGCGAAAACAGCCAGCACAATGACAACGAGCAGTATGACGGCAGCGATGACAGCAACGGGATGGCGGACAAATTCTGCCCAGAAATCGGATGAGGTACGGCCTTTTTCGACGGATAGGCTCATTTGCCACCCCCATGGCGCATGCGCGGATCGAGGACGGCATAGGCCAGGTCGACAACCAGGTTGATCGTAATGAACATGAGCGAAACCAGCATGAGATAGGCCACCATCACCGGCCGGTCCAGCGATGTGATGCTGTCAATGATCAGCTTTCCCAGACCCGGCCACGAATAGATCGTCTCGGTCACGACGGCGAACGCAATGGTCGAGCCCAGTTCCAGTCCGAATACGGTGACGAGCGGAATGGAAATCAACCGCAGCACGTGCCGGCGCAGGATCGTCCACTCATTGATGCCTGCCGCCCGGACGAACTTGATCGTATCGGTCAGCATGACTTCCCGCGTGCCCGAGGCCGCGAGCCGGATCATCATCGACATCTTGAACAGGGACAGGTTGACGGCGGGCAGAATGAGGTGGCGCATGCCATCGAATGTCAGAAAGCTGACGGGAATCCCGAAAACAGAAACCGTCTCGCCCCGGCCGCCTGCCGGCATGATGCCCAGTTGCACGGCAAAGACCATGATGAGCATAAGCCCGATCCAGAAGGTGGGAACCGAGAAGCCGAGAATGGACAGCGCCATGATCACCTTCGCGGTCCAACCTTCCGGCTTGTACCCCGCATAGATTCCGAGCGGTATGCCGATAAGGCTTGCCAGGAGAACAGCGATGACCGCGAGCTCCATCGTCGCGGGGAAGCGCGAGGCAATCAGCTGGGAAACCGGCATGTTGTAAACGAATGAACGGCCCAGATCGCCATGCAGAAGGTTGCTTGCGAAGTGCAGATACTGCTGCCAGATGGGCAGATCGAGGCCGTACTGCGCAATGACGCGATTGCGGATATCCTGGGTTGCATCCGGAGAGATGAGTACGTCAACCGGATTCCCGATGACGAAAACACCCAGAAAGACCAGCAATGACATGACGAGCATGACCAATGCGGCCTGCCATAATCGCCTGACAATGAACGCAACCATTCGCTTAACCTTCCCCTGCACATTCGTGCTTGTATGAATTGGCTGTCACCGGCGGATTTTCCTGCATCCGCCGATGACAACGATCAATGCCAGCCGTTTTCCAGCTCTTCCCGCGTTTCCTTCACCGCGACGTCCCAGATCGCCAGCATGTCCGCATCGGGCCGTTCAAACAGTCCGTGGTAATTGCCCTCGCCCTGAGACAGCTGTTGCCGCTTGCCGCCGGCGCCGACGCGGGCAAGTGCGCCAAAATCAACACGCTCCTGTGCATGGCCTGGCTGGGCGACACCCGGAAGGCGCGTCCAGGGAAAATTTTCCATCCAGGAGGCATGCGATGCGCGCTTGTCGATTTCAAGAACCTTGCCCATGGTCTTGGGCGCACGCCACCAATCGTGCATTTTCACACTGGCATCACGATTGCGGTTGAGCCATTCGGAAACAACCGTTCCTGCCGGAGTATTACCGCCATGGCCATTGACAATGAGGATTCGGCGGAAACCGCCATGGTAAAGGCTATCAAGGACGTCCTCGATCACGCCGACATAGGTGCGCAGGCTCAGCGACACGGTTCCCGGAAAATCGGCGAAACTTGAAGCAAGCCCATAGGGCACGACCGGGAAAACCGGAACGCCGAGCGGCTCAGCCGCATCGACCGATACTTTTTCCGCCAGGATCATGTCGGTCGCGAGACTCAGCCGCGCGTGCTGCTCCACGCTGCCAATGGGCAGGATGCACCGGTCGTCCCTGCGGACGCGCTCCTCAACCTGACTCCAGTTCATCGCACTTATGCGCATACCTCTTACCCCTGCTGATTTCGTCCCCAAGCATAAACACAAGGATCATGCGTGTACAAGTTCCAAATGGTACAAAAATTACGTTTGACATCCAGTGATAGCAAGATATTTTGTCCCTAATGGAACTTAATTGCGGGGAGCGCGCATGCAGAACCTGATTGATCTCGCGCTGCTGGAGGGCCGTGCCGGACGCACGACGGCGCCGAATGACAACATCGCGGAAAGCGATATTCTTTACGCAAAGCTGTGGTCGAACCCCTGCTGGCTTTCCTTCCGTATCAACTATCTGGCACTGCACTACAACAACCCCGTATACGGCACGATCAACGCGGATCATGACCTGCTGCGCCCCGAATTCGTCGTGCTGTATTCACTGTTTCTGCGGGACCGAACAACGCTTTCGGAAGTGGTGGCCGGCTCCGGCTTTCCTAAGAACACGTTGAGCCGCGCAACCAAGAAACTCGACCGCCTCAAACTGGTCCGGCGCGAGGACGATCAGGGAGATCTTCGCCGCGTCGTTCTGTGCCTGACGCAGGAAGGCCGCGCGATTGTCGAGGCCAAGATGGCACCCATGATCGACCGGGAACGCATGATGCTGGAGGCGCTCAGCCCCGCCGAGCGCATGATGCTGTCCGACATCCTCGCCAAAATGGTCATCGCTTCGCGCGGCTGGCCGGACACGATTTCTTCCGACGCAACCGCATTCGAAGAATAAGAAGCAACCTCTGGAATAGGGAACAACAATGCAAAGAAGACTGAGAGCCCTCTTATTGGGAACCGCGCTCCTGCTGGGTACAGGCCATGCCATCGCCGCCGACCTTGTCATGGCGATCAAGGCCGGTCCGGCCTCGATGGATCCGCATTTCACAGCCACCGCAGCCAACGCGGAAGCAACCAAGCATATTTTCGATACGCTCATCCGCTCGGGCAACAATCTCGAGCTGGAGCCATCGCTCGCACTCAGCTGGACGGCCATCGATCAGACAACCTGGGAATTCAAGCTGCGTCAGGGCGTCAAGTTTCACGATGGATCGGACTTCACCGCGGAAGACGTAAAATTCTCCATCGAGCGTATCCCCCATGTCACCGGCCCCAACCCTGCGACAATCTTCGTGCGCCGGGTCAAATCGGTGGAGGTAGCCGATCCATTCACCGTGCGTGTCAAGACGGAAGGCCCCGCGCCCACTCTGCCGAATGATTTTGTGCGTCTGTTCATCACCTCGCACACGGCAGCCGCCAACTACTCAACGCAGGAAACCGCGGCGGAAGGCTTCAATTCAGGCAAGGCAACCATCGGCACCGGCCCTTACAAGTTCGTTTCCTGGGCTCCGACACAGGATCTGGTTCTCCAGCGCTTCGACGGCTATTGGGGCGGAGCTCAGCCGTGGGATCGCGTCATCCGCAAGGAAATCCCCAATGATGCGGCGCGTGTTGCCCAGTTGAAGGCAGGACAGGTCGATGTGATCTCGAAAGTGCCCGCGGCGGATGTCCCGGTGCTTGAACGGGATGCATCGCTTGCCGTGGTCAAGAACGAGAGCATCTATATCAGCTATCTCGAGTTCGATTTCCGCGAGAAAAGCCCGCAGGTCTTCGACAAGAGCGGAGCGAAGCTTGACAAGAATCCCCTGCTCGACCCGCGTGTGCGCGAAGCCATCGACCTTGCACTGGACCGCCAAACCATCGTCGAATTCGCCCTGGAGGGCATGGCTGTCGTGCCGACCCAGTTGGTCACATCCAATATCTTCGGCTACGACAAATCGCTCCAGGCTCCGGCTTTCGATCTGAAGCGCGCCAAGGAATTGCTGAAGGACGCGGGTTATCCCAACGGCTTCAAGATCACGCTCAGCTATGCCAATGATCGCATGCCAAACGAGCTCGGGCCGACGGTTGCGCAGATGCTGGCGGCAATTGGCATCACGGCCGAGGTCAATGGGGTACCGGCGACCGTGTTCAACCCGGCAAAGACCCGGGGCGAGTATTCACTCTATATGGCCAGCTGGGGCACGTTGACAGGCGAAGCAAACTACATGCTTTCGTCGCTGATGCACGCCCATGACACGGCAAAATCGCTCGGCGCATTCAATGTCCGCGGATATGCCAATCCGCAGATGGACAAGCTGATTGAAGACGCCGGAGCGGAGATGGATACGGACAAGCGCCGCGTGCTCCTGGAGAAAGCCAATAATCTCGTTGCAACGGATCGCCCTGACCTGCCTCTGGCAACCCAGCTCAGCGCCTGGGCCGTGAAGAAAGCCAAGGTCGTCCTGACACCCCGGGCTGATGAGGACACCCTCGCGATGAATATCCGTCCGGCACAGCAGTAAGCATCGACGTGAAAGGGCCGGATACAGATCCGGCCCTTTTGTTGTTTCACAGGCAGGAAAGACAGACATGACGAACATAGCTCTGGCCATTCACGGCGGTTGCGGCGTGATGGCCAAACTTGATCTGAGCGAGGCTGAATGGGCCGGGGCCCGCGCCGATCTGGTATCGGCACTGAAAGCCGGCTGGGCAATTCTGAGTTCCGGCGGTTCCTCGCTCGACGCAGTGGAAGCTGCGGTGGTGGTGATGGAGGACAGCCCGCATTTCAATGCAGGATATGGCGCCGCGCTCAACGAACACGGTATCCACGAACTGGATGCATCCATCATGGACGGCTCCAGCCTGGCAGCCGGTGCGGTCTGCGCCAGCAGGGCTATCCGCAATCCCATCAAGGCTGCGCGTGCGGTCATGGAAAAGGGCGATGCTGTTCTCTTGAACGGACCGGCGGCCGATCGCTTCGCTGAAGTGGCTGGACTGGCTACGGAACCGCAAACCTATTTCACGACCGAACGCCGCCTCATTGCTCTTGCCGCCATGAAAGCCCACGTGGCCCGGGGCACGTCCGCATTGGCGAAGGAGGCGGAGAAACACGGTACGGTCGGCGCGGTTGCGCTTGATGCCGCCGGTCATCTCGCCGCGGCGACGTCAACGGGCGGCTACAACAACAAACCCGATGGCCGTATCGGCGATTCCCCGATCATCGGCGCAGGCACCTATGCACGCGACGGCGTCTGCGCCGTATCGGGAACCGGCAAGGGCGAGGTGTTCATCCGTCATGTCGTCGGCCATGAGATCGCAAGCCGGATGGCCTATCTCGGCGAAGACCTCAAAACCGCTTCGGACAGGGTCATTCACGAAGACCTCAAACGGCACAATGCAGGCGCCGGGCTGGTTGCCGTCGGGGCCGACGGCTCCATCGTCGCGCCATACAATACCGACGGTATGTTCCGCGGCTGGGTCACCAGCAACGGCGATGTCTTCGTCGGTACGCACGACAAAGTTTTCCCGCTCCCAGGTCTTGCACGCTAAGACCTGGGCGGCATGGTTTACCGCACCTTATGGTTAAAATCGGGATTCAGTCTTTCTTGGTAATTTCCTGTTAGCAATTGCAGCAGTGAAACCGATTGGCCTCGTTCGCGCCATCGACAGTTATTTCGAGTACGGGTGCCTATGCGTGTTTCGTGTGTGCTGACAATCATGTTTTCGTGCCTCGTCCTGACGAACTGCCAATCCAGTTCGGGCGTGGACGATGTGCTGGCGCAACGGCCTTCGCAGGAAATGACCAGTTCGGTTGTCCGGCCAAGCCGTTCAGTGAAGCGCATCGCCATGGCAACCATTCCCCCTTCGCCGGTACCCCAGCAGGAAATATTGGCCTGGGCCGGACCTGTCCCGGAATCGGCCGCTATCCTGCCTCCGGCACCATCCCCCGTCATGGCCGCCCCAACGGAAAGGCCGGTCCCCCAGACTGCTCCCGCGGATCCCATGGTCAAGGCTGCGCCGCAGACCCGAATGCAGATCTACAGCCGCCGTTTCCGCGACGCCAAACCCATCAATTTCGGCCCCGCATCGCCGAAAAAACTTGCCGTACACGGGGTTGACGTGTCCCGCTGGCAGGGTGACGTAGATTGGGCGAACCTGCGTACGCAAGGCGCCAATTTCGCTTACATCAAAGCCACCGATGGCGGCGATCATATCGACCCCATGTTCAAGACCAACTGGCGCAAGGCCAAGGAAGCCGGCCTGAAGCGGGGTGCCTATCACTTCTTCTATTGGTGCCGCACCGCAGGCGAGCAGGCTGACTGGTTCATCCGCAATGTTCCCCGGGAACCCGGCGCGCTTCCCCCTGCGATTGACGTGGAATGGAATGGCGAGTCGAGCTGCAAGCGGCGCCCTTCCCGCGCGCAGGTACTGGAAAAGATGCAGGTCTTCATGGACAAGCTGGAGAAACATTATGGCCAGCGGCCGATCATCTACACCGCTCCTGATTTTTATCGGGACAATCTGAGGGGCGAGCTTGCCGATTATCCCTTCTGGTTGCGCGCGGTCGCCGCTCATCCCTCCAAGGTTTATCCCGGCCGGCGCTGGCTGTTCTGGCAGTATTCCGGTTCGGGCCTTTCCCACGGGGTCAGCGGCCGGATTGATCTCAACGTGTTCCATGGCAGTGAAGAGGAATGGCACAACTGGGTGACGGCGCGTGCCGGTTAAGCGCATCTGTCTGTTGCACCGATTGCATGCAATTTGCATCCCGGGTTTAACCTAATTCTGACGAATGGGCTTTATGCATGAAGTCCATTCTGAAGGGGGAAAGCAATGGCGTGGAGACTTATGCTGGCAAGTGCCGTACTTGCCATGACACGGACGGTACCGAACGTTTTCGCAGGACCGCGCCGCTCTTGTCTCGTATCGGACAACGCCCTCGATATGCAGTTGAACCCTGCCCCCATCAATCCAGACTGGATATTGGAGGGTAACCCGCAGGCGCGCGCCCGCGAACAATCCGCAAGCCGCGACCGGGCAGCCTACACCGCGATATGGGATTGCACGGCCGGGACCTTCCGCTGGTACTTCGGTTGGGACGAAACCGTCTACATTCTCGAAGGTGAAGTGCAGGTCACCGATGCCGAAGGCGGTACCCGCACCTTGCGTGCCGGAGACATTGCCTACTTCAGCGGCGGAACATGGGCAACCTGGAAGATAGACCGCTATCTGAAGAAGGTCGCCTTCATGCGCCGTACGCTGCCGGCACCGGCATCGTTCATCTACCGTGCAAGCGATGCGGCCCGTCGGCGGCTGGGCCGCGCCAAAGGCGGCGCACTGCAATGAGGTACCCCCCTAAGCCAAGTTTCCCGGTCTATCGCAGCTTGATATTCTCCCGGGTCAGTTGATCGACCGAGGTGCAGCCCATAAGCTTCATTCCCCGTTCTATCTCGATCTTGAGTTGATCCAGCGCCCGGTCGACGCCCGCCTGACCGGCAGCGGCAAGGGGATAAAGATAATAGCGCCCAATCCCCACCGCCTTGGCCCCCATCGACAAGGCCTTGAGCACGTGCGTTCCGCGCTGGATTCCGCCGTCCATGATCACATCGATTTTGTCACCTACGGCATCCACGATCTCGGCCAGTTGATCAAACGCCGCGCGCGATCCGTCGAGCTGCCGGCCACCATGATTGGACAGAATGATACCCGTGCAGCCGATATCGACCGCACGCCTGGCATCCGCCACCGACATGATACCCTTCAGGCAGAACTGTCCTGACCAATGCTTCACCATCTCGGCCACATCGTCCCAGGTCATTGAGGGATCGAGCATCTCCGTGAAATACCGGCTGATCGACATGGCGCCGCTGCCCATATCCACGTGTTCTTCAAGCTGCGGCAGGCTGAAGCGCTCATGGGTGAGATAATTCAATGCCCATTGCGGCTTGATGGCAAATTGCAGCATGCCGGCAAGATTGAGCCTGAACGGAATGGAAAACCCGGTGCGCAAATCGCGCTCGCGGTTACCCCCCGTAATGCTGTCGACGGTCAGCATCATCACCTCGACGCCCGCATCCTTCGCCCGCTGCATCATCGCCCGGTTCAGCCCGCGGTCCTTGTGAAAGTAGAACTGATAGACTTGCGGTCCGCTATAGGACTTGCGCAGCTTCTCGAGGCTGACCGTACCCAGCGACGAAACACCAAACATCGTACCGTGCCTGGCCGCCGCCGCCGCAACCGCATGTTCGCCCTGGTGATGAAACAGCCGCTGCAAGGCGGTCGGGGAGCAATAGAAGGGTACTGCAAGCTTTTGTCCCATGACGACAACGGAGGTATCGACGCTCTTGACCCCGCGCAGCACGTTGGGAATGAGATCGCAATGGTCAAAACTTTCCGTATTCCGGCGATAGGTGACCTCGTCATCGGCTGCCCCATCGATGTAGTCAAAAATTGGCCCCGGCAGCCGCCGCTTGGCCAACATTCTGAAATCGTGGAAATTGTGGCAATCGCTCAGACGCATCATTCAACCCTTGCTTGATTCACACCCGACAATAGGCGGGAATTGCTGCCGATGCATTAAGCGTTGCGGCTGGACATCATTTTCGGGCGGCTATAAGGCCGAACTCTCACTCCCGAGACGAGAATTTGACCATGACTGTACCGGCACGGGGATCAAAGCAGAACTTCCGCTATGCCGCCCATGCGTCATTTGTGGCGGCAAGAGCACTCAGCGAAAAATCTTGTGCCTGCCCAGTCGCACCTAACGCCACTCTGAAGACGCCCGAAAAAGCTGGAGCTTGAACAATATTCTTCATCCGGATGATCTCTTCTGCTGGCTTCGTCCTTCTGTCAGCAATAATTGGACGAGCTATCTGTCGAAAAGTGGGCCTCTGATATTGAACATGGAATAAGGGCCGATAGCCGCAACCCGCTTTTCTCCTGCCGGCCGGTTCCTGCTTGCAGCCCGCACCTCTTTCCACGGAGACATCGGGAAAATACTTTCGGTTTACGAATCTTCAAAATATTTATCTGACAGTTATATTATCAATAACGTTCTTGATCTTGATGTTATATGATATCGTCACACCTGAAATGGGCAGAGGACGGGGGTTCAAAGCAAAACCAAGTTAGAGTTGTGGGCTTTTCTTTTATGGAAGCTTAGGCTATTCCGCCGTCCATGACTGAGAGGTCAATTGCAGCTACCGCGCATAATCAGCCGATAGACCGTGCTTGCTGAAGAGGCAGCACGGTGTTTTGTGCGGGCATAAGCCCGGCGATGCTCGACCTACGACGAGAGAGTATGGAAATGGACCACGGAGTTGACGGTGCCGGACGCGACAGGGGCGCGGCGGAAAATTCGAGTAACCAGCCCGTAGCGGGGACTGGCTTCGGAAGTATTGATGCCATTGTAAAAAACGCCTCCGGTTCCGGACCGATTCCGCGCCCGCAGATTTTGACGGGTGCTGACTTTGCTCAGGCAGGACAGCCGGGCGAACGGCTCGACCGCTTCTTCGAACAACTCGCGCAAACCTATGATGCGTCGCCGGCGGTTATCTCGGAAGGACGTGTCTGGACCTATCGCGAACTGAACAGGCGTGCCAATCAGTTCGCCCGTCTCCTGGCAGACCGGGGGGTGCAGCCTGGCGACCGTGTTGGCCTCCTGCTCGACCGTTCCGCCGAGACCTATGTTGCACTGCTTGCCGTGATGAAGGCAGGTGCGGCGTTCGTGCCTCTCGCCACCGCCTTTCCTGAAGAGCGGATGAAACTCATCATCGAAGATGCCAATGTCGGGCTGATCATCACCATTACAGCCTACACATCCCGCGTCGGGCAGTTGCCGGTTCCCCATGTGCTGATTGACGGGGCCGCTGCCGAAATCAACGCAATGTCGGACAAGCCGTTGCCGCTGAACCCTGCTGCCGCCACGGCCGAGGACATCTGCTATATCCTCTACACCTCAGGCACGACCGGCAGGCCCAAGGGCGTGGCCATCACCCATCAGAGCATCTGCAATTTCGTCCGGGTCGCCGCCGCATCCTATGGCTACCGGCCAACCGACCGCGTCTACCAGGGCATGACCATCGCCTTCGACTTTTCCGCCGAAGAGATCTGGGTGCCCTTCGCCGCCGGCGCGACGGTGGTGCCCGCGCCGGGACCGCTGACATTGGTCGGCGAGGAACTGGCTGATTTTCTCCGGGCGAATGACGTGACATGCATGGCCTGCAGCCCGACCCTGCTTTCCTCCATCGAGAGCGATGTGCCAAGCCTGCGGGCGCTGCTGGTGGGCGGCGAAGCATGTTCGCACAATCTGGTGGTGCGCTGGTCGAAGCCCGGACGGCAAATCCTCAATACCTATGGCCCTACCGAAGCCACCGTCACCGCAACGATGGGCCTGCTCACGCCCGACAGGCCGGTGACAATCGGCGCGCCGCTGCCCACCTACTCCATTGTCGTGATCGACCCCTCGGTGTCGGCACTGACCGAGCCCGGTGAACTCGGAGAAATCGGCATTGCAGGCATCGGCCTTGCCGTGGGCTATCTCAACCGGCCGGACCTGACGGAACAGAAATTCATCCCCGATTTTCTCGATCTGCCAAACAATCCTTCAAAGCGCATCTACCGGACGGGCGATCTTGGCCGGATCAATGATGAGGGCGAGATTGAATATCACGGGCGCATCGACACCCAGGTCAAAATCCGCGGCTACCGCATCGAACTCGGAGAAATCGAAACCGTGCTGCTGGAGCAGCCCGCAATCGCCCAGGCCGCCGTCACGACCTGGGAAATTGAACCCGGCCGTGTCGAACTCGTTGCCTATTATGCCCCCAAGAGCGGCATGCCGCCGATCTCCCGCGCCGACATTGCCGGAGAGCTGAAACGGCGCCTGCCCGACTACATGGTGCCGTCCTATCTGGAAGAGCTGGCCGCCATCCCGATGACCGTCTCAAACAAGGTGGACCTGCGCCAGCTTCCCAAGCCGACAAGCGTGCGCTTGTCCGCCGAGCGGACGATCACCCCGCCAAGCAACGATGATGAGCGCTTTCTGGCCGATGTGCTGGCCGACGTGCTGAAGTTCGATGAGGTGTCCGTGGAGGACAACTTCTTCGACGATCTGGGCGCCAATTCCCTGCTCATGGCCCGCTTCTGCGCGCGCGTGCGCACCAGAAAGGAATGGGCAACGACGTCCATGCGGGACATCTATCTCTATCCCACCGTGGCCCGCCTTGCAGAGCATCTGCGCATACCCGAAGAGAGAACAACGGCGATCAATGAGCCAGTTCCTACGCATCGCGCATCGAACTTCGCCTACTGGGCGTGCGGCGCGGCGCAACTGCTCTTCTACGGTCTCTACAGCTATTTTGGCCTGTGGGCGCTGGACCGCGGCCTCAACTGGACCTACGAAAAGCTCGATGAGCCGCTGCAGCTGTATCTGCGGTGTGTTCTGCTGTCCGGCGGCATTTTCTTTGGCATGTCGGGCGTGGCCATCATTGCGAAATGGGTGCTTGTGGGCCGTTGGAAACCCGAAGCGTTTCCCATCTGGGGCTGGCGCTATTACCGGTTCTGGGTCCTTCAGACGCTGATCCGCACCGCACCGGTGGTCCTGTTCCGCGGCAGCCCGCTCTACAATCTCTACCTGCAATTGCTGGGTGCCAAACTCGGGCGGAACACCGTCATTGAATGCCGCACCATTCCCGTGTGCACGGACTTGATATCCATCGGTGACAACACGATCCTGCGCAAGGAATCCATGATCCTTGGTTATCGCGCCCAGGCCGGTTACATCCAAACCGGATCGCTGACGATTGGCCATGATGCATTTGTCGGCGTGGGCTGCACCCTCGATATCGACACGAAGATGGGTGACCGCGCCCAGCTTGGCCACTCTTCCTCGCTTCAGCGCGGGCAGAGCATTCCCGACGGCGCACACTGGCATGGTTCGCCAGCCGTGCCGACGACGGCTGATTACTGCAAGGTTCGCAATGTCAATCCGTCCAAGATCCGGCGCTTCCTCTTTGAAGCCGCGCAACTGGTGGTCTTGTTTACCCTCGTCACCCCCATCCCGCTGCTGTTCCACAGCTATTGGCAGAATGTCAGCGACGACTACCAGGAAACCATCGGCATTGTCGCCATCGGCACCACAGTCACGCTGTTCGGATATATCGCCGTGGCTTTTCTGGCCGCAACACTGGTACCGCGCCTTCTGAGGCTGGTGCTGAAAACCGGCCGCACCTATACCCTTTACGGGTTCCGTTACTGGCTGCAGACGGTTGTCGAATTCGCCAGCAATTCCCGCGTGCTCAATCTCCTGTGCGGCGACAGCTCCGCAATCGTCCATTACATCCGGGCGGTCGGCTGGAATCTCAACAAGGTGGTGCAGACCGGTTCGAATTTCGGCAGCAATCAGCAGCACGAAAATCCGCTTCTGTGCGAGATCGGCAGTCAAACCATGGTGTCCGACGGGCTTTTCATGATCAACATGCACAAGTCCGCCTCCGCTTTCAGGCTTGAACATACGAAGATCGGCGAGCGCAATTATCTGGGCAACAATATCTACTACCCGCCGGACGGGCAGACGGGCGAGAACTGCCTGCTCGGCACGAAGGTCATGATCCCCATTGACGGCCCGGTCCGCGAAAATGTGGGCCTTCTCGGCTCGCCATCCTTTGAGATCCCCCGCATGGTCAACCGCGACAAGGAACTTATCGCGGGGATCAGCGAAGAGGACCGGCGCCGACGCCTTAAACTCAAGAACCGCTACAATGCGATGACGGCGCTGCTGTTCCTCGCCGTCCAATGGGTCATGCTGTTCGCCACATTGGTGATCTGGGACCGCGCGCTCAACTACTACACCGAATGGGCGCAGACGGCACTTTTCGTTGCCGTGCTCCTGACATCGGCCATCACCATCCCCTTCTACATCCTGGTGGAACGGGCAAGCCTCGCCTTTGGCAAGCTGAAGCCGCAGATGACAACGATCTACGATGTAACTTTCTGGCATCACGAACGCCACTGGAAGCTGTCGGACTCGCCCATCACCCGGCTGTTCGCCGGCACCCCATTCCGGCCAATGATCCTGCGCCTGCTGGGCGTCAAGGTGGGCCGGAGGGTTTATGACGGCGGCAGCAATCTGACCGAACGTTCGCTGGTGGAAATCGGCGATGATGCGACGCTCAATGAAGGTTGTGTCATCCAGGCTCATTCGCTCGAAGAAGGTGCATTCAAGTCCGATTTCATCCGCATTGGCAAGGGTTGCACCCTCGGACCTGCCGCCTTTGTCCATTACGGCGTCGTGATGGGCAACGGGTCGGTGGTGGATGCGGATTCGTTCGTCATGAAGGGCGAAGTGCTGGAGCCGAATTCCATATGGCGCGGCAACCCGGCCAAGCTGCATCGGTTTGTCACTCCGGTTCTGAACGGCGGCATCAAGACGGGCGCTTGACCCCCGGGCCTGCGGCGTGGATTGTTGAACTGCAAAACGCTTCCGGGATGCTTGCATCCCGGGTGCCCGTGCCGGAGACCGCATCGTGACAGACCATCAGGGGAAGGCCGTGGACATCCATCTTGCACCTGTGACCGGGGCCTTGAAGGCTTCGGTCACGGCGCTTGAACTCGCTCCCGATCAGTTGGATTTTGTCGCCAGCAATACGGAATCCCTGGATGAGGCCGCTCTCGACGCGGATGCGCGGCCACGCGCCGTGATGGCAGGGGACCGCGTCGTCGGTTTCCTGATGTACGAGGCGCCCGCAGATGATGACGAGGCGATGATCTACCGCTTTATGATCGATCGCGCCCACCAGGGCCAAGGCTATGGCAAAGCTGCCCTGCGTCACGTGCTGGAGGAGATCAGAAGTCTCGGCCATGTGCGCCAGGTTTCGATCTGCTATGAACCGGAAAACGAAGGGGCACGGCATCTTTATCGCGCCGCAGGCTTCGTCGAGGACGGGCTGGACGAAGACGGAGAAATGATCGCCAATCTGGTTCTGCCGGTGCAGACGGATCACCCGTGACACGACCTTCCCACGATCCCGCAAACCCATCAGCAGAAATGATCCTCCTGGAAGCCATGAACGGCATTGCACCGTCGGGCATCCGGGTCGGATGCCGGAGCATCCGTGAAGAGGATGAGGCTTTCCTGCTGCCCCGGGAAGCGCGCTCCATACCATCGCACCACCCGGCCAGGCGACGGGCCAGCGGTGCCGCGCGGCGGGTCGCACACGGGTTGCTGGCGGAGCTTGGCCTGCACGACATTGCTATCCTGCGCTCGTCAGCCGGTGCGCCGGTATGGCCTGACGGGATAACGGGTTCCCTCGCCCATGACGAGGACATGGCCGTAGCGGCGGTCGCGCCTCTGTCCGCTCGTATCGGCTCGATCGGCATCGATGTTGAACCCGCCATAGCGCTGCCGGATGATATTCTTGCGCTCGTCGCGACCCCGGACGACGTCACGGATGCCGTGGAGCCAAGCCTCGCCGGCCGCCTTCTCTTCTCGGCCAAGGAAGCCGTGTACAAGGCTGCGTATCCACTCGATCACTACATGCTGGACTATGAGGATATCGCCGTGGATCTGAATGCAGGCCGTGCGATGACCAAGACCGGACGCAGTGTCAGACTTGCATACTGCATCTCTCCCAGAGTGGTCGTCATCGCTTTTGTTGGCGGGAGTGGGCCGGGCGGGTTCGCTTAACCTGCCCGGCCCGCCAACTTATCTGCCTTGACCGGATATCGGTGCGTACTTGGCTGGTTTCAACGTCATATCACCATCTCGGGGCGCAGTGGCTTGCTTGCCGCTGTCAACCGTTTTGCAAAATTGATCATCCGCTTTTCCACGACCACAAACACGGCCCATGAGACCAAAATCGTAAGAAGAACGCACAGGCCCATAACAAACAGATCGCTCCACTGCCCGGTCAACGGAAAAACCCGGTAGACGAGCGTACAGACGATCCAATGGAACAGGTATATCGAATAGCTAATCTGACCGATGAACGAAAGGAACGCAAAATTTGGTCGCGCGCTCCAGACCGCAGCAATGAAAACAACAGCGGCAAGCGCATAGGCTCCCAGGACCGGTTGCAACCCAGCGATGACAAAACCATCGTCACGCCCAAGTGAAAAATCTGATATTGCCGCTATTGAAGCAAACTGAACACACAGCAGGCCGATCGCTGCCAGCCCGGCATATCGAACCTTTTCCACGATCGCCAGACGCAGCAGCAATCCGCAGAACAAGAATGACAGATGCAAGCCGATATATTGGACCGGAATGTTGGCAGAGAAATGAAGCCGAGCTAAAATCGGCAAGACTGTCGATGCCACGAGAAGAAGTCCAAACGCAAAGATCGCGCGAAAATCAAAGAGCAATCTGGTTGCAAACAATGCGGCTGCCAGGAAATAGAACACGAGCTCGATGAACAATGTCCAGTAAATACTGGAAAGCCAGGTTTTGCCGAACAAGGTCGGTGCCATCGTCAAGTTTGCGGTGATTGTCGTAAGACTCGGCGTGTTCCCGTCACTCCAGTACAGCACCGTGAGTGCGGCGATCGCCACCCATAGCGCCGGATAGAGCCGAAACAAGCGCGATATCGCAAATCTCTTGAGAGGCCGATCGCCGCGAATGCTGAACGGGACGACGAAGCCGCTGATCAAAAAGAATAAAACGACGCCGAAGCGTCCGAGGTCGATATTGTCGATCGACTGGCTTGCGAAGCTGAACAAAGGACCTGGTCCTGCAGCGCTGCTGCGCAGTAGATCGCCGAACATATGTTGAACCAGAACAGAGAGCGCAGCGATGGCCCGCAGGCCATCGATATGTGATAGTCGGTTTAATGACATGGTCGATCATTCAGCAGTTAGAGAAAATTGTCAGCCTAAAGCAACGAACCGTTACCCGACCCCCAGCCAACACCGCACATTCCCCGAAATGTCGCGTCATGTTGTCGTCTTTGAATATTCTAGTTTTACCCTACCAGCCAATTATTATCCGTTGCATCAACAATTCAATCAAATTGTCTTAACCTGCAGCAACGCATTTGACAGCAGAGCACTGAGTATTTGCAGCTGGCTTTTCGAGCGGTGTCAAGCGGTATTGAGCGAGATGGCTCATCGGCTACCCCATTCTGTTCCTGCCGAAGAAATAATGCCACGGGATGCCCCAAAGTCTAACGCGAGAGCGCCTGGCTGGGATAACGCAATGCCGGATCAAAGGGATTAAGCTTGGCGCTGATCGCAGCCGCCTCTGACTTCAAAAGTTCCGTCATGGTAGCGCGGCGTGCGTCAGTCAGCCGGTCGGACAGTGTACCGATACTGAGAGCGGCGACCGCACTGCCCTTGTTGTCAATGATGGGCACACCAAGACCCGCCATGCCTGCGATCATGTCGAAATTGATATGGGCCGCTCCCAAGCGCCGCACTTCCTCAATCTTGATACGCAAATCGACCTCGTCGATCTGCGAGCGGTCAAGAATGCGGGGCATATTGAATTGAATGATTGCGTCACGTTCCGGTTCCGGCAGAAAGGCCAGAATGGCAATACTCCCCTGACCAATTCCAAGCGGCACCTTCCCGCCGATATCCCCGGTAAAGGAGCGTATCGGGAAGGGGCCTTCCACGCGGTCCAGGCAGACAGCATCAAAATTGCTGCGCACGAGAAGAAACACCGTGTCATTCAGGGTTGCCGAGAGCCGCAGGAGTGACGGCCTTGCGATCTCCAGAATACCATCGCGGCGGCGCGCCTGAGCAGCCATTGAAAAGAACTCAAGTGACAGGCGATACAATTTGCTGCCCGGCAGTTGCTCGACCAGGCTCTCTGCAACCAGCGATTTCAGCAAGCGATGGGCCGACGGTTGATTCAACCCGACAGTCACGGCCATATCCTTCAGGCGCATGCCCTCTGCCGGCCCGCGTGCGAGTGCCCGCATGAGATTTACGGCCTTGTTCAGGCTCGTGCTTGTCTCGATCTGCTCTTTCATTTCCGCGACCATCATTCCCCTAATGTGCAATATAATTTTGCATTCCGAAATTTTTATTATTTTTATTCCAAAATACAAGATTCTAATTGCTGAACCTTGCGAATTCCGGTCACTAATAGTGAAACTGCCACACAGCAACCACGATGGCGGATCTGAATACAGGGGATTGCGGCATGGGATTTTTGCAACTCGAGCAGGTTTCCAAACTTTATGGAGAGTTTGCGGCTGTTCGCGATTTTGATCTGGAAATCGAAAGGGGCGAATTCATTTCGCTGCTGGGGCCATCCGGTTGCGGCAAGACAACGACCCTCCAGATGATTGCAGGACTGGTGACGCCGACAAACGGCAGAATTACCCTCGATGGCCGGGATATCACACGGGAGAAACCGGCCAGACGCGGCCTTGGCGTTGTCTTCCAGAGCTATGCGCTCTTTCCGCACATGACCGTTGCACAGAATGTCGCCTTCGGCCTGGAAATGCGAAAAGTTGCAAAGGCTGAGCGTGACAGACAGGTTGCGGAAATCCTTTCGCTGGTCAAGCTGACCGCCCTTGCCGACCGTTATCCGCGTGAAATGTCCGGCGGCCAGCGCCAGCGGGTGGCCATCGCCAGGGCGCTGGTGATCAAGCCGCCCGTATTGCTTCTCGACGAACCCCTCTCGAATCTCGACGCAAAACTGCGCGAAGAGATGCAATTCGAACTGCGCCGCATTCAGCGCGTCGTCGGCATCACCACGATCATGGTAACCCACGACCAAGCGGAAGCCCTGTCCATCAGCGATAGAGTCGTGGTGATGGAAGGTGGAAAGATCACGCAGGTCGATCATCCCTACAGCCTGTACGAACATCCGAAGAACAACTTCATTTCCTCCTTCGTCGGCAAGTCGAATTTTCTGGCCGCCCGGGCGATGAATGAAGCAACAGGCGTATCGCTGCTCGTTGACAACACGGATCTGAAAATTCCGGCAACCGGCAGCTATCCCGGCGGCGAACTTTGCCTGTCGGTCAGGCCGGAAAAGATCCGCTTGACGGATCCCGCCGGCGCCATGCTGCACGGACCGGTATCGAGCCGTTACTTTCTCGGGAACCACTGGCTTCTCAGCGTTTCGACCCCGGCGGGCGAAATATCCGTTGCGGTGGCCAATCTCGGCGCTCCCCCGCCATCCGAGGGAGACATCACGGGATTAACGTGGAACATCGAAGAATGCCGGGTATTGGCCGCAGAACAAGAAAGCGCTCTGCAATCATGACGGGCGCTGCAACCAGAACCCCGCCGCGTCCGCTGGCACCGTTCCTTCTCGCAGCACCGGCGACATTGCTCTTTGTCGGGCTCATTCTTTTGCCCCTCGCATTGACAGCCGTTCTGTCATTCAATGTCTATGATTACAGCAGCGGGGTGCGAAACCAGTACACAACGGCAAACTATCTGACCGTTCTCCAGGATCCCTACTACCTCGCCATATTCTGGCGGACACTGCGTCTTGCCTTGCTCACCACGGTGATCGCGGTCCTCCTGGGAACACCGGAGGCCTATATTCTCACGCGTATGGGCAAGCCATGGCGCTCGATCTTCCTGCTGGTCATCATCGGGCCGCTTTTGGTGTCCGTCGTTGTCAGGACCTTTGGCTGGAGCATGCTGCTCGGCCGCGACGGCCTCGTCAACCACGCATTGGCCGTGCTCGGCCTTGAGCCGGTACAACTGCTTTATACGGAAACGGCCATTGTCATCGCGCTCGTTCACATCATGCTGCCCTTCATGGTCATTCCGGTGTGGACGGCCTTGCAGAAGCTTGATCCGACGGTTGAGGCTGCCGCCCTGTCGCTGGGCGCTTCGCGGTTTACCGCGTTGCGGCGGGTTGTCTTTCCCCAGGCAACGCTCGGCATTCTCTCCGGCAGCCTGATCGTTTTCGGGCTTTCGGCCAGTGCCTTTGCCATCCCGGGCCTGCTTGGCGGACGGCGGCTCAAAATGGCTGCGACCGTGGTCTACGATGAATATCTGATCGAGCTGAACTGGCCGCTCGGCGCGGCGATCGCCATCATCGTGCTCCTGGCCAATCTTGCGATCATGCTGGCCTACAACCGCATGGTGGAGCGTCAGGCAAAGCGGAGGCTCGGATAATCCCATGCAGAAGAACGGCCCCTTTGCCCTCGCATTTCACACGCTGATCGTGCTTTTCGTGCTGGCACCCCTGATTGTGGTCTGTTTTGTCGCCTTCACGCCCCAGAACACGCTTTCCCTGCCATGGAATGGCCTATCCCTGCGGTGGTTTGCGGCGGTCTTCCATCATCCCGACTTCGTCGCCTCGTTCTGGAACAGCGCGCGTCTGGCGTTGTTTTCGGCAACCATCTCCACAATGCTCGCCGTGCCCTCAGCGCTTGCCATCACCCGCTATTCGTTCAGAGGCAGGGATGCACTCAATGCCCTGTTTCTGTCGCCGCTCATCATTCCACATCTGGTGATTGGCGTGGCATTCCTGCGCCTCTTTTCGTTCATCGGTGCAACCGGTTCATTCGGCTGGCTCGTGGCCGCCCATGTGATGGTGATCATGCCCTATGCCCTCCGCCTGATATTGGCCGCCCTGAACGGCATGGACCTCAGCGCTGAAATGGCGGCGCGTACGCTTGGTGCCGGTGAGTGGACCGTGTTCCGGCGCATCACCTTCCCGATGCTCCTGCCTGGCATCAGCGGCGGATGGCTGCTCGCCTTCATCAACAGCTTTGACGAACTGACCATGTCCATCTTCGTGACTGCGCCATCAACGGTCACCCTGCCGGTGCGCATGTACATGTATGCGAGCGAGTCAATCGATCCGATGATGGCCGCTGTCTCGACCCTGATGATCGCTTTGACAGGTGTGACGATGATCATCCTCGACAGGTTGTTCGGGCTTGATCAACTGCTGGTTGGAAAAGGCTGATGGCGACGCATTATTCCCGGCCCCAGTTTCAGCGTCACTTCAGACGCGATGAAGCGCATATCCCGTTTACGATAGATGGCACCGCCTACTCGGGACGGCGCGGCGACACGGTGCTCGTGGCCATCATGTCGGTGACCGGCCAGTTGCGCAGGAGTGAATTCACCAGCGAACCGCGTGCAGGGTTCTGTCTTATCGGAGCGTGTCAGGATTGCTTCGTGACCCTTGCCTGCGGAACACGGGTGCGCGCGTGCACCACGCCGCTCGAGGCACATATGGCGTTTACAACAAGAGAATCCGGCAATGAATGAGACTGCATCCGTTGTTGTTGTCGGAGCCGGGCCCGCAGGAATCTGCGCCGCCAAAGCGCTTGTCGCCGCGGGGCTGCGTCCGGTTGTAATTGACGAAGGTTTGCGTGCCGGTGGCCAGATCTACCGCCGCCCGCTCGTCGATGACGGCCGCAGTGCAACCGATCTTTATGGTTCGGAAGCGGCCAAAGCCACCCGACTGCACCGGGAGTTCGATGCTCTGCTCCCGTCCATCGACTACCGGCCGCAGACACTGGTCTGGAATATTGCGGACAATCAGCTCCACCTCACCGCAAATGGAGTGCATCAACGGATCGGTTTTCAAAACCTGATCCTGACGACCGGCGCCACGGACCGCGTGCTGCCTTTTCCCGGCTGGACATTGCCAGGCGTCTATACGCTGGGCGCAGCCCAGACCGCGCTGAAAGCGCAGGGCTGCACCATCGGCAAGAGGGTCGTCTTCCTCGGATCAGGCCCGCTTCTCTACCTGGTTGCCTGGCAATATGTGAAGGCTGGCGGCGATGTGGCCGCCGTGCTCGACACAGCTCCGTTTGCGGCCAAGCTCAATCTTCTCTCCGCTATCCGGTTCGATCCGCGTCTTGTGCTTACAGGCATGTCCTACGCAGCAAGGCTCGTGCGCCGCGGGGTAAAGCTTCACTACAACGTTCGTCCAACGGGCGTGAACGGCTCTCAACATGTCGAGGGGTTGAGTTTTAAGTCAGGCGCAAAGACGCATTCCATAGCGTGCGATGCAGTGGCTTATGGTTTTGCACTTCGCGCCGAAACACAATTGGCTGACCTTGCAGGCTGTCCATTCCGCTTTGATGACAGGGATCGTACCTGGCTGCCGGTAACGGACGATGCAGGCCGCACAAGCTGCAAAGGTATTTACCTTGCCGGTGATGGCAGCGGCATTGCCGGCGCCGATGCCGCGGAGATTTCCGGTGAACTTGCCGCCCTCGCCGTGATTCAGGATTCCGGAATGGCTGCTGATCCCCGGCGCATGTCCGTGCTTGCCGGAGCGCGCCAGCGCAAAGCCAAATTGAGAGACATTCTCGAAAAGGCATTTCCCTTTCCGCAAAACTGGTTTGACCAGATTCCCGGTGCGACAACACTCTGCCGCTGCGAGGAAATCACCGTTTCCTCCGTTATCGACACCGTGCATGGAAACGACCTTCGCGAGCTCAACCGGCTGAAAGCGCTGAGCCGCGCCGGCATGGGCCGCTGTCAGGGCCGTATGTGCAGCGCGGCCATGGCTGAAATCCTTGCCTCGACGCAAAAGCTCAAACTCGCAGAGATCGGCCGCTTGCGGGCGCAGGCGCCCATCAAGCCGCTGCCGCTGTCTCTGCACGAGGCTGGCTCATGACCCGGCGTTTCTCCGCGGATGTGGCCATCATTGGCGGCGGCCTTGTTGGCAGTTCGGCCGCGCTTGCACTGCGCTTGGCGGGTCTCTCGGTCATCCTCATGGATAAGGGCTTTTGCGGGGCGCAAGCGAGCGGCGTGAACTATGGCGGCGTGCGGCGTCAGGGCCGCCCGATGGGCCAGCTGCCACTCTCGCAACGGGCACACCAGATCTGGCCGCAACTAAACGCTTTGATCGGGATCGATGGAGAATACCAGCGCAGCGGCCATCTGAAACTCGCGCGCACGCCGGAGGATTTCGCAAAGCTCGAACACTACGCGGAAACCGTAAAATCCTTTGGTCTTGATCTCGAGCTCTACACCGGCGCGATGGCGAAAGCCCGTTTCCCATGGCTGTTCGGAAACGTCGCCGGCGCTTCGCTGAGCCCGGACGACGGACAGGCCAATCCCCGGCTGGTGTCGCCAGCCTTTGCCAAGGCAGCACGGGATGCCGGGGCGATTGTCCTTGAACACACCGCTGTTCATGCGGCCGTGCACACAAATGACGGGTTTGCCCTCCAGGCGGGCGTAGATTGCGAAATAACCTGCCGCTTCCTCATCAACAGCGCCGGTGCCTGGGCCAACAAAATTGCCGCCGGTTTCGATGAACCAGCGCCGCTCTCGCGCATCTATCCCTCGATGGTCGTGACCGAGCCTCTGGCACCGCGATTGCCCGTCAGCCTGGGCGAAGAAGGCGGCGGCTTCTACTGCCGGCAGGTGACGCGCGGAAACTATATCATGGGCGGCGGACGTGGTTACGCCCTTGCCGACCCCGATTTTTCCCGCCCATCCACGACAGCGGCGCTCTCCGTCATGAAACGGGCCACCACGCTTTTCCCGCATCTTGCCGGCGCACATGTGATCCGGTTCTGGTCGGGGACGGAAGGACAGCTTCCCGACAACAATCCCGTCATTGGCCCCAGCGGCACGACACCGGGACTTTTTCATGCATTCGGCTTTTGCGGCGCCGGTTTTCAGGTGGCACCGGCAGTGGGTGCCGTTTTGTGCGACCTCATCACATCAGGCGAAACAGCAACGCCGATCGATGCCTTTTCGATTGAACGCTTCCGGAACATGTCTTCACAACACAATGAGAAAAAGGGAACTCACAATGAAATGGTTGAATAATTGCCTGGTATCCACGATCACCCTGACCGTGGCTGCTTTTGCCGCCTCGCACGCGCAGGCTGAAACGAAAACGCTCTATGTCGGGATGAATGGCGGGAATTACGAGCGCACATTCACCCAGGATGTCTTTCCTGAATTTGAAAAGGCCAATGACGTCAAGGTGGTCGTCGTGCCTGGCACATCCGCCGATATTCTTGCCAAGGCAACCGCCGCCAAGGACAATCCGCAGATGCACGTCATGTTCCTGGACGACGGTGTCATGGTCCGGGCGATTGGCACGGGCCTGTGCCAGAAACTGCAGGCATCCCCTGTTCTTGGCGACATCACGCCCGGAGCACGCATGAAGGACGACATGGCCGTCGGCATTGACATGGGTATGACCGGCCTTGCCTACAACAAGCAGATGTTCGACCAGAACGGCTGGAGTGCACCCACATCGTGGATGGATCTTGCCGATCCCAAATTCAAGGGCAAGGTTGTCTTCCAGTCGGCTTCCGTCTCGACCTTTGGTCTGCATGCGTTTCTGATGTTCAACCGGATCCAAGGCGGCGATGAGAACAATGTCGAACCGGGATTCGAAAAATTCGCCGATACAATTGGCAAGAATGTTCTTGAATATATCTCCAGTTCGGCAAAAATCTCGGAAATGGTCCAGACTGGCGATGCCGCGATCTTCCCGCTGACACCGACTGCCGTCAACAATCTGAAGGAAAAGGGCATTCCAGTCGAATATGCCCAGCCGAAAGAAGGCTCGGTCGTATTGACGGTTTCCGAGTGCGTGATCGCCAACAACAGCGAACCGGAACTCAGCCAGAAACTGGCCCAGTATCTTCTCTCCGCCGAAGCACAGGCCAAGGCGCTGGACAAGGGGAATATCGTCCCTTCCAACGTCAAGACGCGTGCGGGAACAGCGGGAGGAGAAGAAAAATTGACGGCCTTCCAGACCTATATGGGCAACGCCAAGGTTGTGGACTGGGACGCAATCAACAAAAACCGGCCGGAATGGAACAACCGCTGGAACCGCAAGATCGAACGGTAAACCATGGCGTAGTGAGCGCGGCATGGATCAGGCTGCGCTCACTGCTTTGATGGACAAGGAGGCCCGTACCATCAAGCTGTTGACAATACCCGGGCGGCGGCCGCCTTTATATCGTCGATCAACCGGCTGACAAACGCGTCTTCCATTCGCTCGTGCAGAACATAAATGCCCACATTGAACCTCTCGAGCACGTTCTCGTCTTCAACAATGACGGGATAGACGTCCCGTTGCCTGAACGTGTGCGACATCACGGCCGAGTGACAGAAGACCGCATCCGTCTCCTTGATGTAATCAAGACAAGCCGCCAATGAGTTGGAGGCAAATGCAAACTTGTAGGCATTGGAAGCGATGTCGGCCCGCTCCCTGACATTGTAGCCAAAAAGCCTCAAGTGCCGTGTTTCCGGCGAGTTGCTGACCACAGCCGGATACTCCTCCAATTCGGCCAGTCTTCGCGGCTTATCGAGCAGTGGGTGACCCGCCCGGACAAAATAACCATTGTGCACCTGTGTCAGCGGGAGGAAGGTCGTCCCTGTATCCCGCGCCATGCCCTTCACCTCATGGCCGATGAAAAGGGAAGTATCGCCGGAGAGCAACTGATCCATGCAGCGCAACTGATTACCGATGCTCACATAAATCGGCGCATTTGGATTTCTCCGGCGATAATCAAGGATAAGGTCCTTGAGGAAAAGTGACCACCAGGAATAGCCGGTGCCGATATTCAGACCTTGCTCACGGCGCGCGCGCTGTTCCTCGATGGACGCGATTGTATTGTCGTAGAGGCGGCGCATGACACGGGTGTTTTCATACAGCGTCTCGCCGTAACTGGTGAGGGTAATGCCGCGCGAGGTGCGCACAAACAGGGGCACACCAAGGCTATCTTCCAGCTTTTTCATGTTGAATGTCAGCGTGGGCTGGGTCACGAACAATGTGGTTGCCGCCCCGCTGATGGTGCCGGCTTCCGCGATAGCAAGAAACTGCTGGAATACCTTGTCCATGACATTTGCTCCCCTCTGAGGACCGGTGAGGTAGCTGCCAGCGCGTTTGCTTCCGGCATCCACACGATGATGACTCGGCGTCATGATATAGATTTTATCTATAATACGATGCTCATTTCGTATTTTTCCATAGTCTGGTGACCTGTTACTGTTGCGTGCCGTCATCCGGTGAGGAGACCGATGCCGGCTCGTTTCAGTGGGAGGCACTATGAACGGACAAATCGACAGGCGTCATTTTCTCAAGGCGACAAGCGCATGGCTGGCAATGGGAGCCATGGGGAGCCGGATGGCCTTTGCAGAAGGCAATAATCTGCGTCTCATCTTCTGGGGAAGTCAGACGCGAGCCCAAGTCACCAACGCAGCCGCGGACCTCTACGCAAAGAGAGAGGGTGGCAGCGTTCAAAGCGAGTTCCTGTCATGGAACGATTACTGGCCAAAATTGGCCACGCAGACCGCCGGCGGCAACGCGCCTGATGTGCTGCAGATGGATTACCGCTACATCGTGGAGTACGCTTCGCGTCAGGCGATTGCACCGCTTGATGAGTTCATCGGCGACGCGCTCAATCTCGGTCAATTCGACAAGGATCAGCTCGCGGGCGGCTCAGTCGGCGGAAAATTGTATGGCATCAGTCTCGGGGCGAATTCATGCGCCACGATGATCAATACGGATGCCTTCCAGGAAGCAGGCATTGCGGTTCCGACAAACGCCCTTACCTATGACGGTCTTCGCGACATTGGCGCGGCGTTCAAGAAAGCCAATATACGCGGCGGCATCAGGGCGATTGCAGATACATCCGGGCTTGAGCCGGTTCTGGAAAACTGGCTGCGGCAGCGTGGCAAGGCGCTCTACACGGCAGACGGCAAACTTGCATTCGATGCGGACGATATTGTTCAGTGGTTCAAATTGTGGACTGAGCTGCGCGATGCCGGAATCTGCGTGACCGCGGAAGATCAGGCGCTCGACACGGGTTCGCTCGAGACCTCGATGCTTGTGACCGGCAAGGCTGCGATGTTCCCCGCCAATTCCAACCAGCTTGTAGCCTTGCAGGCGCTCGTCAAAGACAAGCTCGCACTGTGCGGTTATCCGCGCGTCGCGGCAACCACGGGCGGCGGCCACTACCGCAAGCCGGCCATGCTGTTCTCCGTCGCCGGTTCATCCAAGCAAAAGGCGGCAGCGGCCAAGTTCATCAGCTTTTTTGTCAGCGACCCTGATGCTGCCAAGCTGCTCGGTACGGAGCGGGGCATCCCCTGTTCGGCTGCCGCGCGCGAGGCCATTGCAGCGACGCTCAACGAAAACAGCCGGATGGCACTCGACTTCGTCACCAATCTCGGTGACCTGCTTGGACCAATTCCTCCGTCGCCGCCGAAAGCTGCAGGGGAGATCGAACTCTCTGTCCTCAGAACCCTCAGCCAGGAAGTCGCATTCGGGACCAAGACACCCGAAAAGGCCGGGCCTGAATTTGTTGCACTTGCCAATGATCTGCTGAGCAGGGGCTGACCATGGACATCACCGCCTCTAATCCAGCTGCCCGCACAAACCGGCGGGCAGCAACAGGAGAGCTGTCACGCGGTTTTGGCTCCAGGGAACGCTACGGCTATCTGTTCCTGGCTCCCTGGTTCATTGGTTTCTTCGGCTTGTCAGTCGGGCCGATGATCTGGTCCTTCTATCTGTCATTCACAAACTTCGATCTGTTGACCGATCCCAAATGGGTCGGCGCCAGCAACTACATCCGCATGTTCACGACCGATCCGAAATTCATGACGTCCATGCGCGTCACCCTGTTCTTCGTCGTCCTCTCCGTGCCGCTGAAACTGATCGCGGCCTTGACCGTCGCCCTGTTGCTCAACCGCGGCATGAAGGGCTTGCCGATCTACCGCGCCCTGTTCTACCTGCCGTCGCTTTTGGGAGCCAGCGTGGCAATCGCCATACTCTGGCGGCAAATTTTTGCGGGCAACGGGCTGGTCAACAAATTTCTGGCGCTGTTCGGCATAGCCGGGCCAAGCTGGATATCCAATCCCTCCTATTCCCTCTGGACGCTCATCATCCTGTCGGTTTGGCAGTTTGGCTCGCCGATGATCATTTTTCTCGCTGGCCTGCGGCAAATTCCTGCAGATGTGTACGAGGCTGCCAGCCTTGATGGTGCCGGACGCTGGCGGCAGTTCATCAAGATCACTTTGCCCCTGCTGTCCCCGGTGGTTTTCTTCAATGCGATCATTCAGACCATAGAAGCGTTCAAGAATTTTACGCCGGCCTTCATTATCTCCGGCGGTACCGGCAATCCCATCAACTCGACCCTGTTCTATACGCTTTACCTCTATCAGGAGGCATTCGGCTTCTTCCGCATGGGCTACGCCTCGGCGCTTGCCTGGGTTCTTCTTGCGCTCGTTGCGATCTTCACCGCCTTTGCCTTCCTCACAGCGAAGTATTGGGTGCACTATGACTGACACCGCAAAGCAACCGGCTGTAGTGCCAGAGGCGTCACAGAGCGCGCGAAAATATCTGACATTGGGCGCAACGCATATCGTCCTGATCATCGCCTGCGTGGTGATGCTGTATCCGCTTCTGTGGATGCTGGCGGCCTCCTGCCGTCCCGAGCAGGAGATATTCACATCGGTCAGCATCTGGCCGTCATCCTGTCGTTTTGATGCCTATGTCCGTGGATGGAGCGGACTGAAGGTTGGTTTCGAGACCTTCTTCAAGAACTCGCTCGTTATTGCGCTGTTGTCGGTGGCGGGCAACGTGCTCAGTTGTTCCATGGCGGCTTATGCCTTTGCCAGGCTGGAGTTCCGGGGGCGCAACTTCTGGTTCGCCCTCATGCTGATGACCATGATGCTGCCCTATCAGGTCACGCTCATCCCGCAATATGTGCTGTTCCGGCACTTGGACTGGGTGAACACCATCCTGCCGCTGGTTGTCCCGAAGTTTCTCGCGGCCGACGCCTTCTTCATCTTCCTGATGGTGCAGTTCTTCCGCGGGCTGCCCAGGGAATTGGACGAGGCCGCCATGATGGACGGCTGTTCGCCCTGGCGGATTTACTGGAAGATTATCCTGCCGCTTTCAACGCCGGTGCTGGCGACCGCAGCAATCTTCACCTTCATCTGGACGTGGGACGATTTCGTCGGCCCCCTCATCTATCTCAGCGACATGCGGCAATACACCGTGATGCTGGGGCTTCGCACCTTCACGGACTCAACCGGCATTTCCGACTACGGCAGCCTCTTTGCCATGTCGGTTCTGTCCCTTGTGCCAATCTTCGCCTTTTTCCTCTTCTTCCAGCGTCTTCTGATCGAAGGCATCGCAACCACAGGAATGAAACGATAAGCCATGTCCCATCTGAATTTTGCAGCCATTGGCATCAATCACAGCCATATCTACGGTCAGGTTGAGTGCCTGAAACGGGCGGGAGCGCGTTTTGTCTCCTTTCATGCGCAGGAAGATGATCTTGCCACCGCATTTTCCAGCAAATTTCCGGAAGCCACACGCGTTGCCGATCCGCGCGCGATTTTCGACGACCCGTCCATCCAGATCATAACCACTGCCGCAATTCCGGCCGAGCGCGCCGCGATATCGATTGCCGCCATGCAGCATGGAAAAGATGTTCTATCCGACAAGCCGGGAATGACAAGCTTTGAACAGCTGGCGGACATTCGGGCGGTCCAGAAGGCCACCGGGCGAATATACAGCGTCCTGTATTCCGAGCATTTTGAGGTGCCGGCGACGGTCAAGGCGGGCAGCCTTGTCGCTCAAGGAGCGATTGGCGAGGTTATCAACACCGTCGGTCTCGGGCCCCACGCCATCCGCAACAATCACCGGCCCGACTGGTTCTTTGACAGAGCACAATACGGCGGAATTCTCTGCGATATCGCCAGCCACCAGTTTGAACAGTTTCTGTTCTTTTCCAATGCGATCGACGGGGAAATCATTTCGGCCACCGTTGCCAACCGGGGCAATGCGGCTCAACCCGGCCTGCAGGACATCGGCGATGTCCACATGAAGACAGAACGTACATCCGGCTACGTCCGCGTTGACTGGTTTACACCGCAGGGACTTCCCACCTGGGGCGATGGCCGCCTAACCATCCTCGGCACGGAAGGATATATCGAGCTTCGCAAATATATCGACATCAATGGACGCCCTGGCACGGACCACCTTTTCCTGGTCAACGCGGACGGCGTCCAGCATATGGACTGTACGGCCGTGGACCTGCCCTTTGGACGGCAATTCCTTGATGACGTGCGCAACCGGACCGAAACGGCCATGCCGCAGGAACGATGCTTCAACGCCATGAAACTTGCCTTGACCGCTCAGCAACTGGCCGAGCGCGGTACGGAGTGGAATCAATGACACGCCTCAGAACAGTCGCCGTCGTCGGATGCGGTATCGGCAGAAGCCATATTGTCGAGGGATATGTTCCCAATGCCGACAAATTCAGGCTTCTCGCCATCTGCGACATTGACGAGATAAAAATGCACGCGCTTGCGGATGAATTCTCCGTCGAGCGCCGGATTGCTGATTTCGACGACCTGCTGGCCATGGACGATCTTGATATCATCGATATCTGCACGCCGCCGAAACTACACTTCCCGATGGTCATGAAAGCGCTGAAGGCGGGGAAACACGTCATCTGCGAGAAGCCCCTCGTCGGGTCGCTGTCCGAGGTGGATCAGGTTATCGCCCAGGAGAAATTGTCCAAGGGCCGCCTGATGCCAGTGTTCCAGTACCGCTTTGGTGATGGGATCGAACAGGCAAAGGCCATTATCGACGCCGGCATCGCGGGAAAACCGTTCATCGGTTCCGTCGAAACATTCTGGACGCGCGGACCGGACTACTACGAAGTGCCGTGGCGCGGCAAATGGGCGACGGAACTCGGCGGCGTGCTGATGACGCATGCCATCCATCAGCATGATCTGTTCAATTATCTAATGGGCGATATCAAACGTCTGTTTGGCCGGGTCGCCACCCGGGTCAACAAGATCGAGGTGGAAGACTGCGTCACTGCCTCGATTGAACTGACCAACGGCGCGCTTGCCAGCTTCACCGCCACCCTGGGCTCCGCCGATGAAATCACCCGTATCCGTCTCACCTTCGAGCATGTAACGTTCGAAAGCGACCACGAGGCCTATAACCCCGGCGCAAAACCCTGGGTTATCCTGCCACGGGATCAGGCAACGAAGGACAAGATCGACGCCCTGCTCAAAGACTGGAAACATGTTCCGTCGCGCTTCCAAACACAAATGGCACGGTTCTTCGATGCGCTTGAAAATGATAGCGCGCTTCCGGTGACAAGTGCCGATTCACGCAGGGCACTCGAATTGGTCACCGCATTCTACTACTCATCACTGACGCATCAGGACGTGGAGTTGCCGATTCCGAACGACCACCCGAACTATGAAAGCTGGATTCCCGCCGCATTCCGGCAGACAGATGAGGTGCCGCATGGCAACCGCAGTTGAGCTCCAGAATGTTGTAAAGAGCTACGGTAATCTGCAGGTCATCCACGGGGTGAACCTGACGATCGATCCCGGCGAATTCACTGTCTTCGTCGGTCCGTCAGGTTGCGGCAAGTCGACATTGCTGCGGATGATTGCAGGTCTCGAAGCCATCAGCGACGGGGATCTGCTGATTGACGGCGAGCGCATGAATGCCGTCACGCCGTCAGAGCGGGGGATTGCGATGGTTTTCCAGTCATACGCGCTCTACCCCCATATGAGCGTCTACAAAAATCTTGCCTTTGGTCTTGAAACGGCGCGGCTGCCGCGGGCTGAAATAGCAAAACGGGTGCAGCGGGCCGCTGAGATCCTGCAAATTGAACCGCTGTTGAACCGCAAGCCGAAGCAGCTCTCCGGCGGACAGCGCCAGCGTGTTGCCATTGGCCGTGCCATCGTGCGCGAACCGAAAATTTTCCTGTTCGACGAACCCCTGTCAAACCTTGACGCGGAGCTGCGGGTTCAGATGCGCGTGGAGATCGCCAAGCTCCAGCAGCGACTGGGCAACACGACGATCTACGTCACCCATGACCAGGTCGAGGCGATGACCATGGCGGACAAGATCGTTGTCCTGCGCGATGGCAGGATCGAACAGGTCGGTGCGCCCCTTGATCTGTACAATCATCCGCGCAACCTGTTTGTCGCCGGCTTTATCGGCTCGCCGAAAATGAACTTCCTGCAGATCTCTGCCGCCGGGATCGAGGCCGATGCTAACGCAACTGGATCAGCGGCGGCCGGCCGGCAGGACGTGCCGATGACACTGGGTATCCGTCCTGAACATATCAGCATAGACCCAAACACCGGTGCCGCCCTTGGTTCGCTGAAAGTCGTGCTGGTCGAGAGCCTGGGCGGTCAAACCGTGGTCTACGCGACCGCGGCGAACGGACAAACCATTACGGTTGTTCTCGATGGACAGGTTGCAGTTGGAGAAACGCTGGAGGCATTTTTTGATCCGGCCAAGGCCCATCTTTTTGCTGCCGACGGCAATGTGGTGGCGGGTGCTCGCCTGCCACACATCATCACGCTCGCGTGACGGATATGGGCGGTTCGGTGGTTTGCGTCACGCGTTTCCACGCCGATACGGCGGTGCGTCAGGTCATGATCAACCACAGCTGAAGGCCACATCGGGCAAAATGGGATCGGCATCAACGCTCTTTGCAGAAAGGAATAAAATATCCATAACGCATTGAAATCAGGAATATATTATTCTAGCCTGATGTTACTGATCTGACTTGTCCATGCGGTAGAATGAACATCCATCTCGAAGTCACAGAAACTCCCTCGCCAACCGATCTCAAATTCCTGGGAGATCAGCTGACGGCATTCAACGACAGCGATGTCGGACCGAGCCAGAGAATGCCACTTGCGGTCTTTGTGCGCGATGAAAGCGATAGGGTTGTCGGTGGAATATCGGGCTACACCGCGTGGGGATGGCTCTATATCCAATGGTTGTGGGTGGATGAGAGTTTTCGCGGACAGCACATGGCAGGCAGAATGCTTGCTGTCGCAGAACGAGAAGCGGCGAAACGCGGATGCCATGGCGCTTATATTGATACCTTCAATCCAAGTGCCGCGAAGACTTACCTGAAGCAGGGATACCAGACCTTTGCCACCCTGCCTGATTTTCCGATGGGGCGTAACCGCATCTTCCTGCAGAAACGGCTCTGACTAACCTGCGACGCGTCCACCACACGTAGGCTCGCGAACGCCTGTCGTCGTCGGAAAACTGATCGGCAGGTCCCTGAGGACGCGCACCGCAAGAAAACCAAAGCATTCCGCTTCGACCGCGTCGCCGCGCAAACCCAAGGCTTCGGCGGACACAACTTCGACGCCGGCACGATCCGCAAGCATGGCCATGATCGCCGGGTTGCGGCGGCCGCCTCCGCAAACCACCAGCCGCCGGGGCCGTTGCGGCAAGAGATCGAGCGCTTTCCCGACGGCCGATGCGGTAAATGCCGACAGAAGTGCCGCCCCATCCCGTGCATTGAGGCCATCGGCCATTTCTGCGCCAAAGTCGAAGCGGTCCAATGATTTTGGATAAGGGGCTGTCAAATAAGGATGCTGCAGGAGCTTGGAAAGGCGTTCTTCGTCAACTGTTCCGGCCAAAGCCAGAGCACCGTCGCGATCCATTTCACCCAGCCCTTTCGACTTGACGAAATCATTGAGCGGCGCATTGGCAGGCCCGGTATCAAATGCGATGAAACCACCGTCGCCGTCCCACCAGGTGACATTCGCGACACCGCCCAGGTTCAGCATCGCGGTGTCATTTCCAACCCCGGCAGCCTGCAGCAGCGCGGCATGATAGGCCGCTGACAAAGGAGCGCCCTGCCCGCCCATGCGCATATCCGCCGAGCGGAAATCATAGGCGACTTTCGTTCCAAGAATGGCGCTCATCAATTCGCCATCGCCAAGCTGTCGGGTTGCACCGGGACGGCCTTCTTGCGGTGCGCGGTGCAGGACAGTCTGGCCGTGAAACCCGACGATGCCGATGTCGGCCATTGTGAGGCCGGCACCATTGACCAAATCCTGGACCGCTGCCGATTGCGCGCGCGTCAGCGCCTCTTCGGCTTGCCGGAAGATCACCGGTTCGGGGCCGTTGAAATTCCAGACACGGGCCTGGTTCAACGTCTCCTCCAGCAGAACTCGAACGGATGCGTCGTAGGGGGTCAGCGCGTAAGCGCCGAACGCCTCTATGCGTTCGCCATCGGTTTTGATCAGGGCAACGTCAATATTGCCATCAAGTACTGTGCCGGTCATCAGGCCGACGGCCCATATTGGTCCCATGGTTGAATTCCTACGATCCGTTGACGAGATTGCCGACTTCTTGCCGAAGCAAGGCTATTCCACTGTCGAAATGGCGCGTCGGATGAATGCGGTTGGTGAGCAGTGTCCATGCCCTGCCTTTGTCGAAATCAATCCACAGGCCGGTGCCGGTGAAGCCCGTATGACCGATTGTATCTGCAGAACACAATCCACCACCGGACCAGTCGTCATACGGCCGCTCCCACCCATGCGTGCGTTTGGCGGACAGAGGTTCTTTCATAAGCGCAATCGCACCCTCGGATGCTCCGGTTCCATCCAGCAGACCTTGCGCGAAATCCAGGACGGAATGGGCCGTTCCGAACAGTCCGGCATGACCAGCCCCCTGCAAGGCGGCACAATTGTCGTCATGCACCTCGCCCGAGAGCACCCGGTGCCGCCAGGTACAATCCTCGGTGGCCGCTGCAGCATCAGGGGCAGCAGAGAATGCAAAGCCTGGCCCCGGATCAATGTCACGGATGGAGCGTTTGGACAGGCGCTCCAGTACAAAGCCCAGAAGAATAAAGTTGATATCGGAATAGACCGGTTCCCCGGCCGGCCATTCGCGCTGCAGGATGAAACTGCGCAGCAAATCCGAATCGCGGCCATAGGTATAGATGGGGGCAACAGCTGGTAACGGCGTTTGATGCCCAAGACATTGCCGGAATGTGATTTTCCGCTCCCAGGCGTTCGCATCATACTGGCGCAGATCCGGCAATACGGAAATGAGCGGTGCGTCGAGGTCAATAATACCCGCTTCCGCCAAAGCAAGGATACGCGGCGTCGTAAAGATGACCTTGGTCAGCGATGCAAGGTCGAACCATGTGTCGACCCGCATCGGTCTGATATTCGGAATGCGTTGAGCTGAGCCAATCGCCTGGATAATCCGGCGCTGATCCCGATCAACGATGCCGAACACGCCCCCCGGAATGCGGCCGGCTGCCACGGCATTGGCGAGCGGTGCAAACGCGCGATTGAACAATTGCGAAAGCGCGGTATTGGCGAATTGTTGGGTGCGATCGGATACAGGCATGATCTATCCCGCCGTTTGCGAATGTGTTGGAGCTTCGGCACGTGCCTTGTGATCGGCACCAAAATGTGTCCAGTCGGCCGGGCCGGGTTCAAAACCCGGCTGGCGTACCAGGGACGGAACCTGCCGCGTATCCAGTTCAAAGTGCTCCTTGCGGCGGCTGACCGTCGGAACGGCGGCAATGAGCCTTTGTGTGTAGGAATGCTGCGGATTTGCCAGCACCGCGGCGGCACGGCCGATTTCAACAATCTGTCCGGCATACATCACGGCAATCCGGTGGGCGATCCGCTCGACAACGGCCATATCATGCGAGATGAACAGATAGGCCAGGTTGAACTCCCGCTGCAGGTCCACCAGCAGTTCCAGGACCTTGGCCTGCACAGACACGTCCAACGCCGAAACAGCTTCATCGAGGACCACAACGGCTGGATTCAGCATCAACGCCCGGGCAATGCACAATCGCTGGCGTTGACCGCCGGAGAATTCATGCGGATAGCGGTCAAGACTGTTGATCGGCAGGCCGACACGTTCGATCAGCATGGACATTCTTTCGCGCGTCCGGCCATCGAGCCGCCCGCCTGCGGCGATCACCGGCTCCGCAAGAATGCTCTCAACGGAGAGCCGCGGATTGAGCGAGGCATAGGGATTCTGGAACACCATCTGCACCGGCCGCTGGCTTCGCCGCGCGGAGGCTTCCTGCGTGATGGCAGAAAACGTTCCGCGCGTGGACTTTGTCAGGCCCAGAATGGCGCGCGCCGTCGTTGATTTCCCCGAACCGCTTTCACCAACGATTGCCAGCGTTTCCCCAGGCATCAGATCAAAATCCACACCCTCTACCGCGTGAACCGCACCAGCTGGGCGGCGAAAAATACCCGACGTAACCGGAAACCGCACCGTAAGACCGTCAACCCTGAGGGCTGGGACGGCCGGCGCCTCCTCACTGCTGCGCTTGCCGTCGGTACGCGCTGCCTGCCCGCTGGCGAAATGCGGGACGGCGTGCAGGAGATGTTGCGTATAGGGATGTTGCGGGCGATCGAGTATCTGGTTCAACTCTCCCTGTTCCACTGCCAGCCCGTTCTGCATCACCATGACCCTGTCAGCAATTCCCGCGACCAGACCAATGTCATGCGTGATGAAGATCATCGACATCCCGGTTTCCCGCTTCAATTCTGCAAGAAGCGCCATGATCTGTGCCTGCACGGTGACATCCAACGCCGTCGTGGGCTCATCGGCAATCAGCAGACGAGAGTTGCATGCCAAAGCCGTTGCTATCATCACGCGCTGGAGCATGCCGCCGGACAGCTGGTTCGGATAATAGTTCAAGCGTCGCAAAGCGTCGGGAATCCGCACGCGATCGAGCGCGTCCTTTGCCGCCGCATGCGCCTGCTTTCCGGTTAAGCCCCGATGGAGGCGAAAGGACTCTTCAATCTGTGTGCCTATGGAAAGCACGGGGTTGAGCGATGTCATCGGTTCCTGAAAAATCATGCCGATTTCAACGCCGCGCACTTTTGTCAGCTGCAGTTCCGTCGCGGCTGTCAGGTCCAAAATGCTGTTGTCCGCCCGTGTCAGCTTTATGGAACCGGAGACGATGCGGCCTCCGCCGAAATCAACGAGACGATTGATCGACAGCGCCGTGACTGACTTTCCGGAACCGCTCTCGCCGACGATGGCCAGTGTTTCACCGGCGGCCACATCAAAGCTTACGCCGCGCACAACCGGATTGATTTCAGTATCGCGGCCAAAGCCGACGCGCAGATCACGGACAGAGAGTAACGGGCTCATGGGTTTGACCTCCGCATTCTCGGATCAAGGATATCGCGCAGCGCATCACCGAGCAGGTTGAAACCAAGGATGCTCACCATGATTGCAAGGCCGGGGAAGATCAGCAACCATGGAGCTGTCTCCATCAGATTGCGGCTATCGCTGAGCATCAGACCGAGCGACGATGCGGGCGGCTGGGTGCCGAGCCCAAGGAAACTGAGGCCCGCTTCCGTCAGAAGAGCCCATGCCAGCGCCAGGGTGATCTGAACCGTCAGCGGCGCCACCAGATTGAGCAGGAGATGTCGCGTCAGGATATATGTGCGACTGCTGCCGAACGTGCGCGCCGCGTCAACGAAATCACGCGCCTTCAGCGACAGGGCTGGGCCGCGCACGACACGGGTGAATATGGGCGTGTAGACAATCCCGATCGCCACAATACTGGTCCAGGTTCCCGGTCCGACAATGGCCACGACCAAAAGGGCGAGAAGAATGGCTGGAAATGCCAGCAACACATCCATCAGGCGCATGATGATGCCGTCCATCCGATGGCCGAACCATGCCGCGGCCAGGCCAAGGACAGTTCCCGCGAGCGATGCAAAGGCAACCGACAGGAAGGCGACGGTAAAGGACTGCCCTACCCCGCGCATGAGACGGCTGGCGACATCCCGGCCAAACAGGTCGGTGCCCATCCAATAGGTGATGGTGGGAGAGTGCAGACGGTCCAGGCGGTTCTGCATCAAGGGGTCATGCGGTGTGAAGCCCGTGAGGCCGAGCAAGGCGATCACGAGGTAGAGCATGACGATGATCCCGCCTATTCTGCCGCTTGTGTGTCCAAAGATGGCGCGGAGAATGCGCATTACCGTTCTCCCAAACGAATACGGGGATCAAGCGCCGAATAGGCAAGGTCGACCAGAAGATTGACGACCATGAAGTTGAAGGCAATGAACAGCACGCTCCCCTGCAGCAGGGCATAATCCCGCTGCAATATCGCGTCGAGAACCACGCGTCCCAATCCTGGCAGCGCATAAATCTTCTCGACCAGAACGGCGCCGCCCAGCAGATAACCGAATTCCATACCGCTGAGGGTGACGACCGGGATGAGCGCGTTCGGCAGCGCGTGCCGCCAGATGACACTGCGCGCCGGCGCCCCCTTGCTGCGTGCGGTCCTCACATAATCATCGCTCAGAACATCGAGCATGGCCGAACGGGATATGCGGGTGACGGAAGCGGCAAATGCCAATCCAAGCGTGATGGCCGGAAAGATCAACTGGCTGAGGTTGCGCAGCGGGTCCTGCCAGAAGGGCGAAAACTCTCCCATCGTCGGCAGCGCGCCGAAGCCGACGGACAGCACATAGATAATCAGAAGGCCGACAACGAAGCTCGGTGTGGACTGGCCGATCATGGCAAAGATGCGCACCGCCAGATCGGATGGCCTGCCATTGTGGGTGGCTGCAAATACTCCTGCCGGAAGACCAACCGCAAGCGCGATGATCATGGAAAGAAAAGCCAGCTCCAAAGTCAGGGGAAAGCGATCCAGTATCACGTCGAGAACCGGTTTTCCGTAGGCGACCGAGATACCCAGATCGCCGCGGAAAAGCCCGAGCAGCCAGTGCCAGTATTGAACGAGCCAGTTCTGGTCGAGGCCGAAATAGGCCGTCAACGCCACACGCTGCTGCGGCGTCAGCAACCCTGCCTCCGTCCCCAGCATTGCCGTGATGGAATCGCCGGGAACGAGACGGATCGCAACGAACACAAGTATTGAGACGCCGATCAAAACCAGCGGAAACGTCACCAGACGCCGTGTAAGATAACCCATCCAGAAACGTCTCCGGGTAAGAAGTGATCGGCAATCCCGGCCCAGCTATTGCTGAACGGTCACCTTGCTGAGGCCGAAAAGCGAACCGATGGGCGTTCCAGTAAAGCCCTGGACACTCTTCTGCTGCGCCGTATAGCTGTAGGAGGTATAGAGCCAGATCCACGGAGACATCTCCGCCAGATGTTTTTCGAAATCGCCGAAAATGGCCTTGCGTGCTGCGGGATCGGTCTCGGCACGGCCCTTCTGCATGAGGCCATCCAGGGTATCGTCGATGTAATTTGCGACCTTCTGCAGGTTTCCAGTCTTGGTCCAGTAGCGGCTGTACATCGAATAGGGATCAGCACTGCCGCCATTGAGGGCAACAGCCATGTCGAAATCACCTTTCAGCCATGTATCGACATAGACATTCAGTTCCATGACCTTGATATCGAGTTTGACGCCGATTTCGGCCAACTGTGACTGAATGATCTGCGCTTCTGCGGCGGCCGTTGGCGGTTCGCCGGTTGCCGCAATGACCGTGGCCGAGAAACCCTTCGCATATCCTGCGTCGGCCATGAGTTTCTTGGCTTTCTCGACATCCCGCTTGTAACAGAACAGACTATTGGGATCGGTTGCAAAGGATGGTGTTGTTATCGGGCCTGTCACTTTGCCTTCCCCCAGCGAAGCCGTATCGAGAACTTCCTTCCGGTCGATGGCACAGGAAATGGCCTGCCGCACCGCAAGTTCGGTCATTGGCTTGCGCGACGGATTAAGCTGCAGCACGTGATAGGCAAGAACCGGCGCACGATTGAGAACAAGGCGGTCCTCGCGCGGTATGAGCGTTGCGATCAATGGATCATTCAGCAGCGCAAAATCGATCTGGCCGGTGCGCATGGCTGCCAGGATCGCTGTCTCGTCGGGAAGAACGCTGATGTTGATGCCCTCGATACCGGTTGCGCCTCCCGCCCACATTTTGTTGGCAACCAGTATCTCGCGGGAATTCGGGTCCCACTTCTCAAGCTTGAAGGGCCCGGAGCCAACCGGCGTCGTGTTGATCGCCCCTTTTGCAATCTCGCCTGCGGAAACGATGGCCGCATTCAGATTTGTCATCGCCGTCAGAATTGGCACGTCAGGCTGAGAAAGATGAAAAACCACCGTGTGAGGATCGACAGCATCGATACTGGCAATCGACAAGAAGTTGGCCCGCGCCACCGCTCCGGTCGCCTCATTGAGTATGCGCTCAAATGACGCCTTCACATCCGCCGAGGTGACCGGCTCGCCGTTCTGGAATTTTGCATTCGGATTGAGCTTGAAGGTCAATTCCGTACCATTGGACGAAAATTGCCAGGAATCGGCAACAGCCGGAACAATCTGCAGATTGGCATCCAGGCGCACGAGCGGCTCATAAATGAGCTCGAGCAACCTTATGGAGGAGAAAGCGGTCTGCTTGTGCGGATCGAGCCCTGTTGCATCCTGCGACCAGGCCATGCGCAGCGTTGCCGCGCTTGCTGGCGAACCAACCATCGCCGCGCCAAGGGCTGCAGCTGTTGCAAGACAAGAAACCAGTTTCGCTGTTGAACGCCTTTTCATTTTTCTTTTTCCCTCTGGAGCTATTTTGAGCGGCCTTATGGACGCTTGATTCGTTTTACTTCCGGCGGAACCGGCATAGTCCTACACCGGCTTTGCATTTATCGCTTTTCGCAGAAAACCTCCTGCATCTTTTAGCGCCACCCGCGCTTTTTCCACGTCCATTCCCGTTTTGACCATCAATATCGCCAGTTTCACATCATTGTCTGTCTGATCGAGAGCCTGGCGCGCCTGCCCCGTGCTACAACCGGTTGCCTGCATGACAATCCGGGACGCCCTGGCCACGAGTTTTTTGTTGCTTGCATGAACGTCTACCATGAGATTCTGATAGCTCTTGCCGATCCTTATCATGCTGGCCGTCGTCAGCATGTTGAGAATGAGCTTCTGCGCGGTGCCGGATTTCAATCGGGTCGATCCGGTCAGAACCTCCGGGCCGACGACAGGAGAAATTGCGATATCGGCAATTCCGGCAATAATTGAATCCGGGTTGCAGGACAAGGCAATGGTCGCAGCCCCCAGCTGTTTGGCATAGTTCAATCCGCCGATCACATAGGGCGTGCGTCCGCTGACGGCGATACCGACAACCACATCCTGCGCCGTCAGGCCGATGTCCCGCAGCGCTTGTTCACCCTTGTGCGGATCGTCTTCGGCGCCCTCTATGGCCCTGACCATCGCTTCGGGCCCGCCGGCGATCAGCCCGACAACCAGGCCTTCGGGCACGCCAAATGTCGGCGGGCATTCGGAAGCATCCAGAACCCCCAAACGGCCACTGGTTCCCGCGCCCATATAGATCAGCCTCCCTCCGGCTTGAAAGGCGGTGACGACCCGGTCAACCGCCGCGGCGATATGGGGAATGACTTTCTCGACAGCCGACGGAACGCCTTTGTCTTCATCATTGATCTTCTGCAAAATATCAGCCGTTGGCAGAAGATCGATCTGCATCGTCTGCGGATTTCGGCCCTCGGAGACCAGTTTTTCCAACTCGGATATCAACGCCTGCTCAGTCATTGGCCAACTTTCGGGGGAACTGTTTTATGAGAATGCGATACCGCGAAGGGCCACGAGATGGCTTCGTCCGCGCATTGCATGAATTGTCTATTCCGCATCCGGAATGCGGCTGCTCGCTCCCTGCTGCTACAGTTCCCATTCTTTTTATATTAACTTTTTATGATTTATTATTCCTATTGTCAATATAAGTTTGGAATTATATATTCCTAATCAAGCGCGCTTGCCCATTGGCGGAAACTCGCGGGCACCCGCCTTCTGCGAGCGCCCGGCCGTGACTAGGCGGCGCTTACCAACGACAATGATGGGCAATGGTTGTCTGAAGTCTCAGCGCGATTTTCTCGCCAGAATGATCGCACCTGAAACCGCATCGCCATCAGCTGGTTTAAGGCGCCGGCGAATATCCGGAGCAAGCCATGGCTCCAGCGGCGTCGACAGCCCGCCGAGAAGCGTGACGCGGGGCGCACCCTTTTCGATCAAGGCGCGGACAATGGAGTCAATCTGTTCGGCCGCTCCCTGAACCAGACGCCGCCCCACCACGTCACCCTGATCCGCATGACGCATTACCATGGGTGCGAGCACGGCATAATCGGTCGCCGTCGCGCGATCCATCCATGCAACCACTTCCACCGGGTCATTCTGGAACCGCTGCATGACTTCGCTCAGCAATGCGCTCTGCTCGTGGCGGCCGTCAAATGCCCGCAAAGCGAATTGGACAGCTTTCAAACCCAGGTCCGCACCGCTGCCCTCATCGGATATTGGAAAGCCATAACCGCCAACCCGCAGATCGCGCCCCCCGGCAAAACCGAGGCCGATGGAGCCCGTTCCGGCAATGACAATCGCGCCATCCTCGCCGGAGTGAGCCCCCAGACAGGCCGCAACGCCATCGCTCGTGAAAGCGATGCTGGCAAACGGATGAGGGATCGCCCGAAGCGTCTCAAGCGCACCTTTGCGGCCAATGCCGGCAAGACCGATACCGGCATGTATGCGCGTGGTTTCCCGCTCCGTGAAACCAGCTTCCGCTATTGCCGAGGCAAAGGCGCTGGCGACGGAAGCCCAGGCTGCGTCCACGCCCAGACGGGTCGTCGCGGGACCGGAGAGGCCCTGACCAAGGATCGTACCAAAGCCGTCTTCAATGCGGGCGCGGCAGCCCGTGCCGCCGCCATCGACGCCAAGGAAAAACGGCTTTTCATGCATGGCGTCACTCATGAGCTAATCCGCTCGATATCCGCGCCACAGAGACGAAGCTTGCGATCCAGCTGCTCGTAGCCGCGATCCAGGTGATACACCCGGTTGATGATCGTCTCACCGTCACAAACGAGCCCTGCCAGAACGAGCGAGACGGACGCCCGCAAATCCGTCGCCATGACCTGCGCACCGTGCAGCGGTTCCCCGCCGCGCACCAGCGCAGTCGTTCCCTGCAATGTTATGTTTGCTCCCAGACGCATGAGCTCCGGGACATGCATGAAGCGGTTTTCGAATATGGTTTCACGCAGCAGCGATGCACCCTGGCTCCGGCACGTCAGTGCCATGAACTGGGCCTGGAGATCCGTTGGGAATCCCGGATAGGGCTCCGTGGTAATGTCAACGGCCTTCAGCGGCCCCTCCCGCGATACAATCAGGCCCCGGTCGCTGGGCCAGACGCTGACGCCGGCCGCTTCAAGCGCTTGTACAACCGAAGCGAGATGTTCCAGACGGGCATGGGTCAGCTCGAGCTGGCCGCCGGTGATGGCCGCCGCGATGGCATAGGTGCCCGCCTCTATCCGGTCAGGAATGATAGCGTGCCGGGCGGCGCGCCAGGTCGTATCGCCTTCCACAAGGATCCGGTGTGTTCCAGCACCTTCGATGCGGGCTCCCATCGCATTGAGGCAAGCGGCGAGATCAACCACTTCCGGTTCGCGTGCCGCATTGAGGATTTCCGTTTCACCTTTTGCTGCGGTGGCCGCCATCATGGCCGTTTCGGTTGCCCCCACGGATGGAGAACTGAGAACAATACGGGTTCCACGCAGCGAACCTTGCGCAGATGCAACGATGACGCCGTTCTCGATGGCAATATCGGCTCCAAGCGCGGCAAGTGCGCTGACATGCATGTTGACCGGCCGCGCACCAATCGCACATCCGCCCGGCAGCGAAACCCTGGCATGCCCGAAGCGGGCAAGCAGTGGTCCGAGAACCAGTATGGTCGCGCGCATCCGCCTGACGGTGTCATAGGATGTTTCTTTCGACACGACAGCGCTTGTATCGATGATTGCCGCATGCGGTGACCGGTCAATGCGCGCGCCGTGAAGCTGCACCACGCCCAGCATGTTCTCGACATCATTGACAGCAGGCAGATTGGTCAGTTCCAGCGGATAGGAGCTCAGCAGCGCAGCGGCGATTTGCGGAAGCGCCGCGTTTTTGGCGCCGGAAATGGTGACCGCACCTTCCAGCCTGTTTCCCCCGATGATCCGTAATCTATCCATGATAACCACTGCCTGATCCGAGGAGCATGAAAACAGGGCAGGCCTTGTGACCGCCCTCCCGACCCGTGGACAGCCATCCGGCACTGATTGCGCGGCCGCCACGGCGATGTACAAAAACTAATTGATCATTCCACCATGTCAATTGATTTAGGAATATATTATTCTATGCCTGAGTGTTGGCGCGCGCCGCGTTTTTCCGGCCTGCCTCTTGCGCGGTTGCCAGGAGTAGCCAGTGCTTTGAATTGACGGTAGGTATGTCATTTGAGCGAGCCTGAAGGCTCCGATTATTCCAGAGGTCCGCGCTCAGGCGCGTGCTGAACTGCCAACGCGCAAAGGAACGCATGTCTATACTGCAGAAAATCAATGCACAGTTGGACTCCATGGCGCCTGCCGATCGCCAGATCGGGCAGTTCATCATCGACAACCCCGATCAGATGCTGCGGCTGTCATCCGCTGCTCTAGCGGTGGAGACGGGCCGGAGCCAGTCCAGCGTCGTGAAATTCAGCCAGAAGCTCGGCTATGCCGGCTATATGGAGCTGAAGCTCGCCGTCAGCGAAGCCAAGGCGCAGGAATGGACGGCCCCGGCGGGAATGATCCACGGCACGATCGAAATAGGCGACAGCTATCTCGTCATCCTGCAGAAACTGATCGGCAGCAAACAATTGTCGATGCAGCAGACGGTTGCCGTCAACAATGAAAAAGACATCGGCATCGCTTTGGAAATCCTGCGCAATGCCCGGCGTATTCACATGGCGGGCGTGGGTGCGTCCTCGCTGGTGGCGCGCGATTTTGCCTATAAGCTGATGAAGCTCGGGCGCAACGTGCTGCACGACAGTGATAGCCATGTCCAGATGGCCAACGCTTCCACGCTTGGCCCCGACGACGTCCTGTTCGCTCTCTCCTATTCGGGCGACAGTATCGAGACGTTGCGGATTGCCGAACTTGCCAGCCAGCGCGGCGCGACCGTCATTGCCGTGACCGGCCTGAAGGACAATCCGCTGAGCCGCGTGGCGAACATCCGGCTTTACACTTTTGCCGATGAAGAGCGCGTTCGCTCTTCATCCATCACCGCGAGAGATGCGCAACTGACGCTCACCGATCTGTTGTTCATCCTGCTCATTCAGGGGCAACCGGATGCCCATGAATATATCCACAACAGCGAAGTGGCGGTTTCCGTTCTCAAGGCTGAGCGTCCCTAGCGATCCTCGACAGCCCATTCATACCGACATCCGTTTCGGTTACGAAACAGCCTGTATTGCCCTGATCCGATCGAGGCCTCCGACAATGGGAGCAAACTGCTCCCATACCCCCTGCGCGCCGCTTTCCCACGCCGCACGATTTTCCGGCTGGAGAATTTTACCCCCATGGTCCCCAGCGGCTTTCATCGATCCGGTTTCGTCCTCGACGATCAATTGGCTGAAATAATCGGCGCCGGCGGCTGACGCTTCAAGGAAGACCTGCTTCTGCTCGGCGTTAAGGCCGCTCCAGAACGCCGCCGAATAATAGACGACGCCGGATGCCCAGACATGGCCTGTCTCGGTCAGATAGGGCACGACTTCGTACAGCTTGAAACCCGCATAGGCCGATTTCGTCAGATCCATTGCGTCGGCAACGCCCGTTGACAAGGCATTGTAGGTTTCAGTGATGGGGATACCGATGGGCGTGGTGCCGAATGCCGCCCAGAGCTTGGTATGCAGAGGGCTCTGGATAACGCGGATCCGCTTGCCCTTGAGCTGCTCCGGTCGCGTGACAGGTTCCTTGGTCAGGAGGTGGCGCGCGCCGTAGTTGATATAGCCGCCGACGACAAAATTCTGCGCAAGAAGCTTCTCCTTGAGTCCCGTTCCCACATCTCCCTGCACGACTTTGTGCACATGCCCGGCATCGCGGAAGAGAAACGGCAGATCGAGAATCTGCAACTCGGGCACCCAGCCGGAAAGCCATGACACCGTTGACTGGCTGGCCTGGATCGAGCCGAGCCGCACGCCTTCCGCAACTTCCTTCTCGCCCCCGAGCGCGCCATTCCTGACGATGTTGAACTTGAACTGGCCGGGCAGTTTCGCTTCGACAAGGTCGCGAATTTTGAACCATATCCTGGTTTCCGGTTTGTCATCGCCAAACAGAGAGGCAACGGTAATCGTTCGGGTTTGAGCGGCGGCACGGCCGACAAGCGCGGGGGCCGCAAGCAATGCCGTTCCAGCGACGGCGACGGATTTGATGAAGGTACGGCGATGCATGATCATTGGATGGCTTCCTGATTTCTAGAAAATGATGGCCCAGGCGCAGATGATCGCCAGAGCTACAAGCAGTGCGAAGAGATAGGGAACAACAGCGCGAAACAGCGCCGATGCCGGCAGACGCGTGACACCGCTGACGACAAAGATCAGCATGCCGAGCGGCGGCGTCAGCCCATGGATCATCAGATTGACGACGATGATCACGCCGAAATGAACGGGATCGATACCGGCCGCCACCGCGGCAGGGAGCAGGATCGGGCCAAACAGAAGTATTGCAGCCCCGATATCGAGCACCAGACCGACGACGAGCAAAATGAGATTTGAAAGCAGGAGCACGGCAATTGCACTTCCGCCGAGCGCGGAGGTCAGGTTCGAGATAAGCCCGGAAACATCGTCCACCGCCAGCAGGAATGCAAACGGCCCCGCGGTTCCAATCAGCAGTCCGATGGCCGAAGCTTCCGTCGCCGCCTGTCGGAACGCGCTGAAGAGCGAACCGAACCGCAGACGCGCCCCGATCCCGAGAAGCAGGGTATAGATCGCCGCAAGCGCCGCCGCTTCCGTCGTCGTGACGACGCCCATGCGGATACCGACAACGACGATGATGCCGAGGCCAAATGCCGGAATTGCGCCGATGGCGGCATTCCAGCGTTCTGCCCTGCCCGCACGCGGTTGCGGCTGTTGCTCGCGAACGGTGAGGTGGATGGCAACTGCAAGACAGACGGCCATCACACCACCGGCAAAAAAACCGCCGACAAGCAGCGAGCCCACCGAGAGATTGGTCGCCGCGGCCAGGATCAGGAATGCGACGGACGGCGGTATGATGTTGTCGAGAACAGAGGTGGAGGCGATGATGGCGGCAGCCTGGGCCGGCGGGTAACCGCGCTTGACCAGTTCGGGCTGGAATGTCGATGCACCAAAGGCCGCATTGGCAACCGATGAACCGGACGCACCGGAAAACAGCACGCTGGTCAAAAGTGTCGTCTGCGCCAATCCGGCGCGGCGATGGCCGACAAGCGCCGATGCAAATCGCACCAACTGATTAGCAACACCCGATGCGGTCAGCAATCCGCCGGCCAGCAGGAAGAACGGAATGGCCAGAAGCAGAAATTTTGACATTCCGGTGACGGTAGAGGCGACAACGGCGGGCTCGGGCAATGTACTGCCAAAGGCAATCACGACATAGGCCGCCGCAAGAAACGCGTGCGGCAGCGGCGCAGCCACGACCAGACCTATGGCGGCGATCAATCCCAGAACGATGCTTGGAGGCCAGTTGAAACCCAGATCAAGGTGCGGAACAGCAAAGTAAAGGGCGGCCCCGATCATGCCGGCCGTGACGATCTGCACCGCTTTGCCGTCTGCCAAGCGTTGCAGCAGCACAGCGGCAAGCAACAATGAGCCGCCCGCGCCGAGGAAGCCGAACCGTATCCACTCCGGCAGCCCCAATGTCGGTGAAACGCCGCCGAGCATTGTCATGATCTCGCTGCTGCCGAAGCTCAGGATAAGTCCGGTCAAGACGGTAAAAATATCGGCGATGGCATTGGCAACAATCCTGCCGGATGGAGGCAACAGATTGGCAAAGACGTCAAGCCGCATGGCCAGGGCGCTGTTCAGGCTGAGAGGCGCACCGAAGGCGATGAGCGCAACGTGCAGCCCCACCGACAGATCCTCCGATCCCATGAAGCCGGCGCTGAAGACGTACCGCAGCACGACCGTTGCCAGGACAACCGCGAGCAAGATGGCGAGCAAAGCGGCACAGAGCCAGCCAAGCACGGCCTCCAATCGCTTGAGCAGTTGGCTTGAAATCCGGGCAAGCCCTTCACCGGGCAGAGGTTCTGTGGTCTCGATAAGGGTCACGTATCTGTCTCTTTCGCTCAAGTGGCAAAAACTTATGCGGATTTGGCACTGCCCAGGTCTTTGTCGAACAATGTCGACCAGGTGAAATGTTTCGCCTGCGAAACCTCTCGCGTCACGTCGAGACGCGGCAATACGAGTTCGCCGAAGCGATATGCCTCTTCCAGAAGCGGCATCCCGGAGAGAATGAACGTGTCGACGCCTGCCAGCCTGTAAGCGTCCATCGTCCGCAGAACGGTATCAGGAGAACCAACAATGGCGGTCCCGGGCCCTGGGCGGACGAGGCCGATTCCGGCCCACAGATTGGGCGCTATTTCGAGATCGCGCAGATCGTCCGGTTTGTGGCCGCCATGCAGTGCGCTCATGCGTTGCTGACCGACGGAATCGCTCTTGGAAACAAATCGCTGGTTGGCAGCGATCGCAACGGCATCCATGCGCTCATAGAGATCATTGGCCGCATCCCACGCCTTGGCATCGGTCTCCCGCACGATGACGTAGAGCCTGATCCCATACTCGAGCGTCCGGCCGAGCCGGCCCGCCCGCTCCTTGACCGCATCGATCTTTTGCCTGATCTGGTCGGGTGTTTCGCCCCAGGAGAGGTATACGTCGACATGCTTGGCTGCAACGTCGAGCGCCTTGTCGGACGAACCGCCGAACCAGAGTGGCGGCGGGGCGATGCCGGTTCCAACGGGAAGGGCGAGTTTGGCACCCTCCGTTGAAAAATACTTGCCCTGATGGGTCACGCTTTCGCCGGCAAAGAGCCGATGCCACAGGGTGAGATATTCGTCCGCCATGTCATAACGCTGGTCGTGCGGCAACGTCATGCCATAGGCACCCAGCATTTTGGCATCGCCCGAGACAACATTGATAAGCAAGCGGCCGCGCGAAAATTCCTGGAACGTTGCCGCCATTTTGGCCAGCAGCGTTGGCGCAATCAGACCGGGATGCACCGCCACCAGAAATTTCATGCGCTCGGTATAGGGAAGAAGCGCACCCGCCAGCACCCAGACATCGTGAGCTCCGGTTGCAAAAAGTGCTCCGGTATAGCCGAGATGATCATAGGCCTGCGCCAATTGCCGGTAATAGCCGTAGTCGACCTGACGCGAACCTTCCGGCTGCCAGGGATAGGCACCATCCGGTGCGCACATGTACCAAAGTACGTTCATGGCATTCTCCTCCGCTCAGACGCTGCGGGCCAATTGTCCAAGGCGGACGGGGTTCTTGAAATATCCATGGCGATACAGGGTATCGGCCTCTTCCTGCTGCTCTGCGATGATGTCCGCATCGGCCGCCACAACGCTGAAATCCCGGGATCGAACCACGCGCTCCCACGCATCAAGGTCGGCATCGCCGGCGCCGTTCGCGACAAGCCGTTCGGCAGCAATGCGCGTATCCGCTGCCACCTCGCGGCCGATACGGGACAACTCCGCGACAATCCGCTGACGCGTTTCCCGGGACAGCCGGCGATCGTCCGTCGTCCAGAACAGGGAGCGGTTGGGAATTGTCGAGCCGCAGCGCGCAATCAGACGAATGTCGCTGCGTTCCATCGCCTTTTCCAGACGTGGCGCCATGGCAATCCAGGCATCCACACGTCCTTCAAGCAGGGCTGGCAATGAATCTGCGGCCCCGGTCTCAAGGCGGCTGACATCCGGCAGCCGCAGCCCTTCGCCTTCAAGGGCTCGCGCCAGAAGATAGGTGTGAAACGAGCCGTCGATCAGGGAAATGCGTTTTCCCCTTAGATCGGCAATGGAACGGATCGGGCTGTCCCTGGCAACGAAAATACCGCCATTGGCTGGCCGCGGCGCGGATGCCGCGATGTAGGTGACATTCCAGCCAGACGCTTCGGCAGCAATCGGCGGCGTCGATCCGGTGCCGCCAAAATCAATCTGACCATTGCCGATCAGTCTGATGGTATCACGGCCTTCGTTGTAATTGACGAACTCCGGCTCAAGCCCCGAAAAAGCATCGGGCCAGGCCTGCGCGAGACGCAAGTGCAAATTGCTCGGATGAACGCCGATTTTCATGCTGATGTTCCAATAGGGTTGAAATGACTGCAGAAAACAATTTATATTTTTATATATTGTTCAGGAAAGGCAGCCATCCCAATTCACGCAGAGCGGCGAGACAAGATTTCCAATGGCTGGGGAAAAGAGAGAACAATTTTGCATTCTTGCCGGAGGCTGGTTTTGCGCATTGAAAGCGAAGACACCTCAATCTATCTTTTTATAAATGATGAGGGACACCAGTCATGGCAAAAGCGATTTCGTCCAAACTCTGCCGCAGCGTGGGAGATGCAAGCGAGCTGCTCAAGCACATTGCCAATCCCAACCGCCTTTCGATCGTGTGCTATCTGATGGAAGAGGAAAGCTCCGTGTCACATCTTGAGGAGGAACTCGGCATTCGCCAGCCCACACTTTCCCAGCAGTTGAGCGAATTGCGTGATGCCGGCATTATTGAAGGGCGGCGTGACGGCAAGACCATTTACTACCGTGTCGCCGACCGCAGGATTGAAAGACTGGTGCAGACACTGCGCGACCTTTTTTCCGGGCTGGATGATGTTACCGGCAAGCATTCCATGAAAAATTCCGGCGGCCTCCCCGTCGATGAAATGATGTTCGACTGAAGCCGCCGTGATTGACCTCTACACTTGGATCACCCCCAACGGATTGAAGGTTGCCATCGCGCTGGAGGAGTTCGGGGTGCCCTACCGCATCCATACCATCGACATCACCAAGGGAGAACAGTTTGCCGCCAGCTATCTCGATATCAATCCCGGCGGGAAAATACCCGCGATCATTGACAATGAAACCGGTATCAAACTCACGGAATCGAGCGCAATTCTGCTCTATCTGGCGGAAAAGACCGGAACGTACCTGCCGCATAAGGGCGTTCTGCGCGTACAAACCCTGGAGTGGCTGATGTGGCAGACCGGCGGACTGGGGCCGACGCTGGGGCATGCGCATCACTTCCTGACCTACCACGAGGGGGAAGCCCCGTTCGCAGAGGATCTTTTCCGCAACGATACCCGCCGTCTCTACGGAACATTGGACGCGCGACTGGCTGACCGGCCTTATCTGGCCGGCAACTATTCGATAGCCGATATGGCGGCGTGGCCGTGGGTTTCACGTTTCACGCGTCACAAAATCGATCTGAATGATTACCCCCACGTGAAACGGTGGTATCTTCATATCGCGGAACGGGAAGCCGTCCAGCGCGGCTATCGCGTGCCCCATTTCACGGGAGCGGTGCCGCTGCCCTGATACGGCGATCACGCCAAATTGCCAACCTGCTCCATGCTGGACACAGGGGACGGCGACTTGACCCGGGGGAAATCATAACCATTCACCTTGGATGTCTTGTATCCCGCCCCGACCAGCGCCTCGGCAACCTTGACGGCTGCCGTGACGCCGTCAATGACGGGAATACCGGTCGCGGCGCTGAGCCGGTCACACAACAGGGACATGCCGGCACAGCCAAGAACGATCGCTTCCGCGCGGTCTTCCTGCTTCGCCTTACCGATCTCCATCACAAGCAGACGCTCTGCCTCGACCGGGTCTTCATCCAGTCCCAGCACCGGCAGATTGATGGCGCGCACATTGCGGCAATGGTGGTTCGCGCCGTAAGCGCTGACCAGATCTTCGATGATCGGGATGGAGCGGGGCAATGTCGTGATCACCGTGAAGCGCCGGCTGATGGTCATCGCGACCTGTATGGCCGCCTGGCAGATGCCGATCACCGGACCCCGCGCAATCTCCCGCGCCGCATGCAAGCCGGGATCATCGAAGCAGGCAATGACATAGGCGTCAACGCCTTGCGCCTGCCCTTTGCAAATCTCGGAAAGCATGGCCGGAACGGCCATGGCTTCGTCGGCCCCGCCCTCGATGCTCACCGGCGTATCCACGGGGTTAACCGCGGTGATGCGCGTTGTCGGATAGGCCACCCGGACGGCACTTTCCAGAACCTGGGAAGTCATGGACGCGGTGGAATTTGGATTGATGAGAAGAATATGCACGGTCGAGTTCCTTCAGCGCCACTCAGTCGCGGCGGGATTTGATAAAATCGGCAATTGGCGGAGGCGCCAGAACGAACTGTCGATCGGAGGTGATGTAGTTATCGGCGTGGAGACGGGCGATGGGTTGATAAACGTCCGGATTGACGTAGCGCCCCTCCGCATCAAGGCAATCACGGCGCACATGCATGTGGACGACTTCGCCAAGGACAAGCACCCGCTTCGGAAATTCGATCAGGCGCTCGACGCGGCATTCCAGGGCGCAGGGAGCCGTGGCCGCATAGGTGGCATCGATCTGGTTGCATGCGGCTGCCTCCAGACCAGCCATTTCCAGCTCGTCCACCTCACTGTCGAAACCCAACCCGCAAATAAGCATCTGCTGCGCCATGCTCATGTCGACCATATTGACGGCAAACTCACCCGTACGGCGGATATTGGCGATCGTGTCTTTCTCTTCCCCCGACGGCCGTGGCTGTACGCCGAGGATCAGAATCGGCGGATCATGCGAGAACACATTGAAGAAGCTCATGGGAGCCGCATTGCTGTGACCGGCGCTTGACCGGGTGGTTACCAGGGCGATTGGCCGTGGGCCGATAAAATTCGTCAGCAGACGATATCGGCTCTCCGGCTCAAGCGCTGTAAAATCAAACTGCATTCCGACTCTCCCGTTTCGCCATATAGTATACAATTAATAGCATTATTGTCTACAATCATGCAGACAAAACGAGTTGACATTTTCCATTTGATCGCGATTGTCTGTCACGATCGGGAGACAGGTACATGACTGAACAAGCAGGGGCTTCAACACAGCAGATTGTTGAACGGGTATGGCTTTCCATTGCCGAGCGCAGGCTTCGACCCGGCGTGCAACTCAAGGAAGGGCAACTGGCGGCGATCTTCGACGTCAGCCGCGCCCGCATCCGCCAGGCACTGGCTGCACTTGAACGGGATGGACTTGTCACGATCATCCCGAACCGCGGCGCATTTGTCTGCCAGCCTTCGGTGGACGAAGCCCGGGATGTCTTTTTTGTGCGCCGTGCGGTCGAACGCTGCATTGTCGAGCGGCTTTGCAAATCAATCTCCAAGGTCAATGTCACGCGGCTGCGAACCCATGTTTCCAAGGAACGAACCGCCAATGCGCAGGATAGCACGACCGATATCATCAAGCTGTCAGGCGGCTTCCATCTCTTGCTTGCAGAGGTCGCGAATTCGGACTTCCTTTTCGCCACGATGCGCGATCTAATCGCAAGAAGTTCCCTCATCACGGCGGTCTACCGCAACACCAATCGCTTCAATTGCGGGCCGGACGAACACGCCGAAATCGTCGACGCAATCGCAAACGGCGATCTTTCCAAAGCAACAGGGCTCATGGAACACCACCTTGAGCATGTGGAGTCCGAGCTCGATCTGAGCGAAATCCGTGATCTTCCGTACGATCTGCGCTCGGCGCTCGCCTGAACCGCTGACCATCACCGTGCTGCATGTGCAACCTGCTCTTCAACCAGGTGGCACGCCACGCGCGTGCCGCCCGAAAGGGTGCGGACCTCGGGCACCTCGGCCGAGCAACGCCCGATTGCAACCGGGCAGCGCGGGTGGAAAGTACAACCGGATGGCGGTTTGAGCGGGCTCGGCACCTCACCCCCGCCAACGACCCGGTCCCTGTTCGGCTGCTGCACGTTGGGGATCGTCTGCAGCAGAAGCCGCGTATAGGGATGCCGTGGATTGGCAAACAGCTCTTCCGTATCCCCTTCTTCGACGATACGCCCGAGATACATGACCGCAATGCGATCCGACATGTGCCTGACAACGCTCATGTCATGGCTGATGAAGAGATAGGTAAGGCCGAGTTCGTCCTGCAGTTTGCGCATGAGATTGAGAACCTGCGCCTGCACCGACACATCGAGCGCAGATGTCGGCTCGTCGCACACGAGGAATTCCGGCTCGCTGGCGAGTGCCCGGGCGATTGAAATGCGCTGGCGCTGGCCGCCCGAAAACTCATGCGGATATTTTTCACCATCCGAAGCCGACAACCCGACGGTTTCGAGCAGTTCCTCAACGCGTTCGGTAATTTCAACCGAGGTTTTGAGCAGTTTCATCTCGCGCAACGGCTCGGCAACGATGTTCTTCACACGCCAACGGGGATTCAGCGAGGCATAGGGGTCCTGAAAGATCATCTGTACCGAAAGCGGTGCCCCGTTGCGCCCCGGCGCAAAGCGAAGTTCGCCACCGCTTGGCCTGTGCAGCCCGGTTACAAGGCGTGCAACCGTTGATTTGCCGCAGCCGCTTTCTCCGACGATGCTAAGGCATCCACCGGCGGGTACGGTAAAGCTGATATCATTGACGGCCTGCAGAAGCTGCCGCGGTTTGCGCTCGATAACCCGGCTCAGCCACGGTGCCGAGACATCGAATGTCTTGACAAGGCGTTCGGCGGTAAAAGCCGGCTTTTTTTGTCCGGTCCCGGTCATGCGGTTCCTCCCGCGTTGAGCCAGCAGGCGCTTGCGCCATCGCCCGCCGGCATGAGTTCAGGTTGCTCTCGAATACAGCGCGGCCCGACCGATTTGCAGCGCGGATTGAAGGCGCACCCATCTGGAATCGCGTCGAGCCGGGGCATGGATCCGTCGATCTGGTTGAGCCGCTCCACGCGGGCAGCAAGTGCCGGAATGGAAGCCATGAGACCACGGGTGTAGGGATGTGATGACGCGTGCAGCACCTGGTTGACCGGGCCAACCTCGATCAGCCGGCCGGCATACATGACCGCCACCCTGTCGGCTGCTTCTGCAATGACACCCATGTCATGGGTGACCAGCATGACGGCCGTGCGCTTCTCCTTGCATAGCCTGCGCAGCAGCGAAATGATCTGCGCCTGAATGGACACGTCCAGCGCCGTGGTCGGTTCGTCGGCGATCACCAGCTTGGGCGCCGCCGCAAGTGCCAGGGCTATGACCACTCTCTGCCGCATTCCACCGGAAAACTGATGCGGGTAGTGGTTGACCCGTTCGTCCGGGGAAGGAATGCCGACCTCTCCAAGCAATTCGATCGCCCGGGCCTTCGCCTGCGATTTGCTCATGTTGAGATGCTGGCGGATCGTCTCACCCAGCTGGGCTCCGACAGTGAACAGCGGATTGAGCGAGGTCAGAGGATCCTGGAAGATCGCGCCGATTTTGCGGCCGCGGATTTTTTCCATTTCATAGTCATCAAGCGTGTCGATCCGGCGTTTTTCCAGCCAGATTTCGCCGCCGCTGATATGGCCGGGGCGCTCAAGCAGCCCCTGGATGGCCAGGCCGGTCATCGACTTGCCGGCGCCGGATTCACCGACCACACCGAGAATCTCACCCGCCCGGATGTCGAGGCTCACATCCGAAAGCGCGGCCACCGTCCCGTGGCGACCGGGAAATTCCACCGTGAGATTGCGAACCTCAAGGATGGGCTGATCCATTGTTTCACCCATGTGCGCTGCTCTCTATTGGATAACTTGGAGGGAATATTTCGGCGACCGGCGGATGTGCCCAGCTTCGCTCAGGATATTTGGCAATCAACCCGTCAAACTGTTTCTGTATCCGTTCCCGGGCAGACGCCATATCGATGCCGGCCACCTCACCGAACAGCATGGAAGGACGCCCGTCGACAAAGGCCGCCCGCGTTACCTTGCCCGATCCGCCGGCAACAAGCGTTGTGATCGGATCGATCGATGGCGCCATGATCGCATCGTCAAGGCCGAACACCGCAATATCCGCACGCGCGCCCGGTGAAAGATGGCCAAGGTCAGTTCTGCCGAGCGCCCGTGCACCGCCAAGCGTCGCCGCATCGAAAAGATCAGCGCTGCGCACCCGGTCCGGCACCCCGTCATTGATACGGGATGTGATCAGTCCGACGAGCAGATTCATCAACATGTCAGCCGGTGCCGTGTCGGTACCCATCGCAATGTTGATGCCGCGGTTGCGGCATGCGGAAAAAGAATTCAGCGTGTTGCCGCCGCGGGCAGACACAAGCGGGCAATGCACGATCGACACGCCATTGGCCGCATAAAGACGCAGATCTTCATCCGTTGCATTGGTTGCGTGCGGCGCAATCAGCCGCTCGCTCAACAGTCCCGATTTTGCGAGCCAGACCGGTGCAGTCGATCCATGCAATGCGCGGACCGTCTCGACTTCCATGATGCCTTGCGCCATGTGCAGGCGGATCTTGCAACCGAGTTCGCGTGCGACCGCATCGGTGCGTTGCAGCAATCCGGTTGTGCAGGTCTCAACACGGTCCGGAACAAGCATACCCCGCACGAGATCGTCATGACGCCCGCTCTGCCGTTCGATGAAGCGCGCGGCATCTTCCAGGCCGCGCAAACCGCGTTCCTCATCGAACACCGGTCGTATCTGGCCCGGACTTTCAAGAACCATGCCGCCTGACCGGTAGGCAGGACTGAGATAGACCCGCAGGCCGAGGTCTCCCGCCGCATCTGCAGCCGCGTCGAATTCGGCTACGGTCTCACCCCATTCGCGATAGAACAGCGATGCGATGGGCGCGGCGGTGGTTATGCCGTTCAGCAGAAGCTGACCGAAGGAAAACCGCTTCTGGAAGGCCAGCTCTTCGGGCGTGTACATCTCATAGGGACCGGCATCGACATAGCTGCGGGGCCAGACCCGCCCCTTGGCCCAACCGGGATGGTTGTCGATACCGAGGATCGTCGTGTCGAGATCGGAGAGTGCATCGAGGTCGATGAACCCTGGACTGATCAACGACGTCCCGAAATCGATACGGCGTGCCACCTCACCCGGAAAGTCGTGTCCGGCGAACAGAATTTCGCCGTTCTCGAACACAACTTCTCCCTTGTGGATAAGGCGATGGGTTCCGTCACGATGGCCGAGCACCCAATCGGCAGTCAGCAGCGTGCGCCCCTCGGGTCTGCGGCCAAGCGTCAGTGTCTCAAATCCGGCTCTTGTCATGGCATGTCCACAATGGCTTGGCCTTGCCGTGCCGTGACACGTCCGCCCTTGATGACCAGCGGACGCGGGGCAATGTCGACAACCGCATGCGCCAGGGTTTCACCCGTCAGAAGAGTCAGGTCGGCCGCACACCCGATCTGCAGACCATAGCCCTCGATCCGCATCACATCAGCACCGCCCTGCGAGACGATATGCAGAACATGCTCAAGTTCGCGATCTTTGCGCAGCCCGTTCTTCATGCCAATAATCTTGGCCCTGTCGAGCATGTCGGGCTGACCCCACGGCCCCCACGTATCGCGGATACCATCGCAGCCGCCGCCAACGCGTATGCCGGCTTCCTTCAGCCGCATGACCGAGGGAACGGTGGCAGATGGCGCGCCGGTGGTGAGGATCGCCACGTCGAGCGCCGCGAGTTCATCCATCAGCTTTCCGACGCGCAGATAGTCGTTCATGCCAAGCGCGAATGCATGGCTTATGGCGACTTGCCCCTGCATGCCGTTTGCGCGGATGCGTTCGAAAATGAGCTCCATGGTGAATGCACCGAGATCCCCGACCTCGTGCAGATGGATATCGATCGGCCGTTGATGTTTGACGGCAAGCGCAAATATCGTGTCGAGCTGGCCCTTCGGGTCGCGATCTATACCGCAGGGGTCAATGCCTCCCAGCACCTCACAGCCTTGCCGCAGAGCCTCATCAAGCAGTTCGGCAGTGCCGGGCATGACCATGACACCGGACTGGGGAAAGGCGACGATTTCGATATCGATGATACCCCGCAGTTTCTCGCGGGTTTCCCAAACGCCTTCCACGATGGACAGGCCATGGGTCGGATCAATGTCGACGTGGCTGCGGATATGGGTTGCACCATGCGCCGCCAGCCCGATCGCATGGCGCATGGACTGCCGGTGCGGATCAATGCCGATCGCACTGCGGTTCTCGCGCTCAAAATCAATGCGCTCGCGCAGCACCGCCGCCCGGTTGTTCTCGTGCCACGGCATGCCCCATGTCGTCTTGTCGAGATGGGTGTGGGCGTCAATGAGACCCGGAATGACAATGGAATTGCCTCCGTCCTCGACCGGCATGCCAGGCTCCGGCGTAAATTGACCGAAAGCAGCAATCTTCCCATCCTTGATCAGGATATCACAGCTGTCGCCAGCCATGGGCCGTACGTTACGCAGCAATAGATTGGTCATGTGTCGTCTACCTCAATTTCGGGTTTAGGGCGTCGCGCAGCCAGTCGCCGAGCAGGTTCACCGCAACAACGAGAAGGCAAAGCTGGAGCACGGGAAACAGCACGATCCACCACGAGCCGGAAAACAGGAACTGGTTGCCGATGCGGATCAAGGTTCCGAGCGACGGCTGGCTGGGTGGCATGCCTATGCCGAGGAAAGACAGCGTTGCCTCCGTCAGAATGGCCATGCCGAAGTTCAATGTCGCCGCCACCAGGACCGGTGTGAGCGTGTTGGGCAGGATGTGGTTGGCCATGATCCGGCGGGCCGGCACTCTGATGAGCCTGGCTGCGTGCACATAGTCCTTGCCGCACTCCACGATCGTCTGGGCACGGACCGTGCGCGCATACTGAACCCATGCGGATAGCGCGATTGCAAACACCAGCACGGCCGACGCACCCATTTCCCGCAGCTCTGCGGGAAGCATTTGCCGAACGACCGTCGAAACCAGGATGGCCACGAGAATGGTGGGGATCGACAGGGTGACATCGCCGATACGCATCAGAAGATTGTCGACAAAGCCGCCGAAATAGCCAGCCACCAGACCGGCACTCATGCCGATCAGCAGGGACAGGGCGACCGACGCTATGCCGATGAAAATGGAAATGCGTGTCCCGTAAAGGATAGCCGAGAGCATATCGCGGCCCTGCGTGTCGGTTCCGAGCAAATAGGGCCATTCACCGCCCTGCTCCCAGATCGGCGGCAGCTCCGCCTTCCACATGTCCAGCTGTGCCCCGTCATAGGGGTTTTGCGCCGCGATCAACGGCGCAAACACTGCCGTGAGGATCAGGATTGCCAGAATGACGGCGCCCGCGATTGCCACCTTGCTGTGGGTGAACGACCACCAGAGGTCGCTGTTGCGTATGCGCTTGAGAAGCGGCGCTCGCGCAGGCCTTGGTACTTTCGGTGTGTTCGATACATCTGTTGTCATCGGACAGGACCCTAACTTCGGGGCTAGCGTGTGCTGCGCAGACGCGGATCGATGACCGCATAGGCGATATCCACGAGCATGTTCAGAACAACGAAAATGAAGGAGATGATGCACAGATATGCCGCCATCACGGGGATATCGATGAATGTCACCGCCTGGATGAACAGCATGCCCATGCCCGGCCACTGGAAGACGGTTTCCGTGATAAGCGCGAAGGCGATCAGTGAGCCGACGTTCATCGCGGTCATGGTGACAACAGGCATGAGGCAGTTTCTCAGCGCATGGCGGAAATAGATGCGCCAGCGGGGAATACCCCTCGCCCGGGCGAATTTAATGTAGTCGGACCGGAGCACTTCCAGCATCTCGGCCCGCACCAGCCGCATGATCAGGGTGATCTGGTAAAGTGACAGCGCGATTGACGGAAGAATGAGAGCAGCCCGTCCCGACGATGTCAGCAACCCGGTCGACCACCAGCCAATTTTGACGACGTCGCCTCGTCCGAATGCCGGCAGCCACCCCATGCTGACCGAGAACACCAGGATCAGCAGAATACCGACGACGAAGCTGGGCAAGGACACGCCGACAATGGAGAGGAACTGGAGGCCCTCCGTATACCACTTGCCGCGCTTGATTGCCGTCAGAACGCCCAGAGGAATGCCGAACACCAGTGAAATGAGCGTTGCCACCAGCACCAGTTCCAGGGTTGCGGGAAACCGGTCGGCGATGAGCGTCAGCACATCCTGGCCATTGCGATAGGAGATACCGAAATTGCCCTCAGCCGCGTGGACAACAAAGCGGATGTACTGGGTGGGCAGGCTATCGTTGAGACCCAGGCGTTCGCGCAGATTGTCGCGATCCGCCTGCGTCATCTGTTCATTCGCCATAAGCTCAACCGGATCGCCGGCAAGCCGGAAAATCAGGAAGGCGAGCATGGCTACTGCGAGCATCACCAGGATTGCGTTTGCCAAGCGCCTCACAATAAAAACCAGCATCTGTCGCCTCCCTTAATTCTGTCTGCCTTGAACCCGTCGCGGCAAACCGCCACTTCTACTTGGCAAAATGCGTCAACCAGTGACGGGGCTTGTTGTCGGGCAGTTGAACGATATGGTCGATCTTGTCCGTCATCACCCAGGCCATGGGCTGCTGGTGCAAGGGAAGCATGATGATCTCATCCTTGACCATCTGCAGGGCCTTGGTCTGCAGCGCCAGCCGCTTGCTCCTGTCCATCTCCGTCGAGGCCTGTATGACCAGCTTGTCGATTTCAGGATAACTCCAGCCTCCCCAGTTGAAGACACCGGCATTGTCCGTCTTCGTCTGTATCATCTGAAGCAGGATAGAATAACTGTCGAGCATCGGCTCGTTCGCCCAACCGATGAGATAGACATCAGCCTTGCCATTGGTGCGTTTGGGCGTTTGAGCAGCCACCGGTGCAATATCGAGCTGCGGTTTGAAGCCGGCACGGCTCAGCATGTTGACCATACCCTGGCAGAGCTCTTCTTCGTTGACATAAGCGTCTGTCGTGCACACGAGCGTGAAAGCGAAATCTTTTGCTCCAGCCTCCGCCAACAGTTTCTTGGACAGTTCCGGATCGTAGGACACCGGCTTGTCGAGCGCCTCGGTATAACCCGGAATTTCCGGTGCGATGATTGCACCCGCCGTGCGCGATTTACCGCGCATGATGCGTTTCTGGATCAATTGCGGGTCGAGCGCATGGGCGAATGCCTGCCGTACACGCAGATCGTTGAACTTGTTGTCATCACCGTTGGTGAGCTTCGGCTTGCGATTGAACCCCATCATGACCGTCCGCAGATCGGTCCGCTCCATGACCTTGAGTTCAGGCTGGGCCGAGAGGCGGGGCAGGTCCTGGGAGGGCGCGTTATCGGTGAAGTTGATCTCGCCTGACAGGAGAGCCGCAACACGGGTGGCGGCAGATGTTATCGGCGTGAATTCAATACGGTCGACATTGGTTTCAGACTTGTCCCACCAATTCGGATTCTTGACGAGAACCGTCTTGCTGTCCGGGACCCGGCTTTCAATGACGAAAGGGCCGGTGCCATTGGCATGATAGGTCGCATAGCCCTCAAGCTTTGCGCCGACGTCAGTCGGCTTCAGTGAATTGTTGTCGGCAAGCCAAGCCGCATTGAAGATGTGAATGTTGGTCAAGTCGTTGAGCAGAAGCGGGTACGGCCCCGTCAGCTCGATATCGATAGTATAGTCATCAACCTTTTTTGCCGATTTGTAGGCGGGCAGATTTCCACGCAGGGGCGAGGTCTTGTCGCTGACGCGGGTGAGCGAGGCCAAGACGTCATCGGCGGTAAAACCCGCACCGTTGTGGAACTTCACTCCCTTGCGCAGATGAAACCGCCAGACCGTGTCCGACATCGTCTCCCACGATGTGGCAAGGGCCGGCTCAATCTTCAGCTTGGCGTCGTACCGGACCAGGCCTTCATAGACGTGGTTGAGGAAGGCAAGCGTATAACTGTCACCGTAGGAATATGGATCGAGCGAGTATATATCATGGGGCGCGCCCCATTTGAGTGTTGCGGCTTGGCCTGGAAAAATCAGGCTCATTGCCACCGTGGCCGCGAGGCCTAGTTGCTTCAACATTGTGGTTTGCTCCGCTTCTGGACGTTTGCCGCCTCCTTGAACGGAGGTCTTGCCTTGGTTATCAGACAGCGCCAAAGGCGCTGCAGATCAGTCGGTCATGCGCGTCAGCCAATGCCGCGGCTTGTTGTCAGCCCGGATCACGACGTTCTCGATCTTGCTGGTCATGGCCCATGCCATCGGCTGCTGGTGCAGCGGGATCATGATTGCCTGATCCTTGGCAAATTTGAGCGCGGCGGTTTCAATGGCCAGGCGCTTGTCGCGATCCTGCTCCGTAGCGGCCTCTTTGACCATCTTGTCGAGTTCGGGATAGGACCAGCCACCATAGTTTGCGACACCATCGGCGCCATGACGGGTGGAAAGCACCTGAACCAGGATCGAATAGGCATCAAGCGTGGGTTCGTTGGCCCAGCCCACCATGTACACGTCGGATTTACCGCTCGAGCGTTTTGGTGTCTGCACGGCGCGCGGGCCGATATCGAGCGTCGGCTTGAAGCCGGCACGCGTCAGCATGTTGACGACACCAGAGCAAACGTCCTCCTCGTTCACGCTTTCATCGTTCATGCAAAGATAGGTAAAGGCAAGATCGCTCTTCCCGGCCTCGGCCAGAAGCTTGCGCGACAATTGCGGATCATAGGTTGCAGGCTTATCCAGCTCCGCGCTGTAGCCCGGTATTTCCGGCGCGACCAATGCACCGGCGGGATGCGCCAGTCCGCGCATGACTTTCTTGTTGATCAGATCCCGGTCAATCGCATGGTCGAACGCCTGCCGCACCCGCAGATCGTTGAACGGATTGTCACGACCGTCCGTCAGCTTTTCCCGGCGATTGAATGCAATGGAAATGGTTCGCAGATCCGAGCGCTTATCGACCTTGATACCCGGTGTTGATTCAAGGCGACTGATATCCTGGATAGGGGCCGCGTCAACCAGATCGACCTCTCCCGACAACAGAGCCGCGACGCGCGTCGCGGCGGATGTAATCGGCGTAAACTCGATGCGATCGATATTGTGCTTTTTCTCGTCCCACCAGGCGTCGTTTACGACAAGGATCGTCTTGGCGTCGGGAACGCGGCTTTCGAGCTTGAAAGGCCCGGTCCCATTGGTGTGATAGGTTGTATAGCCCTCGACCTGCGCGCCCACATCGGTGGGCTTCTCGCTCTTGTTGTCGACCAGCCATTGCGCATTGAACATGAAGATGTTCGTCAGATCGTTGAGGAAGAGCGGCGATGGCGCTGAGACTTCGATATCGACCGTATAATTGTCGACCTTTTTCGACCCGACGTAGAGTGGAATATTACCCCTGAGCGGCGAGCTCGGATCACTCACGCGCTTAAGCGATGCAATGACGTCATCCGCGGTAAAATCAGCTCCATTGTGGAATTTCACGCCCTGGCGGAGCTTGAAACGCCAGTACTTATTGTCGATGAGCTGCCATTCCGTGGCCAGCGCCGGAACAACCTTGAACTCCGGCGTGTAACGGACCAGGCCCTCATAGATGTGATTGAGAAATGCCAGATTGGAGGTCGAGCCGTAGGAATAGGGATCGAGTGAGAATATGTCCCGTTGCCCGGCCCACCGCAGTGTCGCAGCCTCTGCCGCCGTTCCAAACAATAGCAACGATGTCATTGCCACCAAGACGGATTTTCGCAGTCGCGTCATCGGCATTTCCTCCTCGTGTGTGCCCCGTCGCTAGGCTTGCCCGCGACTTTTATTTCCCTCCATAGGCCACAAGGATTTGGCTTTGTCAACGATATTGTCGACAATTTTCTCTATTATTGGCACCAATAAAGTATACAGTTCATAGGCAACCATCACTGAATTTGGCTCAGGTCCTCAACGATATCGTTGTCGAAACAGTACTTCCCCTTTGCCGGACACCGCAGTATCGCCGCCATATTTTCCCGGCTTCGGGCCGAGAAGCGGTTTGTCGATGATTTTCTCATCCATAAGAAAGCGATCGAACAGATGGGAGAAAGCGATATCAGGCTCGCCGCACGGCATGAAAGTTGGCGACAAATTCTCCGGCGGGCGATCAAGCAGCAATGAACCGCGCTTCATGAGATAGCCAGTCATGGCGCCGGTACGGCCGGTAATGACAAGTGTTCCGGCGATCATGCGATAACCGGCATAATTGCCACAGCCTTTGAGTATCGCGATCGTTCCGCGGCGAAGGCGGTCCCCCGCATAATCTGCAGCCTTCCCGCGGACGATCAACAGGCCGCCTTCCATGCCGGAGGTTTCACCGGCAAGCGATCCGCCGAGATAGTCTCCGGCATTGCCTTTGATCTCGAGCCGTCCATTGATCATGCCCGAACCCACATGGGTTCCAGCACTCCCGTCCACATACAGCGTGCCTCCGGACAGCCTTCTGCCCGCCTGGTTGCCGACATCCCCCATCACTCGGACTGCACCAGCGCTCAGCCCTGCCCCCAACTTGTCAAACCGCGAACTGCCGCCCTCGAACACGATATTGTTCACATCCTTGCCGGTGATCCTGAATACATCGCCAACCAGGGCCGGATTACGGCTCGTCCCGATGCGCAGTTTGGCAATCTGGACATCAGCCAGTCCGGCCAAAGCGGCGGGCGTCAGGCATGATAGATCCAGACGTTCGTCCGGTTGGGCCAACAGCGAGAAGGTCAAAGCTTTCATGGCAGCAAATCCTTCAGATGATAATGGAATTTGCCAAGCTTGCCGCCGTAGTTGCCAGCGCTTATCCGCAACGCGCCTTTCGCCGGACCAAGATCAATGGCCGCCTTCAACCCCGCGCGCATGGCAGCCGCAACCGCGTCACTGGTCTCTCCGTCAATGACGATTTCAAGCACAGCGTTGACCCCGGGCGTCAAGGCACTGTCGACAACGCCGCGCAATGTCGGTGCAAAGGCGTCATTGGTCGAAGCCATCATCCCCTTGTATTTTCCGCCCACTTTCGAACCGGAACGGACAATGCCGCCGGGAAATGGCATGATTGCCCCCGCTACTTTCTCGATAGCGGCAACCGCATATTCCGCTGCATTCAGGGCTTTGGCGTTATCGGCCGCGAGAAACAGCAGATTGCCGCCGCCAACTGCAAGCTTGGTCAGCCCCGTTGTTGCTTCACACAGGAACTCGCCATCCATGACGGGAACGCGCCAATAATGCTTTCCGCCAAATTTCTTGGATATCTGCCAGCCGTCGCCGAAGTAACGCAGCGAATTGCCGAGGTCGAGCGGGGCCGTACCTTCGAGCCCGGCAAAACAGGCACTTCCCGGCGAAGTCAGCACGCATTGGCCAAGCCTGCTTTTCAATTGCTTCTGCAGATCGTCGGTTCCCATGGCAAAAATCATCACGCGGCATCCCGGCCGCCCGTCCGGCGTCTTGGATGCGGGCAAATCGACATCAATCGCGGCCTCGCAACCGCAGCCAATAACGGAGGTTGCATAGCCCGTCATGGTGATAGCGGCCTGCCGCGCCCATTTCAGGGTCGGCGCAGTGATGATGATCGCCGTCGCACGCATGCCGAAAGCTTCGGCGAAGGTATCGTCAATAAGAACGCCATTGCGGCTCAACTGTTGCATGGCACCTCGGCAAAGGGTTCGTCGCGCTGGATGGCAGAATCCGGAAATGTGAACCAGTCCAGCGACAGTCCATAACGCTCTTCGTGATAGGCCTTCATGCGCTTGATGATCGCCTTATCGGGCGGCGGATTGAGCCGAAGGGTTTTGCCCCAACGATATTGACTGACCTTGCCATTTTTAACGACCAGATCGCCATTCTTGAAAACCAATGCCGCCTCGCGGAACATTTTGGCGATATCCCTGCCCTTCCGGTATACGGCGATATCGGCAATAGCCCCTGCCCCCAGATGACCGCGATCCTTGAGGCCAAGCAGTTTGGCGGGCGCCGCCCGGGTCATGATCGCGATCTCTTCCAGGGTATATTCACGACGAACCGACGCGAGCGTTGTCAGTTCCAGCGCGGCAGCATTGAGTTCTGCCGATTTCACATCGCGGGACGCACTGCTCATCAGCAGCTCGAACAATTCCGGATAGGCCGTGAATGGTGCGCCGTTGGGATGATCGGTTGTGAAGAACACCCGCCATGGATCGGTGATCAGCAGGAAGAGTTCAAGCCCGATAGCCCATTGCAGCGAACCGTAATAATCCTGTTTGTAGCGGTAGGGTACGATTCCGCCGCCGCCATTGCCGTCGCCATCAAAGATGATCGTCTTCTTCGGACTGGCATTGCCGATGGCGGAAAACTGCCGCATTACGTCTGAGGAAATTGTCACGGTCTGACCGAACATGACCTGACCGACATCGATTGTGACATCGGGATTGGCATTGACGGCTTCGGCCAGCCGCGCTGCCTCCGACGAGAACTTCCGCTTGCCTCCGGTCCCATAGCCATAGAATTGCAGATGGGCCAGATGCAAGGGCACACCTTCCGTTGCCGCGATGGTTGCAGCCGCCGTATCGGCGCTGCCGGCAATACCGAGATTGTTGGCGTGGACATGCAGCGGATGCGGGATGCCAAGCCGGGTCACGGAAGACTGAAGCGACTTGACGATCTTGCGCGAGCTGACGCCATATTCCGGAACCACATCATCCAGAGAGAACGAGCGGACATTGTCCTTGAACGCCGCAGCGGCGCCGGCATTGATGACTTTGACGCCAAGAGCGCGTGTTGAACCGACCACCCATGCCACATAGTCGTCGATCATTGCCGATGATTTGCCGTCACGCAGCAAGGACAGGGTAAAATCGTCATTGCCGAGTATCGCCAATGTCGCCCTGTCAATAATTGGAATATCGGCCAGCTCCAGGTGCGTATGCAACGCGGTATAGGGTGCCATGGCCGGCTCCACCACCGTCGTGAAACCCATTTGCGCATAGAGGCAGCCGGTCTGGAAAGTCGACCAGCCCGCATTCGACAGTGGCGTATTGGCAGGCCTTGGCATGTGTGCCGCATGGTGCTCCGGCAGAAGCAGACGTGCGGTGTTCACATTGCCGCCACCGATATGGGAATGAATATCGATAGCGCCGGCCATGACGATACAACCCGAAACATCATGGGTTTGATCGGCCGCTTCGCCCTTTGGCGCATCGACAAGCACTTCGTCCCTGATCCAAACGTCGCGCTGGCTGGTTTTGCCGTTGACGGGGTCGACGACGTCACCACCTGATAACCGGATCAGCATGCGAATTCCCTTCGTCCGGGCAGCGCATCAGCCAATTGGCCTATGACCTTTGAAACACTGGGCAGATGCGACGGCGTGGCGGCCTGGACCGCTCTGAACGTGCCGATCCGGCTCGAATAGGCAACCCCATCGTGATCGACCCCGGCCTGGCCAACGGCAATCGTTACCGCCGCACCAGATGTTGGAACGTCGGTCCGACTCAACGAAATCAAGACGACCTTTCCCCCTTTGGGGGGAGTTTGACCGCCGCGCCCCGACACCCAGACATGAAGATCCGTTTCCTTTGCATGAATCATGCGCTGGACGTCCCATTGCACCGGGTCATAGCTTGGGAGGCTATTGATAAAACCTGTCCGGAGTGGAAATCCGGTCATCCAAAGCGAGACAAGAGCAGAACCCCATGCATCGTCATCAGCCGGCAGGAATACACTGCTGGCACGCCCCTTTCTGTTCAGGTCGGCGATCAACCCCTGCAACATGACGAGACCCGCGGCTTCAACTGAACCGCCGGAAAACACGAAAACCGGGAACTGCGCGCTCGCCAGGGCCTTTTCAAGAGAATCGATATTGCTCAGCGAGGACAATGCAGGACGGTGCTGCAATCGAGCCCGCAAAAGCGCCAGTGTCGCTTCCAGTGAAAGGCCCTCGCCGCGCAGCGGTTTAGCCTTCAACTGCCGCAGAAGTTTGCCATGCGATGAACTCGTTTCATCGCCCGAGATATGAAACCAGCGACGGGTGTGTTTGTCGCCAAGATCGGGTTGCGAAGTCGCCCAGGCCTGCAAAAGGTCGTGATGCAGGGGCGGGATTTCACCGACCAGAATGATCAGGCTGGAGCGACGGCGCGCTTCTCCCGGCGTCGTGAACATGCCGCCATGATTTGTGAACAATGCAACTTCATTTGCAAGCACCTGACCCTTGGCATGATCGTAGGCGCCGCCCAACATGGTCGCCAGCGCGATGGTGCTGCGCGTACCATGCACATCCGTATCGAGAGTAAAAACTGGGCACCGGCATGATGCCAGAAGCTTCGCAGCGTTCCGAATTGCATCCGTCAAAGGTACCGGCTGGCTGCCAATCCATGCAACCGACATATTCCGCAACTTTCTGGTGCCAACCTGAGCTTAGCTATTTTTTCTAGAATGTGAACCCTGCGCAGATGCAAAAGTTTACGGGATCAATTGTCGTACTTGATATAGGCAAAGCGCTGGTCAGTTTGCGGCGTCCCTTCAAGCGATCCCGCCTCCTGGCCCGGCTGCCATTGGACAACGCTTTCAATCTTCGCCGCAAGATCGAAGTCCTTGTCGGTAACGCCTTTGGCGGCATGGTTCATCAACAAGACTTCCACCCAGGCATAGGATGCCTTGAGATCCGGATGATGCCAGGCCGCCTCCGCCAGATGACCGATGGTATTGATGACCATCAGGGTCGATTTCCAGCCATGCGTCTTGTATTTCCGACGAATCCAGCCGTTCTCATAGCGCCAGTGTGGCAGATCTTTCTCGAGTTTCGCAATAATTTCAGGTTCTGAATACACCTTTTCAGCGGGCCTCGTCCCTTTTGCTTCTTCAACCATTTGACCAATCCTCCACTTCTTTGCTCATGGTGCTTGCGCCTCGCCCGAAAGACGATATCATACTGCAGGGCCCGATTTCTGAGATTGTGTAAATTAAGCAAATGTCGGAATCCGTCACGATCGAAGTCCCGGCCCGTCTTCACCTTGGCTTCCTTGATATACCACGCAACGTGCCCGAACCTGGTCAGAACCGGTTCGGCAGCATTGGCTTACCCATTCAGGACATTTCCACCGTTCTGACGATCTCCCGCGCGGCAAAAGACCATATTGAAGGAGATGAGCGGGAACGCGTTGCACAGCACGTTGCAACCCTTTCCCGTCATCTTGGGATCACCGCACACCACAGGGTTGTCGTGCATCGAACCATTCCCCGACATATCGGCCTTGGCTCCGGCACCCAGATTGCCCTTGCCGTTGCAGCAGCGTTGCGCACCCTGCATGCGATACCGCTTGATATCGTGAACGATGCCCATCTGTTGGGACGCGGGGCGCGGTCTGGCATCGGCATAGCTGCGTTCGATGGGGGTGGTGTCATTATCGATGCGGGCAAAGCCACCCACGGCGCTGCCCCCACCATTATATCGCGGATTGCATTTCCCGAGGAGTGGCGAATCATTCTCGTCTTCGACACGTCAACCCAAGGCATTCACGGCAGTGCCGAGGTCGACGCTTTCAAAGCATTACCTCCGTTCCCGGTAACGACATCGGCAGCGATCAGCCGTCTTGTGCTGATGAGCGCCATGCCCGGCCTGATCGAACAGAACCTTGCCTTGTTTGGCCGGTCGATCGCCGCCATCCAGACCGAGATTGGCAATTATTTTGCACCCGCACAGGGGGGAATTTTCACCAGCAAACAGGTTGAAACCACCATCATGCAGCTTGCAGAGGCCGGCGCGGTCGGTATGGGCCAGAGCTCATGGGGACCGACGGGCTTCGCCTTCGCCGCGTCACAGGCGGAAGCCGAGCGGATCGTCAATACCATCCACAGCAACCCGCATGGCACGGCCATTCAAATCGTCGCGGGAAGAAATGCCGGGGCTGATATCACGCATACTGCTCTGAATCTTGCCAGAGCTTGTACCATGGGCGCCGTCATCAAGAAGGAGCGGATACCGTGAGCCGCAAAACGATCCTGCATATGTTAACCCCGCTTCGGCAAATGAGCCCTTTCGACGTCAACATGGCGCTCGACGCAGGTTATGACGCCGTTGTTCCCTACACTGATGTCACTCTTTCGGATGTCGGAAATCTTGTTCAAGACGCCATATTCTCACGGCCGCCGGATGCGGGTGTGGCCACGGGCATTTTCCTTGCTGGCAAGGATGCACCCGCAGCGCTCGACATGCTTGATGCCGCAAGAAACGCCATGGTTCCGCCGTTCGAAATCTCGGTGTTTGCCGACCCCGCGGGATCATTCACGACCGCCGCCGCCATGGTGGCCAAAGTCGAAAAGGCTCTCGCCAAAATTTGCGGCCGCAAGCTGGAAGGAACCAGCGTGGCAGTCTTCGGCGCGACAGGCGTGGTGGGCTATTGCACCGCGGTGATTACAGCCCAGCAAGGGGCGAGCGTGACGATCATCGGCCATGACGGCATTGAGCGGGTGAAGGCGATCGCCGCGTCGATCAAGCAAAGATTCAATCTGACCGTTGAGCCGGCCGACGGGTCAACCGAAGCGAAAAAGATGGAGGTGCTGCGAACCGCGGAGGTTGTGCTGACCGCCGCAAAAGCGGGTGTGCAGGTGATATCGGCAGCACAACTTGCCAAGGCGGGCAAACTTCTGATCGCGGCCGACGTCAACGCGGTTCCGCCAGCTGGTATCGAAGGACTGAAGGTCAACGCCAATGCCGATCCGCTCGATGCGACAGAAGCTGTCGGCATTGGCCCGCTTTCCATCGGTAATGTCAAATACAAGACTCAAGCCGGTTTGTTCGAACAGATGATCAAGGCGAAGAAGCCGGTTATCTTTGATTTTCGGGACGCATTTGCCCTTGCTCGCGAACTCGCCAAATAATGCGGTTCTGATAGCCGCTGTCTCTGGACGCTCGCTTGCCGCGGCAGCGCGGCGGGCTGGCTTGCGGCCGTTGGTCGCCGACCTCTTCAACGACGCTGACACGCTGGAATTGGCGGAACGCGCCGTGAAACTTTCGGGGAGCCTGCAGAACGGTATCGACCGAAAACGTCTCGTTGAAACGCTGCAAAAACTGGCCGGCGATGATAACCCGGTGGCTGTGATCTACGGCTCTGGTTTTGAGCGCGATCCGCAGATGATAGCGGCGATCTCACAACACTTTGCCGTTGCAGGAAACAGCGCCAGGACGGTTCGTCTCGTCAAGGACCCCGTCTCTCTGTCGCAGTTGTGCACCGATTTTGCCATACCGCATCCGGATATATGTTTCGACACTCCTGACAATCCTCGGGATTGGCTGATAAAGTTGACCGGTGGTGCTGGCGGTTCACATGTGAGGCCTGCGCATCACGGAACATCGGGACAAGAATACTATTTTCAGCGGTTTGTCCGAGGCAGGAATCTCTCTGCCCTGTTTCTGGCCAATGGGAACAAGGCGCACATGATTGGCCTGAGCCGGCAATGGTTTTCTCCGTCGGAAAGCAGTCCCTTTCGCTATGGAGGCGCGGTCCGGCTGCTCCGCTACAATCCGCACAGAGCACAGCAGATAAGCGATTGGCTGACGGCTTTAACCCGGCGGACCGGTCTGACCGGATTATGCAGCGCCGATTTCATCGTTGGTGCAGAGGGTCTGCATCTCATCGAAATCAATCCACGACCAGGTGCCACGCTCGATATTTTCGACACGGAAGAAACGCCTCTTCTGCGCCAGCATTTACATGCGGTCACGGGGTCGGATTTCTCGACACCCAGCTACAAAATCTCGGCGGCCTCGGCAATCGCCTATACCACAAAAGCCATCAGCGCATTTCCGGATGTTGTTTGGCCGGCGCTCACCGCAGACCACCAAACAGCAGGCACCTCCCTTCAAGCCGGTGATCCTGTTTGTACCGTTTTCGCCACGGCTCCCTCTGCCTCCGCAGCGATGAAAGCCGTGAAGGGCCGCGTCAAACAACTCGCGGTTAATTGGAGGGAGGAGTTTTCATGAGAGACGGTCACGCCTATCTCAACAGAAGCGCTCAACATCTGGCCGACAAGATGATCGAGCAAGCGGGACGGCTTGGCATCAATCACAGCCGTGGCCACCTTGGCGAACATGTGATTGACGCAGGGGCGAGTTGTCCGGGCGGCGTCGAAGCCGGACTGCGGATTGTCGAAATCTGCATGGGCGGTCTTGGCGTGGTTTCGGCAACCCTCGATACGGGCAAATGGCCCTACAGCGTGAATGTCAGATCTTCACAACCGGTTTTGGCCTGCCTTGCCAGCCAATATGCCGGCTGGAACCTCTCGCACGAGAAATACTTTGCCATGGGATCTGGGCCAGCCAGGTCTCTGGCGCGGGTCGAGCCGCTCTTTGATGAAATTTCCTATCGTGAGCCTGAGGCAAAATCGTCAGTCATCGTCCTTGAAACCACAACGCCGCCGCCTGCAGCCATCGTTGAAAAAGTGTCCAAAGCAACAGGATTTGCGCCTGAGAACCTGACATTCATCTATGCGCCGACACAAAGTCTGACAGGTGCCGTGCAGATTGTCGGGCGTGTTCTCGAAGTTGCAATGCACAAGGCACACGATCTGAAATTTCCGCTGGGTGACATCGTGGACGGCGCAGGCCGCGCGCCCATCCCTGCTCCGCATCCGGATTTTCTGAAAGCAATGGGCAGGACCAACGATGCCATCATCTATGGCGGCACGGTCCAGCTTTTCGTGCGGGGCACCTCAGAAGCCGCACGCACACTCGCTGAACAGCTTCCGAGCCATACATCACGCGATCACGGCCAGCCTTTTGCCGACATATTCAAGAAGTTCAAAGGCGATTTCTACGCGATCGATCCGCATCTGTTCAGCCCCGCCGAGGTCATTGTTACCGCGATCGAAACCGGCGATACTTTCCGCAGCGGCGGAATCCATGAAGCAATGCTCAAACAATCCCTGGACTGACGGACACGATGACAGAAACAATACTGATCCTTTCCGACCGGCCCGACGGTCAGGTAAAACAACTGCGTACCGCACTGCGATCGCGTGGCTTCAATGTTCAGACATTGCCGCTGGCAGATATCGGTTTTGACACCCGGTACCCCTCCGGGATTGCCGTCCCGCGCATGAACGGCGCCTTACCCGCCGCCGTGATCGTGCGGTCGATTTCATCGGGGACATTCGAGGCGATCACGCGCCGTCTCGGGATACTGCACGCCCTTGCTCATCTTGGCATTCCCGTTTGGAATTCTGCCAAGGCGATCGAGCGCTGCGTCGACAAGTCCACGACGACATTCTTCCTCGCACAGGCGGGGTTGCCGACACCGGAAACCTTTGCGGTCGAAAGTCTGGAGAATGCCAGAACCATTGCCGAGCGGGAACTGACCCACGGACCACTGGTGCTCAAACCGCTTTTCGGTTCACAAGGCCGGGGGATCAGGCTGATCCGCAACATTGAGGATCTGCCTCCGCCGGAGGAAATGGACAATGTTTATTATTTGCAGCGTTTCGTGGCGCGGCCAGGACCACCCTACTGCGATTACCGGGTCTTCACCTGCGCGGGCGAAGTGCTGGGTATGATGGCACGCCAGGCCGAAGGATGGATCACCAATATTGCCAAGGGCGCGAAGGCGGAGCCGGTCATTGGCCCGTTGAGGAACAAGCTGGAAGAACTTGCGCTCGCCGCGTCGGCCGCTATCGGCACGGATTTTGCCGGGATCGACATCATTCCTGCGGCTGACGGCAAACTTCTTGTTCTTGAAGTCAACAGCATGCCGGCCTGGTCCGGGCTTCAATCGGTCGTGCCGGTCCGCATTGCAGACTGTATTGCCGGCGCACTTGTCACCCGGATTGAACCTGACATCGGTGAGAGGCCTGCAGCGTGAGCCTGACACGCGAACATATCCGCCGCGCCTATATCGATGCCTGCTATCAGGAGATCGAAGCACTGAAACCAGGCAACGTGCATGTTTTCGCGGATGGCCATCGCATGAATGCACAGCAGTTTTTCGACAGCGCCCAGGTCTCATCGGGCCCGCTGAGCGATCCCGCCAATTCTGTCGGCCAACGGATTCTTGCCGCCGTTGCCGCGACGCGACTGAAGGTTCAGACCAATACGAATCTGGGCATTCTTCTCCTGTGCGCTCCGCTTGCCCGGGCAGCAGCCAATCGGACATCAGACCTGCAGCTCAGCCTCGCCGCGACACTCGCCCAACTCGACATGAACGATGCACGTGACGTATTCGCGGCAATCACATTGGCGCAGCCAGGCGGCCTCGGATCCGCACCAGAGCATGATGTTGCCAATGAACCGGATGTGCCGCTTCTGGAAGCCATGCGCGCTGCATCCGAGCGGGACATGATTGCCCGGCAATATGTGACCAACTTTTCAGACATCTTCACCGGCGGTTTGTCAGCTCATGGCGCAGCCATCGCCCACAATGAACCTGGGATGTGGCCGAGCGTATTCGTTTACCTGTATTTTCTCTCGAATTTCCCCGATAGCCATATTATCCGCAAACACGGCATGCCAATTGCCGAGGAAACGCGGCTGGCCGCAGAGAAAATCCTTGCACGAACGATGGAGATGCAAGATGGCCGCGAGCGAGAAAAACTGCTCCTTGCTTTCGATGCTCAACTTAAAGCTCAAGATATCAATCCAGGCACCTCGGCTGATCTTACAGTTGCAACCCTTTTTGCATCCAGACTTATCTGGCTCTTGCATAATGGCGAGGTAAATGCTTGAATTTCTCCAGCGGATTTTGTCCGCTGCTATCTGGCCAACCGACCCCGTTCTGAGGGTGCTGTGAACAAGGATAGCTGTCCATCGAGAGTCGTGTCTCGAGGTACGGCGTCTTTGGACAAACCACTTGGAAACAGTTTAGGGAGGAATTTGGCTGTGGCTAAAATCAATAAGGTTATGGTTGGCGAGTCGCTTGTAGGCGATGGGAACGAAGTTGCGCATATCGATCTCCTGATCGGACCGCGCGGCAGTGCAGTTGAAACAGCATTCTGCAATGCATTGACGAACAACAAGGATGGCTTCACGTCCCTGCTTGCAGTCATCGCGCCGAATTTGGCGTGCAAGCCAAACACCATTCTGTTCAACAAGGTTACCATCAAGGGAGCCAAACAGGCAGTCCAGATGTTTGGCCCGGCACAGCATGCGGTGGCTAAAGCGGTCCAGGACAGCGTTGCGGACGGCACGATTCCGGCAGATGAAGCAGACGATCTGTTTATCTGCGTCGGCGTTTTCATCCATTGGGAGGCTGAAGACGATGCCAAGATTCAGGACTTCAATTATCGTGCAACCAAGGAAGCTCTTGAGCGCGCAGTAACGGGCAAGCCGACTGCCGCCGAAGCGACCGCACAGCGCGATTCCGTGAAACACCCCTTCAGCGCTTAGACAAGAGACAACCTCGCACAGAGCATGCCCTCTGTTGCACCGGATGGCCTGTTGCGCCGGTTGGCAAAAAGTTTGGGCTTCTGAACCCGGACAAGGGGAAGAGCAATCATTCCCCTTGTTCACCCCGTCCCGGACTCGTTTCCGCTCATCAACGACGAGATCGTCTCCGGGGCAAGGGAGCCGTTGTGCAGAGAGGTCGCCACAAGTGCTGCTGAAATGCCGAGCGCTTCCAGTTGTTCAAGATCGGCGGCATGTCGAATGCCCCCAGCCGCAATGACGGCGCGATCACCGGCGCGGCGCTTGATCTCGGTCAATCGTTCGAAATCCGGCCCCGAACTGCTGCCAACGCGGCGAAGCGTCATCACGATAACCCGGGAAGGCCAAAGATCCGCATTCTCGAAAAGCTCGGAAGGTCCAACAAACTCATCCCCACGAAAATCCAGGGAGAGAACAAGTCGCGGATTTCCGCTCAAATGCCCAAGCACAGAGGTATCCGTCTGGGACTCCGAACCCAAGACCGGCCAGACCCCGTCCATTGTCAAGACGCCCTCCAATTGGTGCAGGCTCGCAAAGCCGGCATCCAGCCAGACATCAGCCACGGCAACCAATGGCTTCAGACGCTCCAGCGTACGGGGGGCAAGACCTTGCTGTATGGCATCCAGCTCAGCGACGTAAAACGCAGGAAAGGGGTAGAGCTGGCGTAGACCTTGCGCGACATCGAGGATATCGGCCGTTGGGCTGAGTGGCGTTTCGATGGGCCGATAGGCCGCGCGATTGCCCATGTGAGCACGGACAACGAGACCATCTTTTATGTCGAGTACCGGAATGATATGCACGAGCAGAATCCAAGGAATGATACAGCCATGAAATCCCGATTTGCCAGCAAAGGAAAGCCCCTGATCACCGGTTGGGATGTGGGTGGCGCCCATCTCAAGATGGCCCAATGCCGAAATGGCGAGATTGTCTCGGCAAAAATCTTCAAGACACCGCTTTGGCTTGGTGTCGATCAGGTGCGCGAGGCTCTGCGTGAACTGGGGCCTTTGCAGGCAGACGGCACCTTCAATGTATTCACCATGACCGGAGAACTCTCGGATACTTTCACGTCACGCGATGCGGGAGTTGCCAGCCTCCTCGATTTCATCGGAGAAAAATTCGGCGACGACAACACGCTCATCTATGCGGGTCGAGGAGGTTTCTGCGACATTGCCACAGCCCATGGTCTGGGAGGCGATATCGCCTCGGCCAATTGGCACGCAACGGCATCACTGAGCGCAAAGCTGGCCGATACCGGTCTTTTTGTCGACATGGGGTCAACAACGACGGATATTCTTGCCTTCATGAACGGCGACCTGATCCACCGCGGATATTCCGATGCGGAGCGACTGTTGACCGGTGAGCTGGTCTATACGGGGTTTGCCCGCTCGGCGTTGATCGGCATCGCGGCGCTTGTTCCGGTAGGAGGACATATGACCCCGCTCATGAACGAATATTTCGCCAACACCGCCGATCTCGGCCGCATTCTCGGCACGCTGGATGAAGCTGACGATAAATATCCATCTGCCGACCGCCAGCCGAAAACGCTCGCCGGATCGATCCAGAGACTGGCGCGCATGGTCGGACGCGATAGCAGTGACCTTAAAGAGGCTGAATGGATCGATATTGCCCGGTGGTTCAGCGAGCATCAGTTGCGAATGATCCATGATGGCGCAATTCGCGTGTCACGCGATCTTGCGTCAGCCGCCGATGCACCGATTGTCGGTGCCGGTATTGGCAGACCGCAGATCAGGCAACTCGCAAAGCGCATGGATCGGCCCTATGTCGATTTCGGAACGCTAATACCTGCAGCGTCAGCTGCGCGCGATGATGCCAGCAAAGCTGCGCCAGCAGCGGCAGTCGCGCTGCTCGCCTCGATGCACTTGCAGGGATAATTTAGGCTGTGCCGGAAGGATGGGCCGCGCTCTTGCCTTTGGAATCGGCCATCGCCTGATATTCTTTTACCCGCTGCAGCAGCCATGACCAGGCCAGCAGTTCATCCGGTCCGGCAGTCTTGTCAATTGCGATCGTAAGATAGTCAATTTCCGCCTCGATCTTTTCTTGCGGCAGCATGTGCAGCCGGCTGACCAGAATAGCCAGTTCAAGCACCGCAGCCTTGGCACGGTTGAGCCCGGTGAAAGGGGCGTGCATCGCTTCGGAAACCACTTTGCAGAAATGACGCGGTCGGAGCCCGTCATCATCGACAGACACCACCTCGAGTACGGAATGGCTCAGCGCCGATTGGAGACGCGGAACCGGACAATTCGGGACGGCAACGGTGGGCCAGTCCTTGCGTCCAGTCAAACAACCGGCAAACACCAGCATATCGTCGGTATAGTTGGCAATGGCGAAGGGAACCGCCGCCAGGTTCTCCAGCGTCTTCGAAGGACGAAACGGAGCGATGATCCAACCATGATCCTGCTCGATGATGCCGAGCGGTGCAATGTGAACAATACCGGCGGCATCGACCGTGGTGACGATGGTTTCCCTGATATAGGTCAAGTCGCCCTATCCTTCTTCGCTCGCAACGTGTGGCCCGCTTCCTTTAACCTGAGACGATCCGCCTGCACTTCCGGCGCACCCACTCCCCAGGAGAGTGGTTCGTCCTGCGTGTAACGCTTGCCCAGTTTCCAGGCTATTTCAGCCTTGGTCAGTTCCGCTCCCAGATAAAACGCATGAGCGCCATCCGATTCAACGTCGAGGCCTGGGAAAAGTTCAAATGCATCCTGCGCAGTCGCGTGACCGCTGGCGTTGAAAACATGGATACCATCCGGCGCGGTCATAATGCGGAAATTGCCATCCCGCACATTGGTGGCCAGCGCAGCGATATCCTCAACGCTGTTTGGATAGGGTTTGCGATCATGAATCTGCAACAGGCCCGCATCATAGCCGCGCGGCAGGGCATGATCCTGTTTGGCTGCAAACATCATGCGGCGGGCGTGATCATGCTCCTCGACCGTGCGGACCGTGTGGGGGCTGACATTGACGACCAGAACATTGTCTATCGATAGTTCCGAGCAGATGCCCGAGAGCAACGCCGTTACACCGGAGGAATCCGCATCGGTGAGTTCGGTCAGATTGCCCGTACCCATCATCATCGGAATATCTGGCCAGCGGCGGCGCGCCTCCATGAACCGGCCAAGCGAAGCGGCAAACCCGAAATGGATGGGATCGAGAACCGGATCAGCGATGAAAGAAATCTTGGCTGTCCGTGCCTTGTGAATCGCACGGCCAAGCGAATCGAGATCGCCGGCAATCGAAGGAATAAGGATCGGCGTGACGCCGTATCTTACCGCCAGATCAACGGTTTCCTCGGTCAGACTGAGAAGATAATCCGCGCCGGCCGTGGCGCCGGTTTCAAGCTCCCCTGGGTTGGCTGAATCCACGCTGACGGAAAGACCTTGCGCCTTTAAACGGCGAATGGCGTCGGCAAGATGCGGAAAGGGCGTTTCAGGCAGGCACCCCAGATCGATGACATCGGCGCCGGCAGCGGCAAGTTTCAAAGCGCGCTGCACCAACGCCTCCAGCGACAATGCCGACGCATCGACGATTTCTGCAAAGATACGCATATTGTGCCTGGAGAGATCAACGGGCTTGCCCACCCGCCCGAGGAAGACAGGCAGATCGGCAACCTCATCGGGACCTCGAACGAAGGGAACGCCAAAGCGCTGGTTCAGGCGATCAAGATCGCCGCGATATCGCCCGGGCAGAATGATGCGGTCGGCGGCCACAGGCATTTTCAATCGACGCGTGATAATCTCCTCGCTCATAAGCGCCGCAACCTTCACGCCGATGTCAACGATTTCATAGGTGAACGCCGGATCGTTGAGGCCGGCAAGGATGCGCTCCAGCCGTGAGCGGGCCAAATGCCCGGTCAGGAACAGGAGATGCTCCGCCATATCAAGCAACCTCTTTGGCACGGCGCGCAATGGCTGCCTTCAACTCTGCCAGCGACTCGACGACCTCGGTCCGCTCATAGGTCTTGAGGCGTGCCGTGTTTTCAAGATCGATTGGCCTGGGATAAACCTTGACCATGCCGCCGGGTGCCATTGTTTCAAGTTCAGGTGCCGTATCACAGGCAAAGACAATGGACGGCACCCGACATTTGCCGGCCTGTGCATAAACATTGGTCGGAAGGGAATCTGAAATGCCGGCAACGCATTTGGCGACGGTATTCGACGTCGCCGGTGCAATAATTGCCGTATGATAGACCCCGTTATAGAAGCCGCCAACCGGCACGGAACTTGCGGTCTTGTCATGCAAGACCCGCGTCGTCTCGGGGAAATCGAGCTTCACCTTATACATGCGCAAGACTTCATTGGCGGCCTTGGAGACGAACACATCACAATGTTCGAGTGTTCTTATGAGCTCGAAACTCTCCACGAAGAAATGGCCGGAGCCGGTCAGCGCCCAAGCCCATCGCGGCGTATGCAGTCGTGTCATTGCTCACCCGTTGCTTCGAAATAGCTGTTGCGCATCATCACGCGTCCCGGAAAGTCTGCCAAGGGTAAATCCAATGCGTCCAGCATCGCCGGTCCGGCAATATGAAGGGTCATCCCGTCTCCAAGCATGTCCCGAAGCATACTGTCGACGATACCCGCAGCGGCAATGTCTTCTACCGATGAATAGTATTGGTGTTCATCGGTCTGTTTGATGAGCAGCACTGCGTCGGCTTGCAATTGTCCGGCAAGCCACGCGCTCAAACTATCCGAGGTGATATCCCATGACATGGGAATGTCCGGTGCTCCGGCTGTCATCACAGATGGCAGCCAAACGGGTATGAACCCCGCTGCAAGTGCGTTAGCGATTTCCACGATGGACCGTGCCGTTTGGAAACGTTCATGACGTTCAGCAACAGCAATGCCAAACTGATCCATCGCAAGGATTGCCATCGCATGGGCTGCTTCGTCCGAATAGCCAAGACGTTTTTGCGAAACCCGCACCTGATCGGCAAAAGGGCCGCCGCCTGGAACAATCACCAGCGGGAACGTTGCGCTTGCCAGCGCGTCGATCCAGCGCCGCATTTCCACATGGCCCGCCGTGCTTCCTCCAAGCTTCACGACAAGCGCCTTCATGAGGACTTCCGTCCCCCATGCACCTGTGCAAACCGCAGCTTGGCGGAATTTTTCACATCGCGCGTACGCTCGATCTCGACACCGACACCGCCGGGTCCAATTTCGAGTTTTTCCGCGCGGACCGAGACCCGTGTCACCCGTGGATTTCGAAGCACCAGTGCGGCCACCTGTTCTGCCAATGTCTCGGCTAGTTCAACATGGCCCTCGGCAACGATGGCGCGAATACCGTCCATGATGAGGTCGTAGGAAACCACGTGCCGCATATCCTCAGGATTGCGCGTGACACGCAAAACCTCGGCCGTCACGTCAAACCGTACCTTCTGGGATTTCCCATGTTCGAAACGATAGGCACCGATATGCACAGGCAAAACAAAATCACGAACGAAAATCTTGTCGGTGCCCAGTCCCGCCTCTTCCGGTTCAGGAAAATAGCCCCGTGCAGCAAGCAGTTTGTAATCGACGCTTGCAGGCATTCCCTGCTCAAGCACTTCGGGAATCAGACCACGAATCTTCACCGTTGCCAGCGCATCAATGGACGCCTTGCGGTCGAGGTCAGCGCAGAGCGCTCCGCGAAACCCCATAAAATCGGGATTGTAAGTTAACAGCCGCGAGATATCCGGTGCTTCGAGCGATCCCGCGACGCCGACCATCAATCCATTCGATTGTCCATTCCCGATGAACTTACCGATCTGGTCCGGAGACAGATGATTGAGCAAGCGGCCCTTGGACTTGTCGGCGGTGTCGATCATCACGCCATGAAATCCGCTGGCCGCCAAGGTTTCAAACAGGTTTTCACCGTAATCGCTCCAGTTGTCGGCAAAGACAACGGCAATCAATTTATTGTGTAAAGCGAGAGGCCACAGCGCCGTCACGCAAGCATCAAACTGCCCGGACGGAAACAAACCTATCTTGATATAGTCGAGACCCGCTGCCGCAAACTCTTTCACCGTCCGCCTGAGCGTTTCCGGATGCATGGGAAGGTCGCCGCACGCTGCACTGATGGGCCGCCTGCCTGATAAAAAGCCCTTCACTTCCAGGACCTTGCTCAGGTCAACCGCGCCAAGTGCACCGTTGGCCGGATCTTTCATATCGATGATATCTGCTCCGCTTTGAAAGACAATTTCGGCTTCCTGACGGTTCTGCACACTGGCCAACATCTTCGTCATTGGCTTGCCCCCGCATGAAAACGAGAAACTTTGCCTCGCATGCAAGAAAAGCTGACCTGAAGGGTTGAGATTGTGGTGGGGTTGTTTAAAAACACTATGGGCACCTCTGTTCTTAACCCACCGCCATTACTTGAATGGCGGCAGTATGAATGGTTTGGTCATGAAGAGTACGGTGCCAATTACTCTCACGTTTTTATTCGGCTTTTTTTTGCTGTTCGTCAACGTGTCTGAGTTATCGGCGCAGCAGCCGGCAGCAAATCAATCAGCAAAGCCTGGGGTAGACGCACGCATCGGCTATCTTCGCGCCTACGAACCGCAATTGGCCCTTTCGGTTCTGGATATACCGCCGCGCGATGAAGGTGTCGCCGGTGCGAACGTCGCGATTAGCGACAACAACACGACAGGCAAGTTTCTCGGCCAGCAATTCACGCTCGATGTCACGGAAACAAAATTCAACGCCGATGTGATTCCGGCGTTCAAGGAGATGGTTGCGCGCGGCGATCGCTTCGTCCTTGCGGATGTTTCCGCCAAGCAATTGTTGTCCATAGCGGATATCGCAAAGGATGCAGGTGTGCTGCTTTTCAACATTGGCGCGACCGATGACATTTTGCGCGAGGAGGAATGCCGTCCGAATGTCTTTCATACGGCACCGACCCGCAGCATGCTTGCAGACGGGCTGGCGCAATATCTTGTCTGGAAACAATGGCGCAAATGGGTACTGCTCTACGGCTCCCACGAGAATGACAAGCTTTATGCTGACGCCATCCGGCGTGCTGCGAGCCGCTTTGGCGCAACAATTGTTGAAGAACGCCTGTACGAAGACCGGGGCACGGCACGCAGGACCGACAGTGGCGTCGTCCTTGTGCAGCAGCAGATGCCGGTTTTCACACAAAACCTGCCCGAACATGACGTCCTCATTGTTGCTGATGAAAGTGAAGTCTTTGGCAGCTATGTTCCCTACAGGACATGGACGCCACGGCCGGTGGTGGGAACCGCTGGCCTCGTAGCCTCGAGCTGGCATCCCGCAAGCGAACAATGGGGCGGCGTTCAGATCCAGAGCCGTTTCGTCAAGATGGCCGGACGGCGCATGCTGTCGAAAGACATGCAGGCATGGACCGCCGTGCGCATCCTGGGCGAAGCAATCACCCGGACAAAGAGCGCCGAGACCAAACAGGTCGAGGATTACATCAAATCCGATGAATTCTCCATCGCGGCTTTCAAGGGCCAGAAGCTCACCTTCCGCAATTGGAACTGGCAATTGCGGCAGCCGATCCTGATTGGCGACGGACACGGCGTCGTTTCGACATCACCGCAAGCGGGATTCCTGCACCAGTTCTCGGAGCTGGATACGCTGGGTGTCGACAGGCCAGAAACCAAATGCAGGCTCAAATAAACGATAAACCGATGGGAGGACTGGATGCGACATCACATGTGCCTACTTGCTGCGGCCGCAGCGCTGCCGTTTCTTGCGCAACCCGGCTGGGCAAACATGGTTTATGTTTCCAATGAGAAGGGCAATTCGATTACCGTCGTTGATTCCACATCAATGGAAGTGGTGAAGACCATCGAAGTCGGGCAACGCCCGCGCGGCATCACGATCTCGCCGGACGGGAAAATAGTCTATGTCTGTGCCAGTGATGACGACACCGTGCAAATGATTGATACGAGCACCGGCAAGATTGTCGGTACTTTGCCTTCCGGTCCGGATCCCGAACTTTTCATCCTGTCCCCTGATGGCAAGACGCTTTATGTGGCCAATGAGAACGATAATCTCGTCACCGTCATCAATGTGGAAACACGGGCAGTCGTTGCGGAAATCCCTGTTGGCGTGGAGCCGGAGGGCATGGGCGTGAGCCCCGATGGCAAGACCATCGTCAATACGTCGGAAACGACCAACATGGCGCATTTCATCGACACATCCACGCACGAGATCACCGATAATGTGCTTGTCGATTCGCGCCCGCGTTACGCCCAATTCAAGCCAGACGGTTCGGAAGTGTGGGTATCGGCAGAGATTGGTGGCACCGTCTCTGTCATTGACAACAAGACACGCGCGGTAAAGCACAAGATTACCTTCGACATTCAGGGGTTGCGCTCAGAACAGATCCAGCCGGTCGGTATACGCATCAGCGCAGACGGCAAGAAAGCCTATGTGGCACTTGGCCCCGCCAACCGGGTTGCCGTCATCAATGCCGAGACTTACGAGGTGGAAAAATATGTTCTGGTGGGGCAGCGGGTCTGGCAGCTTGCTTTCATGCCGGACGGCAAAACCATCATCAGCACCAACGGCCTGTCCAACGATATTACATTCATCGACACCGCGACGGATGAGCCGATCAAGTCGGTCACCGTGGGCCAGTTGCCGTGGGGTGTTGCGGTCGCGCCGAACTAGACAAGATCATCGACCAAAGGGAGGAACCATATGTCGACTTTCAAAAGATTTGCACTGGCGGGATTTCTTGGACTGGCGCTTGCCCCATCCTTCGCCTTGGCACAGGCAGATGACGACGACGACAAAGCAGCAGCTGAGCCAAAGGCCGCGACCGAAGCCAAGACACCTGCGGTCACCCGCTCCAGCAAGAACCTGCCGGAACTCATCCTTGGCTCAAAAGACAGCGACTTCACGGTCAACCAAAAGGATTTTGAGCTGGTGGCCGGACAAGGCTATCGCTGGAAGATTACGTCGGCCGCAGGGCTGGAGTATAAATTCGTCACCGACCTCTTCCGCAATGTCTGGATGAATCAAATCGTCATCAACAACCTCGAAGTGCATATGAACGGCGCTCCCGCCTGGCTTGAATTCGACTCCCCGGGTACAATGAGTGTTCAATTCACCACAGTACGTCCAGGCAAATACACCTGGTCGGTGCCTGATCTTGCTGAGAAAGGAATGAAGGGGACAATTACCATCAAATAAGCGCTAACATCAGCGAGCGCGGCAACTGCAGCGGGTAACCAAGGGTGGAGCTTGATGGGTCCGGATGTTGAGTTGAAAACTGTTCATGACAAGCCGGCAACGGATGCGAGTGTGCCGGCGCTGGAACTTGCCGCAGTCAGTTATGCCTATGGCAGGCGACAGGCGCTGGACAATATCTCGTTCTCAATTGCGCCCGGTCGTTTTGCCGTGCTCCTGGGTTTGAACGGTGCGGGCAAGACGACGCTGTTTTCCCTGATCAGCCATCTTTTTGCCACCCGCAATGGCCGCATCCACGTCTTCGGCAACGACATCGATCGCAGATCCGGCGAAGCATTGCGGCGCCTGGGAATTGTCTTTCAGGCCCGCACACTCGATCTCGACCTGACGATACACCAGAATCTGGCCTATCACGCTTCTCTGCATGGGATCGGGTCGCGCGAAACCGATCGGCGCATTCATGAGCTGATGCAATCAATCGACATGAGCGACCGGTTGCATGAAAAAGCCCGCAGCCTTTCCGGCGGCCAGATCAGACGTGTCGAAATCATTCGCGCCTTGTTGCATCAGCCATCCCTGTTGCTGCTGGACGAGGCAACCGTCGGACTTGATATCAAATCGCGGGCGACAATCCTTGCCGATATTCGCAGGCTGGTAGCGGAAAAGAGTATCAGCGTCCTGTGGGCCACCCATCTGATCGACGAGGTCAGCCACGCCGATCAGATCATTGTCCTCAATCAGGGTAAGCTGGTCGCCAATGGCACGACGCAGGATGTCATCAAGGATACGGGCGCCGACACCATGAACGAAGCGTTCTCACGCCTCACCGGTATCATCTCTTTGAATGCCGGAGGCCGTCTATGACCGATATCCCCGGCAACATTTCCATCAGGAGCAGTGGGCACAACCGCTTTGGCCCCATGCAATATCTGGTGTGCCTCAAGGGTATTCTCGTGCGGGAAGGGCTTCGCTATCTGCATCAACGCGAGCGCTTCATTTCATCGCTTGTCCGGCCCCTGCTCTGGCTGTTCATTTTTGCAGCAGGCTTCCGTCAGGTTCTCGGCGTCTCAATCATCCCGCCTTATCAAACCTACGTACTTTATGAGGTCTATATCACGCCGGGCCTATGCGGGATGATCCTGCTGTTCAGCGGCATGCAGTCCTCGCTGTCCATGGTCTATGACAGGGAGATGGGCAATATGCGCACCCTGCTGGTCAGCCCGTTTCCCCGCTGGTTCCTGCTCATGTCCAAGCTGCTCGCCGGTGTCGCGGTCTCGATTGTGCAAGTCTATGCGTTCCTGTTCATCGCCTGGTTCTGGGGCGTCAAGGCGCCGGCGTCCGGCTACGTCTTGACGCTGCCGGCGCTCTTCATCGCAGGTATGATGCTGGGTGCGCTCGGCATGCTGCTCTCATCCATGATCAAACAGTTGGAAAACTTTGCGGGGATCATGAACTTCGTGATCTTTCCGATGTATTTCGCCTCCTCCGCGCTTTATCCGCTCTGGCGCGTGCAGGAGGCCAGTCCCCTGCTTTACAAGATATGCCTGCTCAATCCCTTTACCTATGCCGTCGAACTGGTGCGGTTCGCCTTCTATGGGAAGATCGAATGGATGTCTCTTGCCGTCGTCTGCGGATTCACTCTCGTGTTCATTGCCGGCGCTATCATCGCCTATGATCCCTCGAGAGGCCTCGTCATCAAGAAACAAGAGGGAGGAAACAATTGAGACACTGTCGCATTATCGCAACCAGTCTTCTCATCTGCACCGCTTCGGCCGGAGGGTCTTTTGGCGCGGCGCAGAATGATCCGAGCTGGCCCTGCGTGCAGCGCAAGGTGCCCGAATTATCTGTTGGTCAGGTTTGGAATGGCCCCGATATTCCCGACTCCGCGAAGGGCTGGGACAACGATGCTGCAATCCATGCTCTGGTCGATGATTTGGCGGCGCGCCGCAATCCGCTCGATACAGCTCAGACCAGAATCGTCGAATTTGCCAATGGCCTGCCGAGGGATCAGGTGAATGACAAGATGTTGCTGCTGTTCCAGGGTCTGTTTGACACCCTGAACCGCGAGCGGATACAGGTCATCTCCGGTATTTCACGCTATGCCGGCAAACAGCGCGAAATGGCAAATGATCTGCGCACGGAAGCTGCCAGGGTCGATGCCATGCGAGGCAAACCTGATACAGACCCGGATGATCTGGACCGGGCCAATGAGCGGTTGACCTGGGAAACGCGGATATTCCAAGAACGCGTGCAGTCCCTGACCTATGTCTGTGAGGTGCCGACAATCATCGAACAGAGGCTTTACAGCCTGTCCAAGACCATCAGCCAATCCATGCTCAAGCAATAGCCTTCAGGCAACAGGCCCGGCAGTCTTGCCAATACGGCGATAGATGAAGCCATCTGCTGCCGCGTCCGGGGATTTTGCTGTCACGGCTTCGTCGATCAGCGCGGCCATCCGCGCGTGCAACGGTGATTTGATGCAGGCGGGGTCAGTCGCGGCGGCATCCCCCGCGATTGCCATGGCCTGACAGCGGCAGCCGCCCCAATCTATTTCCTGCCGTTCGCAGCTGCGGCACGGCTCCTGCATCCAGTCTGTCCCGCGAAACGCATTGAACGCCGGGGATTCATGCCAGATGCGACTGAGGCTCCACGCGCCGAAGCGTTCGAAATGCAGCGATTTGATCGATGCGGCCGCGTGGCACGGCAATACTGTTCCATCCGGTGCAACCATGAAGGCATCCCGCGCCCATCCCCCCATGCACGGCTTGGGATATACAGCGAAATAATCGGGTGTGACGAAGTCAATCGTCATGATACCGCGAAGCCGCTCCTGTGCTTCCTCAACGATCTGCACCTGCCGTTCGACAGCTTCCCGCTCGGGCATCAGAACCTTGCGATTGACAAGTGCCCAGCCCGCATATTGCACGTTGGCAATCTCGAGCCGTTCCGCGCCAAGCTCAAGCGCCAGGTCAATGAAATCCGGCACCTCTTCCATGTTATGGCGGTGTATGGGGGCATTGATGGTCAGTGGAAGACCGGCAGCGCGAACGCGACGGGCCGTTTCGAGCTTCTTTTCGTGCGCGCCGCGAGCGTTGCCGATCTTCTCGGTCGTGGCAGCAAAGGCGCCCTGAAAACTCAGTTGGATATGATCGAGCCCGGCATCAGCGAGGGCCTCGATACGCCCCTCGGCAATCCCGACCCCGGCCGTGATCAGATTGGTGTAAACACCGCGTTTGGCCAGACCGGCGACGAGTTCGGCAAGATCGGTGCGCAGCGTCGGTTCGCCGCCAGACAGATGCACCTGGAGGACTCCGAGATCCGCTGCCTGGTCGAACAGGGCAAGCCAGCTGACCGTATCCATCTCGCGGTTGGCCTTGAGCAATTCAACCGGGTTGGAGCAGTAGGCACATTGCAAGGGGCAGCGGTGGGTCAGCTCCGCCAGCATGCCAATCGGAGGAAGCACAGGGCTCATCATAGCGACACCAGGAACTTGTCGGACCACTCCTGCAGAAAGGCGCTGATGTCAGGTGCGATTTCTTCCTGCTCCGCGGCGTACTGATCGGCAAGAAGCGCAATCATCTGTGCCACATTGTGCCGGCCATTGCACAGTCGCAAAATGTCGAGACTGACTTCGTTCGGCCAGAATATTTTTTCCGGCGACAGCAGCGCCCAAGCTTCACGCACACCATCATATTGCAGCCGCACATGACGCTTCAAAACAGGCCGCGACTGCATCGATACGATAGCGCGTGAGCGGACAGCTGCTGTCATATTGCCTCCGGAACAAAGGCACCGGGCGGGATATTGCCCTTCTCACCATAAGCATGCGCCAACGCATCCAGCATCGCCCAGAGGATATCGCATTTGAAGACAAGCGCGTCGATCACCGACTGCTGCTTCTCGGCATTGTCGGCATGTTTCATCACATAGGCGAGTGCAAAATCGGAATCGCGCGATGCAAGCGCCGGACGTTTGTCGAAATAGGCGAGAATGTCCGCGGTGATATAGTCATATTTCGCCAGCATCGCCGGAACGCGCTCGCCAATGATGACGGGCGAGAACAGCTCCGTCAGCGATGACGCGACGGCTTCGAGCATTGTCCGGTTTGTGCAGTATGACAGATAGGCACCCACGGCAAAACGTGTACCCGGCAGCACGAATTTCTCACTTTTGACCATACCGGCATCAAGTCCGAGACCCGTTGCGAGCTTCAGCCAGCGTGCAATACCACCGCTCCAGCCGTCGCCGCCATCATGGTCTTCAATCCGTTTGCGCCATTCGGCGCGGAACGTTGGATCGTCCGACCGCATGATGATGGCAGCATCCTTGCGCGGAATGACCGATTGGTAGGCATAACGATTGAGAGCCCAGGCCTGCATCTGGCCCTTGCTCAGAGCGCCACTCGTCATCTGGTGGTGGAACGGATGCCGGTTGTGATAGCGCGCAGCACCCACGTCACGCAGAACGTTTTCAAGCTGGGCCGGAGATAACCCACCACGTGCCGCATCGCCAAATTCGCTCAAAGTCTGACCTCCATGCCATCGAATGCTATTTCCCAGCCGGCCGCGACAACCGCGGCGTGCTCGGCCGATGCGGCGTCAAGGACGGGATTGGTGTTGTTGATGTGAACGTAAATCCTGTTGCCGATGCCAAGTTCTGCCAGAGCAGCCAGCGACCCGTTTTCACCTGAAATGGAAACATGCCCCATCCGCGCGCCGGTCTTTGAACCGACGCCTGCCGCAACCATTTCGTCGTCGGTGTACAGAGTGCCATCAAAGAGCAGGCAATCGGCCCGCTGCAATCTCGACGTGAGTACCGCATCGATGCGGGCACAACCCGGGACGTAGAATGCTGCCCGTTCGCTGCCCCTTGAGGAAATGCAAAGGCCGATCGTGTCGCCTTCCTGCGTACCGAAACCTTCACCCGCTTTGCTGTGATCCTCAAGAAACAGTGCCACCTTGCCGGGTACAGCAAAGGCTTCAACCGAAATTCCTGTTGGGATTTTTGCGACGTCAAGAATATCGGTTCGTCCGCCGGCCGTCAGTTCGCGCCGGTCAACAAGCGCCCGATCAAGCACGTTGAAAATGGAATTGGCCTCAAGCACATCGAGAACACGCCGCGTCGCATAAATCACGAATGGCTCGCGCTCGCGCAAGCTGAGCAATCCGGCAATGTGATCGACATCGGCATTGGTCAGGACCACTGCGCGTATCGGCGTCGAGCGCAAGCGCCCGTTCTCCTGTGGCTGAAGTTCCGGTGTTGCCGCGATCTGCTGACGAATATCAGGCGACGCATTGAAGAGAACCCAGTCCGTTCCATTCGAGCTGACGGCAAGACTGGACTGCGTGCGGGAACGCACGTTTTCATCGCCGTTCCATGCGCGGCGGCTCAATTGATAATTGCAATTCCATTGGGGAAACCCGCCGCCAGCCGCCGAGCCGATTATTTTCAATCGCATTGCACACAATACCCCAACAGACCGGAATCCGCCCCGCGTGATTGGCTCACGCAGGGCGAAGACTGGAGATTACTTCTTTGTCTTCAGTTCAGCAGGCATGTAACGCGTCAGTTCCATACCAGCAGCAACCTGACACATGGTCGGCTTTGTCCAAGTTTTCTTCATGCTAGCCTCCTTCTATCCAAAGATCACCGCAGTGATCTTTCTCCGCCACCATACGCCATCATGGCGCAGGATCTAAATTAATAGGGTTCATTTTTTTGTGTGGCCTGCCCCGCCGCGATCCAGCCGTCCGTGCCGAGCGGGTACCAGAATACGGAACGATATCCCCATTCGACTGCTCTTTTGGCGGCATTCCACGACATCCAGCAATTCTCCATACAATAGAACAATACCCTTCGATTTTTCTCACGCCCGAGACGCGATTCCAGTCCCTTGCGAAAATAGGCTTCCGTCTCCTTGTTCAAAATTCCGTATCCCGTGTTTGCGAGCCAGATGCTCCCGGGAATGTCCTCCCGCGTCTTGTCTCGCCATATGGTTCCGGCCGGAAGATTTGCCGGTTTGGGATCATGCGGGAGCACGTCGACAAAAACGGTTTCCTTGTCTTTCCACAGAGCGATGGCCTCATCCGTCGTTACCACTCTTGCTCCCTTCAGCGTGGCCGGAACTGGAGCCCGGTACATCTCTGTCCGGTATCCCGCAGGTTCAGGCGCATTTCCTTCCGCACCAGCCAGATTGACACCCGTGTTCATCAAAAGGACTGCAGAGACAAAACAGATCGGCGCTGCGGCGCTCCACAGGCTATTGGGTGATCGGCTTGTCATTTTCGTCTATCAGCGGCACATGGTATTCGCCCAGAATCCGATTGATCTCCGGCTGGTTCTCCTTGATGACCTTGTTCAATGTCCGCTTCCATTCCTGATCGGACGGACGCACACCCATGGTGATCCGGTAAGCCATATGTCCGGACTTTTCCTTTGCCAGCGAGACAACCGCCAGATCCGGATTGATCTCATGCGCATAATAGCCCGCCATCGGTCCCCAAAGGATTGCCACATCTATCGTGCCCTTCATAAGATCCTTGATCATCACGTCAGCCATGGACGGTGCGAGGCGTGTGTCCACCATCAAAGGATAGGGAACAACGCTGCGCATATACCCGGCCTTGGCAAGATTGGCAGCCGGCGGCGTTCCCGCGACCACACCGATCTTCTTGCCTGCCAACGTCTTGTCCTCGATCGACACCACATCGTCGAGACCGGCTCCTTTCCTGTAGACCATGACATAGGTGGAGCGATAATAGGCATTGGTATTCTGCACCAGATCATCGCCTTGGGCGTATCCCATGATGATATCGCAATGGTTGGACCGCAGTGTATTGCGAACGAAGCCGGTCGCCATGGGATACCAGGTGTAGGCCACCGACTTCCGTCCGGTTTTGGCTGCAACCAGTTCAGCCAGCTTGTTTTCAAATCCTTTCCCGCTTTGGTCGGAAAACGGCATATTCGACGGGTCTGCGCACACGCGCAGTATATCCGGATCAACAAGCTCACCGGCAGCTCCCAAGCCGGCGCTCTGCGCCAGGGCAGCCGACGGCACAGCGAGCATCGCCGCAATGAAGGCTGCGATCCGGTATTGGCGGAAGTTCGCGCGCTGCATCATCTCATCCACCCATGCATGAATCTTCCGCCTGTTTGGCGGCCGCCGACTTGTCTTCATGCTTTGCAGGACGCCCACGCGGAAGATCCCCGACGGCACGTGCCCGCAGATAGACGTAGAGATCGTCCATGTAGCAATAAACGTTCTTGTTGTCGCCGAAGGCCGGCATCACCTTGTCGTTGCCGTTCGACAGATTCTTCCGGCCTCCCGCCACTGTCGACAGGAAATCGGCATAGGACATTGTCTTGAGCGATTCGGCGAGAACCGGCGCGAAGGACGACCCCGCACCGTCTGCTCCATGGCAGACATTGCATTCCGAATTGAACCGCCGGTAACCACTATAGGTATGCCAATCAACAGTTCCATCCGGTTGTATCTTGAATGTCGGATTTCCGTCCTTGTCGGCGTATTTGCCATTGTCGTCGGAAGCAACCGCTGCTGCGGCCTTGTCATCGGCACGGCTGCTGCCCTGCCCTATCAGGAGAGCAAGAGTGGCAGTGACGGCCAGAAGGATTGTTCGAATCGGCATTCGGTAACCTCGCATTCGCGCGTCGGGCAACACCTGTTGGCGCCAGCTCAACGGTTATGATTGATCATCAGGTATCGGTCAGGTGACACGAGGGGCCCGGCCTGATTGAAACCGGGCGCCCTGTTCAAGTGTCTGCTCGCCCCGGTTTATTCGGGGACGGCGAAAACGGTCAGCTGACCGCCCAAAGCCGTATAGTCGGAGAGACCGGCATAACCGCCGACCGCGCCCAGACCATCCGTACCTTTTGTCAGGCCGGCAGCAAGACCAATGCCTGCCCAGCCGCCAACACCGGACAGAACGGCAATATATTGCTTGCCCTTGTGTTCGTAGGTGGTGACATTGCCGATAATGCCGGAAGGAGTCTTAAACTTGTACAGTTCCTTGCCGTTCTTATCGACTGCCTTCAGATAACCTTCAAGCGTACCGTAGAACACCACGTCGCCATCGGTTGCAAGCGCACCGGACCAGACCGAGAACTGCTCGGGTTTGGACCAGACGATTTCACCCTTTGCCGCATCCCAGGCAATGAAGTTGCCCATGCCGCCATGGCTGTTCGGAGCAGGATACATGGAAAGCGTTGCACCGATATATGGCTGACCGGCGGTATAGCTGACCTTGTAGGGCTCGTAATCCATGCAGACATGGTTTGTCGGGACGTAGAAGAGTTTCGTCTTCGGTGAATAGCTGGCAGGCTGCTGATCCTTGGTACCAAGTGCAGCAGGGCAAATACCGGTCGTGTTGACGTCTTCACCCTGTTTTGCCGTCGAATATTTGTCAACGACGACAGGACGGCCGTAGTCCTTGCTGTTCTTGTCCATCACAACTTCTGTTGCCCAGTTCACAGCCGGATCGTATTTCTTGGCGACCAGAAGTTCGCCGGTTGCACGGTCCAGAGTGTAGGCAAAGCCGTTGCGATCAAAATGCACCAGCACATTGCGATCCTTGCCGTCAATTTTGATGCCATCTGCAAGGATCATCTCATTGACGCCGTCATAATCCCACTCGTCATGCGGGGTCATCTGATACAGCCATTTCGCCATACCAGTGTCGGCATCACGGGCCATGATTGTCATGGACCATTTGTTGTCACCAGGACGCTGGCTGGGATTCCATGTGGATGGGTTACCCGTGCCATAATAGATGAGGTTCAATTTGGGATCATATGAATACCAACCCCATGTTGTTCCGCCACCGATCTTCCACTGGTCGCCTTCCCATGTCTTGGTGCTGGAATCTGCGCCAACCGGCTTACCGAGTTGGGTCGTCTTTTCCGGATCAATCAATGTGTCCTTGTCCGAACCAATTGACCATGCCCGCCAGGCCTGCTTGCCGTCTTTGATGTTATAGGCAGTCAAAGCACCGCGAACGCCGAACTCACCACCGGAAATACCGACGATGACTTTGTCCTTAACGACCATCGGAGCCGATGTGCCGGATTCGCCTTTACTGCCATCGGCAGCTTCACCATTCTTCACAGACCATTCGGGCTTGCCGGTTTTTGCATCGAGAGCCACGAGGGTTGTATCGGCCTGGTACAGGAAAATCTTGCCATCGCCATAAGCTACGCCGCGATTAACGGTATCGCAGCACATGATTGGAATAACATTAGGGTCCTGTTTGGGTTCATATTTCCACAGGATCTTGCCGTCATTGTTCAGGTCAAGCGCATAGACTGTATTCGGATAGGGCGCATGGACATACATGACATCCCCGATGATGAGCGGGCCACCTTCGTGACCACGCAGCACGCCAGTCGAAAACGTCCAGGCGACCTGAAGGTTCTTGACGTTGTCCTTGTTGATCTTATTGAGTTTTGAATATCGGGTGTTGGCATAATCGCCGGTCTGGATCGCCCAGTCCTTCGAATTGGAAATCAAGGCTTGCAGATCGTCATTGGCTAAAGCTCCTCCCGCCAATGAAAACGACAGAGTAAAGGTGGCCAACGCTCGCATTAAATTCTTGTGTACACGCATTATGAGTCCTCCCTAAGTTCACATTTATGAACCATCGGGCGGAGCCGTTTATCACAGCGGTCCGCTCCATTAGCTCACGCAAATGGGGAAGTATTTCCGGCAGCGTGTCACGACCTAAGCCAGGCGCGCAGAGGGCACCGTTACTGCCCACCCCGCTTGGCCTACGAAGACTGTCACCACTCCCTTGACGGTAACGTCCTTGAAGCCGGAAACAAGGTGACGATAGGAGAAAGATTTGCATTAGGCAAGCATGTTTATCAATTTATATTTTCTGCGTTGCAATATACATATCTTGCACCGCAGCATGTATCGCGATTCCCCATTTTATTCTACAATCTATATGATCATCATGATTTGATACTTTAATACTGGACAATTCTTGCCAATCAATATTACTATTTGTTATCCATTTGAAAACTGCGGCACCTCACCAGCGCGAAGGCAACGGTCCGATGGCAATATCAAAAGCCCTGCAATTATGCCTGTTAGCAACCGCAGCAATTGCATATTCTTCGCCGGCAAAATCGGCCGCGGATTACCCCACGCCAGCCCTTGCCGAGTACGTTTACGGCTGCATGAAGGCCAACGGAGAGAACCGGGATTCGCTGCAACGCTGTTCCTGTTCGATCGATGTCATTGCCTCTGTCATCTCCTATGATCACTATGTTGCCGCTGAAACATACAAATCAATGGGAATGGTTCCCGGCGAAAACGGCGCGCTCTTTCGCGAAAGCGCTCCGGCGAAAGCTTCCATCACCGAACTGAAACGCGCCCAGGCCGAAGCCGACATACGCTGCTTCTGAATCCTCAGTTCCCTTCATCACAAACTTGATGATTCAAGCGGCCATTCATCCTTGAATTGCTTGCCTTCCGTGTCGGCCGCTTCAACCTTGATATCCTCTCCCGGCTTCGCATCAAATTCGAAGCGGAAGTTCGGATCTTCCGAAATCGAAATTCCGCCTTCCATCGACATGATCAGCCGATTGCCCTGTGACACCGTCAATCCCTGAATGAAGTGCGCGGGGATGTAGTATCGGGTTATCTGGTCCATCTGCAGCCCGGAATTGTTGGGATGGCGGATCATCAGCTGCATTTCCGTCGCACGGGTCATTGGCTCCATACCGGATGTTTTCGACGAGAACACGCGCAGTTTCATTTTGCCCAGATTGGCGAGTGCTTCATCGGTGTTCTTCATGGCCGGCGCCGAGCATCCTCCCGATGCCTTGACGAAGGTCTCCGTCATATGAAGTTTGCCGTCCTCGGTTTCCGCGATGGCTCTTACATAGGAATAGGCATTCACACGCAATCGCGTTGCCAGATGGGTCACCCCGGCATCGGGACCGAACTTGAACACAGCAGCAACCGGCGATGGATTTTCATCCACGATCAAGGTCACGGCCTTGATGCGGCCAGTACCGGTATCGGTTTTGAAATGCAGATCAACCGGCACAATCGCAGCATCTTCGGCGCGCTTCGGCGCATCAATCCTCACAATGCCGTTTGCCGGTTCAATGGTTTTCTGTCCAAAGACATCACCTTTCAAACCGTTCCAGGTCGCGCTTTCGGGAGGCCCAGCATTTTGAGCCCATACGGGAAATGAAATAACCGCACCAACCAACACAAGAAGCGCAATGGCAACCATCCGGTTGCGCGGCTGTAATATCGCAAGCATCGTGTTCTGCCTCCACCAAGGATAATTTGGCGGTGCCCGGCTCTGTTATCTATATCACCCATCCGAGTGGTCTGGCAAATGCCAAGACCGCCCAATCATTCCCACTCGAGTTCAGCGAAAGCAGCTGTTGCGTTGCGCTGATTGTATTCGTCAAAGAGTTTCCAGTTCGCACGTTCGCGTTGCGCCGCTGACTTGACGGCATCCGACATCGGCACACCATCGGCAATGGCTTTGCGCATATCGCTCGCAAGCACATCGAAGTAACGACGCTCCGCTTCCAGTGCCTGCGGCCATGGTGATGGTATGGGTCCATGCCCGGGGACAGCAGATTTCGCCTTGATCCCGTTCAGAATATCCAGTTGCGCAATCCATCCAAGCAGCGATCCGTCCATCGTTGGCAGATGGCCGATAAAGCAGAGATCGCCGGTAAAAAAAGTATCGGTTTTGTGGTCAAAAACGGAAAGATCATTGTCCGTATGCGCTGGCTTCCATGCCTTCAAGGTGAGTTTACGGTTGCCAAGATCGAGCTCTTCCTCATCGCTTATGAGCTTGGTCGGCGGAACGATCCTGATGTCCGCCATCAGATCATCGCCCATCGCGTCCCTGTAACTCTGCAGATAGTAAGCCCCGCGGCTTTCCAAAGCGCGCGGCAAGTTGCGGTGACCGACGATGATTGCGTCGATAGAATCGAACGCAGCATTGCCGAAGATGTGGTCCGGGTGCATATGGGTGTTGATCAGATAGCGGATCGGCCTGTCGGTTCTGGCGCGAATGGCCTCGATCAAGGCCTTGCCTTCAACCACGCTGCCGCCACTGTCGATGACAGCGACCGCCTCGTCACCGATGATGAAACCGACATTGCAGATCTCGCCATCATTCTGATCGTTCATCATCGCAGGGATGCCTGCAAAGGCAAACACCCCGTCGGCAATCTGTTTCACCGGCAGCGGATCACCTGGCCGTGACTGAGCCAGCGCCAGACGCGCATGCGACATGCCGCAACAGGCAAAGACCATAGCTGTTTTAAGAACACCGCGCCGGGTCGTGCCGCTCATGGACCGGCACCTCCGTCCGAGAATTTTGCGTGGAACGAACGCAAGAGATCTGCCCTGACCTGTGCATTGCGGCTGTGTCGCGGCACCCTGATGTCGAAAGTTCCGACGACATGGGCAGGACGATCCGAGAAAACGATGATCCGGTCCGATAGCATGATTGCCTCCTGCACATTGTGGGTCACCATGAGCGCCGTCGTCGGACGTTCGGACCAGACCGACAGGAGCAGGTGACGCAACTGATCCGCCGTTGCTTCATCCAGTGAGACAAAGGGTTCATCCAGCAGAAGAATGTCTGGTTCGATTGCCAATGCCCGCGCGATTGCCGCGCGCCGCGCAAGGCCGAGAGACAACTCACCGGGATAGAACGTCCGCATTGCGGCCAGCCCCAAGATGCGGAACAGGGCATCGAGATTCGCGCCCCTCGACCGTTTCGGCAATGCAAGGCGCACGTTTTGCTCGACTGAACACCACGGCAACAAGATCGGTTCTTGAAACACGGCCCCGACACGCGGTTCGGCCAGCCCCGGCAACTCAACGGAACCGTCATAACTCCCTTCAAGCCCGAGCAATATGCGGAGTGTTGTCGTCTTGCCGCATCCGGAAGGACCGAGGATGCAGGCAAATTCGTTCTGCTCCACTTCGAAATGCAGATCGCGCAGAACATCGATCGCTTCGCCATTGGATGAACGAAACGATTTTTCCTGGATATCGACCTTAAGCCGGGCGACGCCAACGCGTTGATGTGTGTTCAAGGGGCTGTACCAATACAAGTTCGATGAAAAGCATCACGGCAATGAACGCCAGAGTGTAGGCGAGAATTGCAGCAACATCGAAGAGTTGAAAAAACAGGTTGATCTGGAAGCCGATGCCGTTCGACCGGCCCATGAGTTCGACAACAAGCACAATCTTCCAAATCAGCGAAACGCCGGAACGTGACGTTGCAGCGATGTAGGGTTGCAGCTGCGGTAACAGGATATGCCGCAAACGGTCGATTGCGCTGAACCGGTAAACCCGCGCCATCTCCGCATAACGCCCGTCGAGCGCCCGGGTCCCTTCGCGCATTGTCACGACCACATTGGGGATCTTGTTCAGGGCAACCGCACCAATCGCTGCCGCTTCGTTCAGGCCAAACCAGATATAGGCCAGGACGATGATGACGAGGGCCGGGATGTTCAGGAAGAGAATGAGCCAGGGATTGAAGAACTGGTCGGCTCGCCGGTGGGTGCCCAAGAAAACGCCGATCACGGATCCGATGATCATGGCAAGGAAGAACGAGGCTGCCACACGCCATAGCGTGATTGCCAAATGATAGGGTAAATCGCCGCTCGCGGTCTCGCTTGTGAACTTTTGCAGAACGAGCAGCGGCGCCGGAAAGGATCGGCTCGGCCAAAACGTAGCCCCGATATGCCAGAGGATCATGAGGACTGCAAAAGACAGCAAAACCATGACGGATGAGGTCCAGCGCCGTGACCGCGGTAACGGCGCTACCTCACGTGCTCCTCGCCGTTCGGTGGGGACCACAGACATCTATCGGGCCCTCCAGAACGTGCCGGGAGTCAGCGTGACCGCCGGACCGACCAGCTGGGGGCCACCGAGTTCCGCGAGAAGCGCATAGAGCTTTTCTGCGTCGGCCTGTTCGGCGTCGACGGATCGGGAGGGAATGCCTTCGCGATAGCGATCCCGCAATATATCGAGTTCGCGCCCTTCGGCCTTTACCACCGGCGCGAGCCGCTGCCATTCCGCATCAGAGCTGCCAAGAAGCGCCTTGGCGTCTCGGCTGGCCTTGATGAATCCCGCAATGGCCTCGGGATGGGCGTTTGCCCATTTGTCGTGAAATATGTAGCCAAGAGCTGATGCGGCACCCGTGGCGCCGAGCGCCTTGGCGGCATCGCTCGTGCTGATCACCCTGCGAAAGCCGTTGGCCTCCAGCCGCGCACAAAAATTCCAGAAATTCAGAACGGCATCGAGCTCATTCTGTTGCGCTTTCTCCGCAAGCAATGGCGGAGCGCCAAAGACAATGTCGTTTTGCGCCGCCAGATCGAGCGACTGACGTTTGGCAAGCCCCTGAATGAGCAGCCAGCTCTTGTCGAGAGGTCCGCCGGCAATGCCGATTTTCTTGCCTTTGAGATCCGTGAGACTTTTGATCGGCGAGCCATCTCGCACCATGAGTGCGCCGACAGAACTGGAATAGGGCACGAAAGCCAGGTCTTCGCCCGAGGCGCGTTGACGCGATACCCAAAGCCAATCGCTGACGATTATATCAACATCCCCAGCCAACATCGCGACATTGGTCGCCTCCTCGCCGGCAAAGAACCGGACATCGACATGCACACCATATTTCTCATCAAGCTTGTTGTGCTTGATCGTGTCGAGTTCCCAATTCACCGTGCCGAATTTGAGAACACCGACACGAACCGTTTCCGATGCCAGACCACTCGCCGTGCCGCTGCACACAATCGACAATGTGAATAGCAACGCCAAGAAAAATCGATATTGATATTTGCCCGTCACAAAACCTCCCTGACAGATCGCTGCCGGATTATCCGGTCATAAAGTCAACTCGTTGGTTGGATAGGCGCACTTCCAGCGCGCAACACGCAGTTTTGGATGTTCTCCAGCCCACTTTGCAATTTCAGCGGGAGCGAGGAACATACAATTGAGAAGATTGCCCTTGTTCTCAAAGTGCAGGCGTTCCTCCCGGCAGCTTGACGGGTTGGATATAAGACAGACTGTCAGGATAAGATCGATAACGTCCATTCAGCACCTTCAATCCGCTACCCCTCCCCGCCAATGCCTCGAATACACAAGGTGGATTGACTGGATCAGAAGCCATTCGACGGATTCCTCAAGGTGCCCGATGAGAAATATCGTTGCATCCAAATTACGGTTACCGCCCGCTGCCGTCAATCATGCGTTCCGCGGAAAACGCAATCGTGATGCTGCGGCGTTATTTCCGCAACCCGGCGATTGACTTATGCAATGTCGCGGGTAACGTTTTGGAACGCTATGATCAGTCGTTCTACAACAAAAAGATCAAGCAAAATGGTGGTGCCAATGCATGGAAATTGGTGCCAGTCTTCGTCTAGGGCACCCTTGGCGAAAATGAGGAAATGCCATGCGATACCCTGTACTACTGATTGGTATGTCAGTTGTAGTTCTGTCAGTTGCCGGTGCCCGCGCTCAAGATGCGGGTGATGCAACTGCAGGTGCAACAGTTTTCAAGAAATGTATGGCCTGCCACGTGGCAGACACCGACAAGAACAAGGTCGGGCCATCTCTGTTCGGACTGTTTGGGCGAACAGCCGGTACACATCCGGGATTCGGCTATTCTCCTGCGATGAAGGCAGCCGGTGCGGGCGGTCTTGTGTGGGACATTGCCAGCTTGCGCGACTATTTGCATGATCCGAAGGCCAAGGTTCCAGGCACCAAGATGGCCTTTCCCGGCCTGAAAGATGAGACGGAAATTACCAACCTCGAGGCCTATCTCAAACAATACTCGAAGTAACAGATTGCCGCCGGTCGGATCGCCGGCGGCATCACTCTGTCAGGGCGAATCGCGCCATTTGATGGAGCAGCCAACTGAGGCGATCTGTTCGCGTGGTCCGGTGCCCGATTGCGCAATCTGGCGCATTGCCTCGAACAAATCCCGGCGCAGGTCTGCGATCGCTTCCTGTTTGCGCGAGCCGTCCAGCCGCCCCCGGTATTGCAATTCACCCCTTGCGTTGAACCCGAAGAAATCCGGCGTGCAGACAGCACCATAGGCACGCGCAACCGCCTGGTCCGCATCGTGCAAATAGGGAAAGGGAAACGCATTCTCCCGGGAAAACCGCTGCATATTTTCATAGGAATCGGCGGGGTAAGCTGCTGCATCATTGGCATTGATGGCAACAAAGCCAACATCCAGTGCTGCGAGATCATGCGCGTCACGCACGATACGCCCGATGACGGCCTTCACATAGGGACAGTGATTGCAGATGAACGCGACGACAAGTCCATGCCGTCCAGCCTGAGCCAAGAGAGAGTGCCGTTGGCCGCCGGTCCCGATCAAGCTTGCATCGACAGCTCGCCAGCCGAAATCACAAAGGGGTGGGACTGCCGCCATTGATGTTTCCTCCTCTCAGGCTGCCTTCTGGTGCCTGGCGTCATCGGCAGCATGGCGGATGGCGGCGATATTGGCAGCGTAAGCAGCCTTGCTACCTCCCTTGAAAATCGCCGATCCGGCAACAAGAACATCGGCGCCGGCAGCCGCCACCAGAGGGGCGGTCTCCGGGGTGACACCGCCATCGATTTCGATATGGATCGGACGATCGCCGATAAGAGCTTTCAAGCGCCGTGTCTTTTCGATAACCGACGGGATGAATGCCTGTCCGCCGAACCCCGGATTGACCGTCATCAACAATACGAGGTCGAGGCGGTCCAGCACATATTCTATTGCCGTTTCAGGCGTAGACGGGTTGAGGGACACGCCTGCTTTCCTGCCGAGATTGCGAATGGTCTGCAGCGAGCGGTCCAGATGCGGCCCCGCTTCCGCATGAACGGTGATGAAGTCGCACCCGGCGTCGGCAAAGGCCGCGAGATAGGCATCTGCCGGTGCGATCATGAGATGGCAATCGAACACCGCTGCGGTCCGGCCGCGGATCGACTTTATGACTTGAGGACCGAAGGTGATGTTGGGAACGAAATGCCCATCCATCACATCAAGGTGCACCCAGTCTGCTCCAGCCTCGATGATATCCTCCACCTCTTCACCCAGCCTGGAAAAATCCGCGGACAGAACGGACGGCGCGATGAGCGTCTTGCGGTTCATGGCATTTGCCCCTCCGCAGGCGGCATTGAAAAGACACGGCTATTGCCGATATCGGCTGCAGTGATTGTCGACAAGGCGTCTGCGTTCAGCAACCCCTTTGATGTCTCAAACAAGCGATTGGCCTGCCGCAGACGTGCCCGATCGAGTGCGTTACGGATGGAACGGGCATTGGCAAAATGCGGTTGTTGCCGGCGCCGCTCAATATAGTCAGCCATGATTGCACGGCCTTCCGCATCGAAGCCATAATTCTGCTTCGCCAACATTGTCTCTGCAATGCGAAGCAATTCGTCGGAGCTGTAATCCGGAAAATCGATATGATGAGCAATACGGGAGCGAAAACCCGGATTGCTTTCGAAGAACTTGTCCATGCGATCCGTATAACCGGCCAGGATAACCACAAGATCTTCGCGCTGATTTTCCATCACCTGAAGCAGTATCTCAATGGCTTCCTGACCATAATCACGCTCGTTCTCCTGCCGGTGCAGATAGTAGGCTTCATCGATGAACAGCACGCCGCCCAAGGCTTTCTTCAATATCTCCTTGGTCTTCGGCGCGGTGTGGCCGATATACTGCCCGACCAGATCGTCGCGCGTCACCGAAACGAGGTGACCTTTGCGGATATAGCCGAGCCGGTGCAGAAGATCGGCCATACGCAGCGCCACCGTGGTCTTGCCTGTGCCCGGATTACCACTGAAACTCATGTGCAGCGTCGGCGTCTCATGGGCAAGCCCCATCCGCCGGCGCGCCCGTTCCACCAGCAGCAGAGCGGCAGTCTCCTTGATCCGCAGCTTAACCGGCTTCAGGCCGATCAAATCACGGTCGAGTTCATCGAGCACGTCTTTCACACCGGATTCAACATATTCAGCGCGCAGATCAATTGCAGCTGGAATGTCCTCGCTGGCACGCGCGAGCTCTTCGATCCCGATGTCAGCCATAACGTTGCCCCGCCGGCTTGTCCGTTGCGTAGGATCTCGTCGTGTACCGGACGACACGGCCTTCGCCTTCCTGACGCGCAAGATGGAAGCCGGGCTCTTCCTGCGGTCGATTGACGAGGAAGGACAATTTCACCGACTCCCAGCCATGCGAATTGTCGAACGCAACGAAGCGAATATAGCCATCGCCATAGACCTTGCGGCATTCCTTCAGTTCCATGATCAATGCGGCGGCATCCGGATTGTCGAACATCGGATGCCCCCACATCTCCCAATAGGTATTGCGCGGATGCGGATCATCGGTGAATTCAAGACTGACAGCCCAGCCATTGTCGATGCAATACTGCGTTTGCCGGGCGATCTGCTCGTCTGTCAGGTCGGGCAGGAACGAGAATGCTCCTTGGGTAATACGCATGTCGTTTCTCCTATTCGGCTGCTGTTGCCGTCGGAACGAAGTCCGGCGAGTCCGTTGAGGTATAGTTGAAAGAAACGTCCTTCCAGACTTCCAGCGCCTGCTGCAACGGCTGACAGCTGCGGGCCGCCATCCGCAGGATGTCCGGCCCCTCGCGCAGGATATCCCGGCCTTCATTGCGGGCGAGCACCATGCATTCGAGTGCAACACGGTTGGCAGTGGCTCCAGCCGCGATGCCGAGGGGGTGACCGATCGTACCGCCGCCGAACTGCAGAACGACATCTTCGCCGAGAAGATCCAGCAGCTGATGCATTTGACCGGCATGGATACCGCCAGACGCAACCGGCATCATCTTGTTGAGAGAAGCCCAGTGCTGATCGAAGAACACGCCGTTTTCAAGCCGCATCGGGTTGAAATCTTCACGGCAAATGTCGTAGTAGCCGCGCGTGGTTGCAGGGTCACCTTCGAGTTTGCCGACCACCGTTCCAGCGTGAATATGATCCACACCGGCGAGACGCATCCACTTGGCGATCACACGGAACGAGACACCGTGTGACTTCTGCCGTGTATAGGTGGAATGGCCGGCGCGATGCAGATGCAGGATCATGTCATTGCGACGCGCCCATTTGGCCATTGATTGGATTGCCGTATAGCCGATGACGAGATCGATCATGACGATGTTGGAGCCCAGCTCCTTGGCAAAATCGGCACGTTCGTACATGTCCTCCATCGTCGCCGCCGTGACGTTGAGGTAACTGCCCTTGATTTCGCCGGTGGCAGCCTGGGCCTTGTTGACGGCCTCCATGCAGTAAAGGAACCGTTCGCGCCAATGCATGAAGGGTTGCGAGTTGATGTTCTCGTCATCCTTGGTGAAATCCAGACCGCCTTTCAGCGCTTCATACACGACACGCCCGTAGTTGCGGCCGGACAATCCAAGCTTTGGCTTGACGGTCGCGCCAAGTAGCGGCCGGCCGAACTTGTCGAGGCGTTCGCGCTCGACAACAATACCTGTCGGCGGCCCCTGGAAGGTTTTGACATAGGCAACCGGCAGTCGCATGTCCTCCAGCCGCAAAGCCTTGAGCGGCTTGAATCCGAAGACATTGCCGATGATCGACGCCGTCAGATTGGAGATGGAACCGGGTTCGAAGAGATCCAGATCATAGGCAATGTAAGCGAAATATTGACCTTCGCCATTGGGAACGGGATCAACGCGATAGGCCTTGGCGCGATATTTTTCGGTTGCCGTCAGCCGGTCCGTCCACACCACCGTCCAGGTTGCAGTCGATGATTCACCGGCAACGGCGGCGGCAGCCTCGATCGGATCAACGCCATCCTGCGGCGTAATGCGAAAAAGCGCGATGATATCGGTGTCTTTCGGTTCATAATCGGGCTCCCAATAGCCCATCTTCTTGTATTCCATGACACCGGACCTGTAGCGGTCCTTTCCCGTGACCGTTTCCGACTTGTTTGACATGATAAGGTCCTTTCCGTTTCATTCGGGACTCAAGCAGCCTGCGCTGCGGCGATTTGTGGATCGAGCTTGCCAGCTGCATAGCGTTTGGCCATGTCATCGAGACCGACGACCTTGATTTTCAAGGCATGGCCTGCCGTGCCGAACCGCTCGAAGCGGTCCCGGCAGAGATCACGCATTGCATCCATGGCGGGTTTCAGGAACTTGCGCGGGTCAAACTCAGCCGGATTTTCGGCGGCTATCTTGCGGAATTGTCCGCTCATCGCCATCCGGCAATCCGTATCGATGTTCACTTTCCGCACGCCATGGCGAATGCCCCGCTCGATTTCCTCCACGGGTACGCCATAGGTTTGCGGCATCTCGCCGCCATACCGGTTGATGATGTCCTGCAAGGGTTGCGGGACGGATGACGAACCATGCATGACCAGATGCGTGTTCGGCAGTTTGCGGTGGATCTCCTCGATCACACCCATCGCCAGAATGTCACCGTCAGGCGCGCGGGTGAACTTGTAGGCGCCATGCGAAGTGCCGCAGGCTATTGCGAGTGCATCCACTTTTGTGCGCAGCACAAAATCGACCGCCTGGTCCGGATCTGTCAGCAGTTGATCATGGCTCAGCACACCGCTTGCGCCGTGCCCGTCCTCGGCCTCCGCCTCGCCGCTTTCCAGCGATCCCAGCACACCGAGTTCACCTTCCACAGAAACGCCAAGCCAGTGGGCAATGGATGTGACCCGCTTGGTGATCCCGACATTGTATTCGTAAGATGCAGGGGTCGCCGCATCCGCTTCGAGCGAACCGTCCATCATCACCGACGTGAACCCATGCCGGATCGCCGTCATGCAGGTGGCTTCGTCATTGCCGTGATCCTGATGCAGGCAGACAGGAATGGCTGGGTACAATTCCACCAGCGCGTCGATCATCCGCGCCAGCATGACATCCTTGGCATAGGAGCGCGCGCCACGGGATGCCTGCAGAATAACCGGCGCCTCGCAGGCAGCAGCGGCTTCCATCACGGCAAGCCCCTGCTCCATATTATTGATGTTGAAGGCAGGAACGCCGTAGCCATGCTCAGCCGCGTGATCGAGCAGTTGTCGCAGTGTAATACGGGCCATCATCAATACTCCTTCTCGCTGATGAGCTTGCGTGCAGTGGCAACGATCTTTTCGGGCGTGATGCCGAAATGACGATAGAGGTCCGGCGCCGGCGCGCTGGCGCCAAAGCCGTGCATGCCGATGAATGCGCCCTTGTCACCGATCCAGCGGTCCCAGCCGAGACGTGCGGCCGCCTCGATAGCGATGCGCGGCGCCGCAGCCAGAACCGACCGGCGATAGGCCGGGGTCTGTGCCTCAAACAGTTCCCAGCAGGGCATGGAAACAACAGCCGCTACGATCTTGTGTTGCGCCCGCAGCATATCGGCAGCGGTACAGGCAATCTCGACCTCCGAGCCCGTGGCCAACAGAGTGACCGCACGCGGTTCGGCTGTTTCACGCAGGACGTAAGCGCCGCGGGCCGACCGGTTTTCGTCGGTATAACCAGGGCGCAGCATCGCAAGGTTCTGGCGGGACAATACGATGACGCTCGGACGGTCACTGTGTTTCAACGCCAGTTCCCAGCACTCCGCCGTCTCGATAATATCCGCCGGCCGGAATACGTTGATACCCGGTGTGGCACGCAGCATGGCAAGGTGTTCAATCGGCTGATGCGTCGGACCGTCCTCACCAAGACCGATCGAGTCATGGGTCATGACATAGACGACCTGCTGCCCCATCAAGGCGGAAAGGCGTATGGCTCCCCGTGCATAATCGGCGAAAGCCAGGAACGTACCGCCATACGGGATGAAACCTCCATGTAGCGCGAGGCCATTCATCGCGGCGGCCATGCCATGCTCGCGGATCCCATAGTGAATGTACCGGCCGGAAAAATCACCGGATGCAACAGCGCGCATACCGGGCGTTACGGTGAGGTTCGAATGCGTAAGATCAGCGGATCCGCCGATCGTGAGATCGGTAGCGGTGTTGACGACGCCAAGCACCATTTCGGAAGCCTTGCGCGTCGCGACCTTGGTGGCCTTCTCGATATGGTCGCGGCGAAACGCGGCAAGTTCTTCAAACACTGTTGCCGGCACCTGTTTCTGCGCCGCCAGCTTGAAGTCCTCACCAAGCGGCGATTTTGATACCCGCACCGACCAGTCGCGCCGTTCATCCGCACCCCGGCGGGCAACATCCCGCCATGTCTCAAGGATGTGCTCCGGGACGGTGAATGGCTCATGCGGCCAGTCCAATGCCAAGCGCGCATCAGCAATTTCCTCAGCACCCAGTGGCGCACCATGGGTCTTTTCAGTGCCCTGCAGATTGGGCGCCCCTTTTCCGATGATGGTGCGGCACGAGATCAACGAAGGCCGTCCAGAGGCCTTGGCATGGGCAATCGCCCCAGCAATTTCATCGAAGTCATGACCGTCGATGTCCTGCACGTCGAAGCCCGCGGCCTTGAAACGCACCAGCTGATCCGTAGACGTCGAGAGCGATGTTGACCCGTCGATGGAGATGGCATTGTTGTCCCAGAACACGATAAGCTTTGACAGGTTCAAATGACCTGCAAGATCAATCGCCTCCTGGCTGATACCTTCCTGCAGGCAGCCATCTCCCGCCATGACATAGGTATGATGATCAACGATATCCGCCCCAAATCGCGCGGCCTGCATGCGCTCGGCCAGCGCCATGCCGACCGCAGTGGCAATACCCTGCCCAAGCGGACCGGTGGTCATCTCGATGCCCTGTGCATGACCGTATTCCGGATGACCCGCGGTTTTTGCACCGATCTGGCGAAAACGCTGCAGTTCCTCAATGGGCATATCCGGATAGCCGACAAGATAATGCAGCGCATATTGCAGCATGGAGCCATGCCCTGCCGACAGGACAAACCGGTCACGGTCAGGCCACTGCGGGTGCAGCGGATCAAGTTTGATGAAACGCCTGAACAGCACGGTTGCGACATCCGCCATTCCCATCGGCATGCCTGGATGTCCGGAATTCGCCTTCTGGACGCTATCCATGACCAGAGTGCGGATTGCATTCGCCATGTCCCGTTCTGAAAGGATTTCGGTATCCGGCTTGTCTTGAAGCAGAGCTTGCGTGTTCATCGTCTTCTCCTCACGAGGCTCGGTTTTTGCGCTCAATCAACTGCATGATCAGCGGCGTCAGGATGAGTTGCATCGCCAGGTCGAGTTTATTGCCGGGCACCACGATCGAATTGGCGCGCGACATGAACGAGTCGTGAATCATCGAAAGCAGGTACGGAAAATCAATCCCGCGCGGCCGGGCAAACCGGATCACCAGCATTGACTCGTCGGGCGTCGGTATCCACCTGGCGATGAACGGATTGGACGTGTCGACAATGGGTACGCGCTGGAAGTTGATATCCGTCAGCGTAAATTGCGGCGTGATATAGCGGACATAGTCCGGCATGCGGCGCAGGATGACATCCATCACCGCTTCGGTGGAGTAGCCGCGGGTCGAGCGGTCCCGATGAATTTTCTGTATCCACTCGAGATTGATAACGGGCACCACACCGATCTTGAGATCCGCATGGCGAGCAAGATTGATGCCTTCCGTGACAGCGCAGCCGTGCAGTCCCTCATAGAAGAGAAGGGTGCTGGGCGGAAAATCGCGCCATTCGGTAAATGTACCGGCTGGCGTATTGTACTGCTCGGCTTCGGCATCATCATGGATGTAGGTCCGCGTCTGACCAGTTCCCTTGCGACCATATTCTTCAAACACCGCGTCGAGCTTGGCGAGTTCATTGGCGTCCACGTGGAAATGCGTAAAGTTGGGATTGCCCTTCTTGTCTTCTTCCGCAACCTTCACCTTCATGGTGTTGCGGTCATATTTGTGAAAGGCATCGCCTTCGATGAAGGCGGCTTCGATGTGCTCACGGCGAAAAATCTGTTCGAAGATGCGCTTGACCGACGTGGTGCCGGCACCAGACGAACCGGTGATGGAGATGATCGGATGCTTTGCTGACATGATTGATCTCCCTCCCCTCAAGCCCTGAACAGGCCACGGTTGCTGAAGAGCGGTGCTCGCTCGCCAATATTGCTGGGTTCGGCATGGTAGCGGCCGATCCGGGCCACTTCCCGTGCTGAACCAAACACGAACGGAACCCGCTGATGCATGGTATGGGGTACCAGATCAAGAATGCGGTTCGCCGTATCCGTCGCACCTCCGCCCGCTTGCTCGATGAGAAAAGCAATGGGGTTCGCCTCGTAGATCAGCCGTATCCGGCCCTCGCCGTAGCCTTTGCGCTTGTCACCGGGATAGAGAAACACGCCGCTGCGCATGAGAATGCGGTACGTCTCGGCGACCAGCGACGCGATCCATCGCATGTTGAAATCACGCTCGCGCGGCCCCTCGCTGCCCTTCAGGCAATCATCGACATAGAGCTGTACTGCCTCGTCCCAATGCCGATAATTGGCTGTGTTGATGGCAAACTCATGTGCCTGGCTTGCTATGACGATACTTTCATAGGCCTGCACGAAGGTTCCAAGCCGGCTTGAAAAGACAAAAACGTGTGTACCGCTGCCAAGTGTCACCACAAGAGCCAGCTGCGGACCGTAAATGAAAAAACCGGCAGCGAGCTGGCAGTCGCCCTTTTGAAAGAACGATGCGCCAGGCTCGCTGCTCGGGTCACCGGCCACCGGGAGGACGGAGAAGATGGTTCCGATCGAAACATTGGTGTCGATATTGGACGAGCCGTCGAGCGGATCGATTGCAAGTGCCAGCGGCGCACGCGGATTCAGCACTGCCGGATACGTCAGCTCTTCCGAGCCGTAGAGGGCGACAGGAGACTGCCGTGCCGCTTCGAGGAACATATCGTCGGCAAATACGTCGAGCGCCTTTTGCGGGTCACCGTCGGCATTCCTGTTACCGGTTCCCCCGGAAAAGGCCTTTCCAAGGGCTCCCTGATTGACAACACTGCGAATCTTGACTGCGGTCAAAGCCAGTTGGCGCAGCAGCGCGGATACCGATGCGCGCAAGGGATCGCCACATTCCGCATAGGATCCAAGAAAGGCGTCTAATGTCGCCGTGGTCATGGCCGTCCTCCCGTGCCTGATCGTCATTCTGCGTCAGACTTCGGTGCTAAGGGACCATTGATGGATACCTAAGTAAAATTTAATATATTTACGTATTAGATAAAATTTATTAACTTCGCACAATGCGCAATCTGAATCTCAAACAGCTACGGGCGATACAGGCAATCAAGAAGCATGGAACAATCGTCGCCGCTGCCAACGCGTTGGGACTGACGCCGCCTGCCGTGACCATTCAGCTCAAGCTGGCAGAGGAAGATGCGAATATTATCCTGTTCGATCGCACCAATGAGGGACTTCGCCCCACCGTTGCAGGTCTTGCATTTCTGGATGCCGCGCAGATGATCGAGGAAAGACTACGGCTCCTTCACGACGAAATCGATGCCATCAAGGGTTTGCGGGTAGGCACCCTGTCCTTGGGCGTGGTGTCGACAGCCAAGTACTTTGCGCCGCAGCTCATGGCGATTTTCGCAAAGGACCATCCCGACATTGTCGTCAAACTGGCAATCGGCAACCGCGCGGAAATCATCGACAGTTTGAAAAGCCATGCAGTGGACCTTGCTCTGATGGGGCGGCCGCCAAAGGATATCCCGTTGCGTTCGGCGGTTTTTGGCGATCATCCACTGGTAATGATCGCCGCACCGGATCACCCCCTGGCCAAATGCCGCGACATAACGAAAGAGCGTATCGCGCAGGAGCATTTTCTGATCCGCGAGCCCGGGTCCGGCACCCGCATTTCGCTGGAGATCTTCCTGAGCGAACTGCCGGGACGTATCGATGATCTCGGCACCGAAATGTCCTCAAACGAAACAATCAAACAGGCTGTCATGGCGGGGCTGGGCATAGCCTTCATTTCAGCCCACACGATCGCGCTCGAACTGGAAGTCGGCAGGCTCGTGATGCTGGATGTCACTGGTATGCCCATTCGCCGTCAGTGGTTTTCGGTCATGCGGACAGACCGGACATTGTCGCCGGCAATGCGGGCTTTCCAGGACTTTCTCAACCGCAAAGGCGCGCAATGTCTGCCCTCCATCGATCGGCTCTATCCCATGACCGGTGCGCAAATTTCGCAAAATCAGCGGGCTTAGACATGTGGGAATGGCGTTTAGTGAGCGCGGGATGTCCGGGGGTACCATGATTGAACAAAAGCCGCTGAGCCTGGCGTCGCGGATTACCTATTTTGCCTCCAGCCTCGTGTTCGCGATCTTGATGACCATTGGGTTATCAGTAGTATATCTTGCAGCACTCTCCAACCCTGCGGTGAGCAGGATGGATGTTGGAGCCTTGATGGTCGGGATGTTGTTGGTATGCATACTGCTCGTTGCGGCATGCTGGCTCGCATATTTTCCGCTTCGCCGGCATCATGGACTTATCCGAATTGTCACAACTGCCTTCTGTCTTTTGATCGCTATATCCGCCGTTCTTATCGTGTTCATTGACTGGGGTTAACAATCAAGTTGCAAACGGACAGACCGTCCGCGTTATGGTTCGCGTTTCGGACGTGGTGCTGCTAAAACGCCCACGCTCACTGATTGGCAAACGTAGGGACACTGAAATGAATTCAATGCGTCGCGGTGTGCTGGCTTTTTTGGGTGGTCTCGTCATCGGCAAGCCTTCTCTCAGCACTGCGTCCAGCAGGCTTCCGGCATATGCTGCACTGCGTTCCAGCTACACGCCGCGCCATGTGCTTTGTTTTCTTGGCGGTGAGCACGGTCTTCCGGCCCTGGTCGAAAATGCCCGCGCCGCCATACAGAAACTGGCGGATGGCTTTACCGCCGATGAAGATGGGTCCCGCAAAGAGCCCGATGACCGCATGGAGCGATCGTTCAGCGTCTGCTGGGATCGCGTTGATCCGGAAAGCTATCAGGACACCGACGAAAAAGCGGTCGCCGGGCACGGGTCTGTCCTCTACGTGCTCGGCCCGTCAATGACAGCGGAAACAAGTGTAACAACATCGGCAAAAGCCCTGCAGCTTGTACAATACATGCTTGATCACGGTGCCATTGCCGCAAAAGGCGAGAGTGCAGGGGTGGCCCATGGCGCACGCCGATGGAAAGAGCTGGCTGAACAGGCCCGCAGTGCATCGGCGGCCGGGGATGGCATGGCACTTGCCAGAAGCTGCCGTTTGGCCTTTGCGCGCCGGCCTATTGGCGACGACATCGACGGCATGGCCAGCGTCGGATTTCATTTGGTTGGCCTGCCCGATGTGCTTGTAACCACCGTTCGGCCGGACGATCAAAGGCCATCAACCAGTGCCGAACAGCTCAAGATTGCTGCTCTCATTGATGCTATCGCCGACGAGATGGCCCGTGACGGCGTTGAAGCCGCGCTAGCGGATCGCCGTGCCGCCCTGTCCAACGACACCCGCTATGAGGAAGACGAGTACAAGTTCAATCCATTCGGAGTTGTGCGCATTCAAATGAAAGAGCTTTAGCAAACCGATACTTGAAAGCTGCCATCAGCAGGAAATTCTTTGCTGGGCTGATTGACTTATCCGGTGTGCAGGATGACAATTTCAGTCAGGAGGGGGTTTCATGAAATATTGTGTCCTTCTTATCGGCTTGTCGGTTGCTGTCCTTTCCGCTGGCGGAGCGCACTCCCAGGAGGGAGATGCTACGGCGGGCGCAGCTGTTTTCAAGAAATGCAGCATCTGCCACGTGGCGGAAACGGACACGAACAAGGTAGGTCCCTCGTTGAACGGCCTGTTTGGCAGAACAGCTGGAACACATGCGAGCTTCAGTTATTCACCATCGATGGTGGATGCGGGCAAAGCTGGTCTTGTGTGGAATGAGACCTCGCTGCGTGACTATCTGCATGATCCCAAAGCCAAGGTGAAAGGCACGAAAATGGCTTTCCCCGGACTGAAGGATGATGGCGATATCACCAATCTGATTGCCTATCTGAAACAGTTTTCCAAGTAATTCTTCCGCCCGCTGAGAATGAATGAGCGTGAATAAAGTCAGTATGTCCGGAGAATAGATGTGGGAATAGGGCCTATACATGCGTTTCTTTCGGCCTGATTGCCTGTCTTATCCGTTCATGAGATAATAGATTTGTCTTTCCCAAGATGCGACCCATGTCCACACCCAGTAAAGGCCGGGAGGGCAGAAAATGGCAGTCGTGGTAATTCTGATCGTCATCGCTGTCGGCTCGGTATTATTTCACCTGCTGAGCCCGTGGTGGTGGACGCCTATCGCGTCGAACTGGGACTATATCGACAACACCATTATTATAACGTTCTGGATCACCGGGGTCGTTTTCGTCGCCGTGGTCCTGTTCATCGCGTTTTGCGTCTACCGCTTCCGGCACAATCCCGGCAAACGCGCCGCATATGAGCCGGAAAACAGGGTACTGGAGTTCTGGCTGGCGACCGTAACTGCCATCGGTGTCGCTGCTATGCTCGCGCCGGGCCTGTTTGTCTGGAATCAATTCATCACGGTCCCTAATGACGCCACGGAAGTGGAAGTGGTTGGGCAGCAGTGGCTGTGGAGCTTTCGTCTCCCGGGGAAAGATGGCCGGCTGGGAACCGCCGAAACCAGCGATGTCAGCTCGGATAACCCGTTGGGAATCAATAAGAAGGATCCCGCCAGCCTTGATGATATCATCATACAGGGCGGTGAACTGCATTTGCCCGTCGGCAAACCCGTCAAGATGCTGCTGCGATCCCTCGATGTCGTGCACGATTTCTATGTCCCCGAGTTCCGGGCCAAGATGGATATGATCCCGGGATCGGTCAGCTATTACTGGTTTATCCCGACACGAACGGGAACGTTCGAGGTTCTATGTGCGGAACTCTGTGGCGTTGGTCATCCGCAGATGCGCGGGACGGTCGTCGTTGACACCGAGGCAGACTATCAGACGTGGCTGCAACAGCAGCAAACTTTTTCCCAGATGGTGGCATCGGCAGGAGAGATTCAGGCGGCAAAATGAGAATGGCCGCTGTCGGGGAGAAGGGACGCTAGAGGTCGGGAGAACAGGGAATGGCCAATATTCCAGCTGGTATTGATGACACGGTTCCGTTAGCGGAAGTCGCCGACGTCGAACTTTACCACCCGAAGAGCTGGTGGACGACCTATGTGTTCAGTCAGGACGCCAAGGTCATCGCCATCCAGTACTCACTGACCGCCATATCAATCGGTTTTGTGGCCCTGGTCCTGTCATGGCTGATGCGCATACAGCTTGCCTTTCCCGGCGCGCTTTCCTTCATCGATGCGGAACACTACTACCAGTTCATCACCATGCACGGCATGATCATGGTGATCTATCTGTTGACCGCCTTGTTTCTTGGCGGCTTCGGCAATTACCTCATCCCGCTGATGCTGGGCGCCCGGGATATGGTGTTTCCCTATGCGAACATGTTGAGCTACTGGCTTTATCTGCTCGCTGTGCTGGTGCTTGTAGCCGGCTTCTTTGTACCCGGCGGGCCAACGGGTGCGGGGTGGACGCTCTATCCGCCCCAATCCATTCTTTCCGGCACCCCCGGCGGAAAGGACTGGGGCATCATCCTGATGCTGACCTCGCTCATCCTCTTCATCATCGGCTTCACGATGGGCGGGCTGAATTATGTGGTTACGGTCTTGCAGGGACGAACAAGAGGCATGACCCTGATGCGCATGCCGCTGACAATCTGGGGTATATTCACGGCGACCGTGATGGCCTTGCTGGCGTTCCCTGCCCTCTTCGTTGCCTCGGTTATGATGTTGTTCGACCGCGTTCTTGGGACCAGCTTCTTCATGCCGACCATTGTCGAGATGGGCGAGCATTTGAAGAATGGCGGCGGCAGCCCCATTCTCTTCCAGCACCTGTTCTGGTTCTTCGGCCACCCGGAAGTCTATATCGTCGCTCTGCCGGCCTTCGGCATTGTCTCGGACCTCATCAGCACCCATGCGCGCAAGAATATATTTGGTTACCGCATGATGGTGTGGGCGATCGTGGGGATCGGCGCGCTGAGTTTCGTGGTTTGGGCACACCACATGTATGTCAGCGGGATGAATCCCAAATTCGGATTCTTCTTCGCCACAACCACGCTGATCATCGCAGTACCGACCGCGATCAAGGTTTATAATTGGGTCCTTACCCTATGGCGGGGTGACATCCATCTGACCTTGCCGATGCTGTTCGCTCTCGGATTCATGGTTACATTCGTCAATGGCGGACTGACGGGGCTCTTTCTTGGCAATGTCGTGGTCGACGTTCCCTTGGCCAAAACGCTGTTTGTCGTTGCGCATTTTCACATGGTGATGGGCGTTGCCCCCATCATGGTGGTCTTCGGGGCGATCTGCCATTGGTATCCCAAGGTCACCGGCCGAATGCTGGACGAAACACTGGGCAGGGTGCACTTTTTCGTCACCTTCGTGGGTGCCTACGCCATCTTCTTTCCCATGCATTATCTCGGGCTGCTGGGCGTGCCCCGCCGCTATTCCGAACTGGGCGATACGGCGTTCATTCCGCCGTCCGTGCAGGCACTCAATGAATTTATCACGATCATGGCGCTGATCGTCGGGGCCGCACAGATACTCTTCCTGTTCAACCTGGTCTGGAGCCTGCGGCGGGGCAAGGAAGCTGGAGGCAACCCCTGGCGGGCAACGACGCTCGAATGGCAGACGCCGCAGACGCCGCCAGCCCATGGCAATTGGGGCAAGGAACTGCCCGTGGTCTATCGCTGGGCCTATGATTACAGTGTTCCAGGCGCCGCGCAGGATTTCATTCCGCAGAACCAGCCCAATGGCGACCGGATTTCCAGGGAGCCCGCATCATGAGCACCATTCTGGTTTTCCTGGCCGGCCTTGCCGTCATCATCACGTGGTGGATGGCGCAGCAGCGCTTGTCATCCAAACCCTGGCTTGAAGCAAATGGTATTCATGACATTCCCGTTTTGACCCGGTCTGCCGTTGCCACCGAGAAAATCGGTCTGGGCGTCTTCCTGGCCATCGTCGGCGCCTTGTTCACCCTGTTTATCAGCGCCTACTTCATGCGGATGGGGTTGCAGGACTGGTGGGCCATCCCGCTTCCGCGCATTCTATGGCTCAACACCGGCATGCTGGTAATAGGCAGCGCCGCGCTGCATTGGGCGAAGATGGAAGTGGTACGAAACAATGGCAATGCCTTGAAGCTTGCCCTTGCGACCGCTCTTGCAGCTACCACCGGATTTCTCATCGGGCAACTGTTCGCATGGAAGGAGCTTGTCACTGCCGGCTATGTCATCGCTGACAACCCCGCGAACAGTTTTTTCTACCTAATTACAGGAATGCACGGCCTGCATATTCTTGGCGGGCTTGTCGTCCTCAGCCGCACAACGTCCAGGGTATGGGAGGGCGCCGCGCTCGCAAAGGTGCGGCTGAGTACCGAGCTGTGCGCCATCTACTGGCATTTCATGCTGGTGGTATGGCTGGTTCTGTTTGCCCTGTTTGCGGGCTGGGCCAATGATTTCGTCGCCATCTGCCGGCAAGTGCTCAACTAGGATCTATGACCCATGTCTCACTCCGCACAAGCAAAACCCGAGATCGCCCTTCCCCGGCCGGCTGGCCTGCGCGGCTTCGCTTCCGACTGGGCTTCCGATCAGCGCGCATTCAAGAACGTTTCCTGGGGCAAGGCCATGATGTGGATCTTCCTGCTCAGCGACACGTTCATCTTCGGATGTTTTCTGGTCGCTTACATGACGGCACGCGTGTCCACTGCCATTGCCTGGCCCAATCCCAGCACTGTCTTCGCTCTCAGCATCGGCGGCAAGGAAATCCCGCTCATCCTGATCGCCATCATGACCTTTGTCCTCATCAGCAGTTCAGGGACGATGGCCATGGCCGTCAATTATGGATACCGGCGTGATCGCCGCAAAGCCGCCATCCTCATGCTGACCACGGCATTGTTCGGCGCGATCTTTGTCGGCATGCAGGCTTTCGAGTGGACCAAGCTGATCACCGAGGGTGTTCGCCCATGGGGAAATCCGTGGGGTGCGGCACAATTCGGTTCAACGTTTTTCATGATCACCGGCTTTCACGGCACGCATGTCAGCATCGGCGTCATTTTCCTTGTCATCATAGCGCGCAAGGTCTGGCGCGGCGATTTTGATACGGAAAAACGCGGCTTTTTCACCAGCCGCAAAGGCAATTACGAGATCGTCGAAATCATGGGCCTGTACTGGCACTTCGTCGACCTCGTCTGGGTTTTCATCTTCGCATTTTTCTATTTGTGGTGAGGATCATGGAACAACCGGTGACACATTCGGAAACACAGGTGCTGACGCACACCGACCATCAACAGCATCCCATCAAGCTTTATCTGGTGGTCTGGGGGTTGTTGTTTGTTTTGAGCGTCTGCTCATATATGGTCGACTATCTCGGGTTTCAGCACTACCTGCGATGGGGTCTGATCCTGCTCTTCATGGTTTTGAAAGCCGGATTGATCGTCGCCATCTTCATGCATATGGCGTGGGAAAGACTGGCCCTGGTTTATGCCGTGATCCTTCCACCCGTATTGGTGCTTGTCTTTGTTGCCCTGATGACTTCGGAAGCGCACTACACCTTGTTCACGCGCATGACGTTCTTTGGCACTGCGCAATAGAACGCGGTTCGCGTGGGTGCATCGCGCTTCACGATGCCGCAAGAAAACTTACCGGCGAACCGGACGTTTCTTCGCCTCTGCCAGGATGGGCTGGGGTTCCACCACCTTGCGGTAGAGGTGCCAGGTGGCATGGCCAAGCACCGGAATGATGATCGCCAAACCAACAAAGAGGGTCAAAAAGCCGACCACCAGCAGTGCCGCAACGATCAATCCCCACAATGCCATCGTCACGGGGTTGACGGCGACCGCCTTTATCGAGGTCAGAACGGCAGCAAATGCGCCAACATCCCGGTCAAGCAGGAGCGGGAATGTCACGACGCTTGTGCACAGCACAACCACGGCAAAGACAAAGCCGATCGCATTGCCAAGAAGGATCATTCGCTGGCCTTCCGGCGTGTTGAAAACCTGATCAAGGAATGCGCGCATCGATACCGGTGCTTCGGAACCGAAAAGGCTCGTGTAAAGAGACTGAGCCGTCAGCAGCCAGGCGATGAAAATTGCAAACAGCATGACGCCGACGGCAATGATGGAAGGAATGGCCGGCGAATGCCTGACCTCAAACGCGTGACGCCAGGAGGTATCGAGATTGAGTTCGCGCCTGCGGCTGATTTCGTAGAGACCCAGAGCTGCGAGGGGACCGATCAGCGCAAAGCCGGACATCAGCGGGAAGATGAGCGGCAATGTGTTGGCACCCGAGGACCACCGCATGAGGACCACACCGACAATCGGATAGATGAGACAAAGAAAAACATAATGGGACGGTTTGTCCCAAAAATCATCCAGCCCTTCGCGGAGAGCCGCAACGATATCGGATACGCCAATTCGGCGGACTTGGGGGTAGACAGGAACCTCGCTTGCACCAGCAATCACATGAAATTGCGCCATGACCAGTTCTCCCAATTCAGTTATGGGCGGCAACGATGCACCGATATACCTGGCATTGGCAGGGCTACCGGATCGAACCTGAACCCTTGTCCAATATACGCCCATCAACCTCGTTTTGCCAGAGTTCGATCTTTACCCGATCATATCAAAGGCCATGTCGGCGCCGCCGTTCAATTGCTCACTCGCCGACATAGCCTGTGAACCGGCCGTGCAGTTCCGAAACCTTGTTCATGCGCTTTTCGACGGAAATGCCCAATTCATTGAAAACACCGTTCAGGAGCAAATTGCCGAGACTGGCCATCTGCGCCGTGGATTCCCAGAACATATCGAATTCCGTCGGAACAACGAACATTTCATCGGCCAGATCGTGCCCCCAATCGCAGAAGGCATCGGTAATCAACGTGATGGGGATTTTTGCCTTTCGTGCCTCGCGGGCCAATGACAATGCCAGTTGCGAATAGCGGCGCGCTTCAAAGAGAACAAGACAGGCCGATTTGGGCGGCGCCATGAGAATTTCATGAAAATTGCCGCCCGCGACATCGGCCAGGAACACGTCCGGGCGAAGGTACTGCAGCTGGTTGGCAAAATACTGCGCCATGCCGCGCTCGGTCTGGAAGCCGGCCACGAAAACCCGCGGCATGGCGGCCAGGCGCTTTATCGTGCGTTTCCATTCTTTCGTATGCGCAACTTCGTATATCCGCACCAGCGCAGCAATTTCGAGATCCAGACTGCGCGCAAGCCCATCGCCCTCAAGATTACGCTCACGGAATTCCTTGAGACGATCGCCGACGAGCCATGGCCGGTCGCCGATGTTGTCACGAAGATCCGCCTTCAAATCCTTGAAACGCGCATAGCCAAGCGACCGGCAAAAGCGGCCAACAGTGGGCTCGCTGACGCCCACCTTGGCAGCCAAGGTCGCGGATGTTTCGAACGGCAAGCCGTTCAGGTTTGCCAGCATGTAGTTGGCGATTGCCTTTTCTGCATTGGTGGCAGTGGCAAGGCTTTCGCTCAATCTGGCCCGAACTGATTCAGTCATTCTCTTCCTCGCAGCGTTCCGTCGAATAAATTGACAGATTTCTAACATTATAGCAATTGACGTTTGTTTTCTTTCATTCTAGCTTCGCTCTACCATGTTGGGAGGCATGATGAAGAATGGGTGCCGCAACGCATCTCCGGGCACAGCCATACATATCATCACAAGAAACGACGGGCTTGTCGCGAACGGCCGATATCAAATCCGATTTCATCAGCGAAGCCCTGTTCATGCCGCGCAATCGTAACGGATGCGGCGGGACTGGGAAGGAAAAACAATAAAGGGGAAATAGCATGAACCGGCGTGAATTCCTTACATCAGCATCGGTCGTCACCTTGGGTATCGGCCTCGGCCTGACATCCGGCCTGCCAGCTTACGCGGCGGAATCGGAGGCGGTCATCGTGCTTGGCAGCGCAGAGGCCGGAGCACCGAACCAGGATCCGATCCGCGCTTCCCTGCTCAGCCTCGCATCCAATCTGATTTATGACCGCCTGGTCGAGCAGGATGATGATCAGTCCTATCATCCGCACCTCGCCGAATCCTGGGAAACTGACGCGGATGGCATGAACTGGACCTTCAAGTTGCGCCAGGGTGTTACATTCCACGACGGCGAACCGTTCAATGCCGCCGCGGTTGTCTGGTGGATCGGCAAATATAAAGGCAGCGTCAACGAATACATGACAGCTGCGATCGACCGCGTCGAGGCCGTTGATGACCACACGGTCCGTTTTGTGATGAAGCGTCCCGAACCCAACCTGATTTTCAACCTGGCTGCCGTGTTCATGGGCATCCCCTCGCCGAAATCCTACGAGGCGGCTGGCGACAGCTACGGGGTGACCGAAGCAATAGGCACGGGGCCCTACAAGCTGGAGAGCTTCGTCGTTGGCCAGGAGATCGTGCTTGTTGCCAATGAAGATTATGCCTGGGGCACCGCGCTCTCGGAAAACCAGGGAGCACCGCACATCAAGCGGCTGACACTCCGTGAAATTCCCGACTCATCGACAGCCTTTCTGGAACTGAAAACGGGCGGTGTCGGCATGCTCTCCAGCGTTCCCGATGAATTCCTGCCGCAATTGCAGAAGGAAAAGCAGGTAAGCTTTCGCGACCTGCCGGGAATGGGTGTTACCTATCTGATCTTCAACAGCCGGTCCGAACCTTTCTCCGACATCGCAATGCGTCAGGCGACAGCGCTGGCCGTCGACCAGAGCGCCGTTCTCAAGAGTGTTTACAGCGGCGTCGGCCGGGAGGCCCATCAATTCCTCATCAGTTCCCTGGCGGAATCGAAAGTCGATCCTCAATTCGAAATTCGCCACGATCCGGATAAAGCCAGGAAACTGCTCGATGCGACTGGCTGGACCGTGGGCGGCGACGGTATCCGCGTAAAGGACAACAAGCGCCTGCGCATCAAATTCTGGACGAGATCCGAAACGGAATTCAAACGCATAGCCGAGGTGGTCCAGGCCCAGCTCAAGGCGGTGGGTATGGAAACCGAGATCGTCACTTTCGACAACACGACCTTGCGTGACCAGCTTCGCAAGGGCGAACACCAGTTGGTCGTAAGCCACTACGATTGGAACAATGCCGACATCCTTGACTGGTGTTTCAGCGCCAAGAACATCCCTGCGCCAAATTCGGCAATGTGGAACGACGCCAAGTCGGAAGAATTGCACGATATTGCCATGCTCCATTCGAAGAATTGGGATGAACGGGTGGCGAACTTCAAAAAATACCAGGAGCATCTCCTCAGCCAGTATGCGTTCGCGCCGCTGCACGAACCGGCACAGAACACCGCCTACAACAAGGACCTGCTTGAAGTCCCCGAGAGAATCCGCGGACCCCAATTGGGCCAGTCAACCATTGTCGACATGAAAGCCGTGCAATAGCGGTGCCAAGCGAGGGCGTGATATGTTTCTGTTCATCGTGAAGCGGCTCGTTTTGCTTGTACCCGTCTTCTTCGTGGTTTCCGTGGTGGTGTTCCTCATCATTCACCTCGTTCCGGGTGACCCGATCGACAATCTCCTGCGTGCAGGATCGTCCACGGCGCAGCGGGTGCAGATTGCTGCGAAATACGGCCTCGACCGCAGTCTTGCCGAGCAGTATTTCGTATGGATGAGGCGGCTGGTATCAGGCGATCTCGGCACATCGATCATCCAAGGCCGCCCAGTTGGCGCGCTTATCGCCCAGAACCTGCCCTACAGCCTGCAACTGGGCGGGGCAGCCCTGCTCTTCTCTGCCCTCACCGGTATTGCCGCCGGCGTTCTGGCTGCCAGCTTTCACGGCACAAAGCTTGATGATGGCATCAGCGGCCTCATCTTGCTCGGCTCTACTGTGCCGAGCTTCTGGCTCGGCCTGCTGCTCATCCTGGTTTTTGCCGTATGGCTTGGCTGGGTGCCGATCTCAGGCGCACGCGGCTGGACGTCACTGATCCTCCCGGTCATCGCGACGGGTATTGGCGGCATTGCACTGGTGGCAAGGGTGACCCGCATCGCCATGATCGAGACAGCAAGACAGGACTTCGTGATGTTGCTGCACGCCAAGGGGCTTTCGCCTGCAATAATCCAGGTGCGCCACGTCTTGCGCCATGCGTTGGTCCCGGTCGTGACCATCCTTGCTCTGCGGATCGGCTGGATCCTCGGCGGCACCGTGACGATTGAGTATGTCTTTGCCCGTCCAGGCCTGGGATCGTTGCTCATTCGGGCGCTGAACCAGCGCGATTACCCCCTGGTGCAGGCCTGCCTTCTCATGCTGGCCATGGCAGTCATTCTTGGCACGCTGCTCGGTGACATCATCCAGGCAGCAATGGACCCGCGCCAGCGCGAGGTGCGGTCATGAAAGCTCTGCATGCACTGCCCGTCATCAAGACGCTTGCATCGGTCAAAGGCAGCATAGCCGCCGCCTACCTTCTCCTTCTGATCGTCGGAGCAGTCTTTGCTCCCTGGTTGTCGCCCTATCCATATGACCAGCAGGATCTGACAATCATGAACCAGCCGCCATCAATGACCCATCTCATGGGCACCGATGAATTCGGACGTGATGTGTTGTCGCGCCTGATCACCGGTGCCCGCACCTCGCTCTCCGTCAGTGTCACCGCGATCAGCGTCTCCGTACTCTCGGGCCTCATTCTCGGTGCAGTGTGCGGCTACTTCGGCGGTGCCTTTGACCGTGCCGTCATGATCGCGGTCGACCTGACCTGGTCATTCCCGGAAATCCTGATTGCGCTGATGCTCGTCGCGATCATCGGGCCGGGATTACAGGGGGTCGTGCTTGCCATCGCCATCGCCTATCTCGCTCAGTTCACCCGGCTGACACGCACCCAGGTCATGGTTTTGAAAGGCGAAACCTTTGTCGAGGCCACCGTCAATCTCGGGGCCGGCCACACCCACATCCTGTTTGCCCATCTGTTGCCGAATGTATTGGCGCCGGTCCTCGTGGCGGCAATGCTGGCAACGGGCGATGCCATTATCCTCGAGGCGACACTCGGATTCTTCGGTTTGGGGGCACAGCCGCCGACACCCAGCTGGGGCGCAATGATGAGTTCCGGCACGGCTCAGCTCTTCATCGCGCCCTGGGTGATACTGCTCCCCGGTCTGGCGGTGGCACTCACGGTGATCTTCCTCAACCTGTTCGGCGACGCGATCATCGCTGCGCTGGATATCCGCACAAAACTCAGGGAGGCCTAGTCATGCTTTTGACTGTAGACGGGCTGCAGATCGGTTTCGGAGCATTCTCTCCGGTCGACGATGTCGCCTTCAGCATCGACCGGGGTGAAATCCTTGGCATTGTCGGGGAATCCGGATCCGGCAAGTCGCTGACCGCGACCGCCATCATGGGGCTTCTGCCGCGCGTTGGCGGCCGGGTCGTGGCGGGCCGGATCTGCTTTGACGGCACTGACCTTGTCGGCCTGGCTGAACGGCAGTTGCGCCGCTTGCGCGGCGGGCGCATCGCTCTCATCACACAAAATCCGATGACCTCCCTCGATGCAATGATGCCGGTCGGGCCGCAGATCGATCAGGCGGCACGGCTGCATCTCGGACTTGATCGCAGCGCTGCCCGTGCGCGCAGCCTGGAGCTGATGGCCGACCTCCGGATTCCGGACCCGGCCAGGGTCTATGCCCTTTACCCGCATCAGCTCTCCGGCGGCATGAAACAGCGTATCGTGATCGCGATGGCCCTGGCAGGAGATCCCGAACTTCTCGTTGCCGATGAGCCGACGACTGCGCTCGATGTCACGGTTCAGGCGCAAATAGTTCAGATTCTCGTCGAGCTGGTCAAACGGCGGGGATTGGCCATGATCCTCATCACGCATGACATGGGTGTCGTTGCCCAGACGTGCGACCGGGTCGCGGTGATGTATTGCGGCCGGGTCGTCGAACGCGCGCAGGTCAATGCAATCTTCGAGGACGCGCGTCATCCCTACACCCAGGCATTGATCCGCTGCATTCCCCGCCGCGATATGCTGCGCGGCAGCATGCAACCTATTCCCGGCATGGTGCCGACGGCGGCCGCCCATCCCGCCGGTTGCCGCTTCCATCCCCGTTGCCCGCGCGTGTCTGATCAATGCCGTGAGGAAGCTCCGGTCCTGCGAACCGGTATCAGCGGTCACGGCGTCGCCTGTCATAGGGCGGACGCAGCATGAGCGATCTTCTTTCTGTCGACCACCTCAGCCGCCGCTTCACGAATGCGGGCCTGTTTCAAAAACGCCAGGTATTTCATGCCGTCAGCGATGTCTCGTTCACCCTTGCCCGCGGCCAGATCCTTGGCGTTGTCGGTGAATCCGGCTGCGGCAAATCCACATTGGCACGTCTGATCCTGCGGCTGATCCAACCCAGCGAGGGATCGGTCCGGTTCGATGGCATAGACATGGCGTCCCTGTCGCGCGCAGATTTGCGCCGTTTGCGGCAACGCATGCAACTGGTCTTTCAGGACCCCTATTCCGCAATCGATCCCCGATACCGCGTGCGGGATGCACTGCTCGAACCATTCAAGGTTCAGGGCGTAAAACTCAAATCAGCGGACGCAACCGTGGCGTCGCTTCTTGAGATGGTCGGGTTGAACCTGGCGCTGACGCACAGCTATCCGCATCAATTGTCGGGCGGGCAAAAACAGCGCATTGGCATTGCCCGCGCCCTTGCGCTCAACCCGTCACTGGTCGTGCTTGATGAGCCGACCGCGTCTCTGGATGTCTCCGTGCAGGCGCAGATCATCGCACTGCTCAACCGGCTGCGGGAGTCGCTGGGACTGACCTATCTTTTTATCTCGCATGATCTCGGCCTGGTGCGTTACTTCTGCGACAAAATCCTTGTCATGTACCTTGGCCGCATTGTTGAAATCATGCCCAGCGATGCGCTGCCGGCCCATCCCTATACGCGGGCATTGCTTGACAGTACCTTTGAACCCGATCCACGCCAGCGCCGCACGATTGCGCGGCTTTCGGGCGAAATTCCAAGCGGTTACAACCCGCCGCCCGGATGTGCTTTCGCCGCGCGTTGCCCACGGGTATCCGGGCTTTGCCGCACAACGCTGCCACCGCTTCAGCCGCTCACCGATCGTCATCAGGCGGCCTGCCACCACCCGTTGGCCGGCGAGGAAAAACCGGAGACCGTGCAGCAGATTGATACACGGTTGAGCGCTGTTCCCTAGGGGCCGGCAGCAACACCAATGAACCCCGCCTACCGCTTATATTATGGAGGAAAGTGCTGTGAGTTTCACCAGTGCCTTGAATGACTATCTTAACTCAGAAATAGAGCAACAACAGATTCCGGGTCTTGGGGTCGCCGTTGTCCAGCACGGTCAGATCGTGCATCTTGCGGGCTACGGCCTGGCAAATATCGAACACAAGGTTGCGGTTACGCCGGATACGATTTTCCAGTCGGGATCGACCGCCAAGATGTTTACCGCCACGGCGATTCTGCTTTTGGCGAGAGATGGCCGCATCGATCTCGATCACCCGCTCACCCGCTATATCCCCGAGGGGCCTGCAATCTGGTCCGCCATTACCATTCGACAGATGCTTTCGATGACGAGCGGGCTTGGCAACTTCGCGGAGGTTTTCGCGCCAACGCCTATTCAAGACGGCGTCGTACCGATCAATGTATGGCAGGACTACAGCAGCGATCAGCTGGTTGCACTGGCGGCGCTGTCACCGCTCGTCTTTCAGCCCGGCGAAAGCTACGAGTACAGCAATATCGGCTACGTCCTGGCTGGGATTATCATAGAGCGGATCACCGGCGAACCTTATTACACCTTGTTGAAGGATCGCGTGTTCAAGCCAATCGGCATGGCCACTGCCCGCGAGGCAAGCTGGTTCGATATTGTCCCAAACCGCGCGGCCGGACACAGCATTGAAACCGGCGCCTTGACCAGCAGGCATTGGACCGCCCCAACACTGCTTCGCACGGCAGATGGCGGGCTCTATTTCTCGCCACGCGACCTTGCCCATTGGCTGATCGAGCTGGAGTCGCCGCGGGTCCTGCCGCCGGAACTCCTCTCGGTCATGTTCGAACCAACCCTATTGAACAATGGTCACCCCGCCTTCAACAACTATGCCCTCGGTTGGGAAAACACTGAAATTCGCGGCCATCACAAGATCAGGCATGGCGGCACATGGGATGGATTCAGGGCTGAAATCGCACGTTTTCCAGCACAGGGTGTTTCCGTTGCGGTGCTGGCGAACATTCAGGAAGCTTGCATCGCTCATGTCGCCCAGACAATCGCTGGCTTTGTCGACCCGGCATTGGCACCCTATGCGCCGATCGAGGACACTGATCCGGCCTCGACGATCAACGACCGCATTCTGCTGCGCTCCATCCTGACCGGCCACCCTGCGGCTGAAGCCTTCACGGCGGAAGCCTGGGAAGCCTGGTCGGGCAATGGATGGCTCCAGCAGCTGATTGCGAGCGGCGGCGTGAATTGCACCAACAGCACGCTGCAACTGTTGGAACACGGCCAAACCCCCGACAGGAACATCCGTCATTACAGCCTGCCAACCGAATATGCCTATCAGATGCATTGGCTTGTTCGCCGCAGTGACGATGGGCGGGTAAGCGAAATGCGGTTCAGCCGAACGTAACCGTATCGCGGCTGCACGCCCCGCCGGTCAACAATTTCCCAGTTTAACGCCAAGCAATGTTTTGGAGGAGATCGCCATGAATTTTCGTGTCCTGACTGCTGAATTTGCACACGAGACCAACACTTTCAACATTCGGAAAACCGACTACGACGCCTTTGAGGTCGAAGGCGTTCTTTTCGGCGATGCGGCTATCCGCGCCCGGGGCCAAGCCAATACGGAGATCGCAGGTTTTCTGGATATCGCCCGCAAGTTCGACTGGAAGATCGAACATGTCGTCAGTGCATCGGCCGAACCTGCAGGTCCGGTGACACGTGACGCGTTCGACCGGATCGGCGGCGCCATCGTGCAGGCCGCCATGGCCGGAAAGGACAATCTCGACGGTATCCTGCTTGGCCTGCACGGCGCCATGGTGACCGATTTCACTCCCGACGGCGAAGGCGAACTTCTGGCCCGGCTGCGCGCCGTGGTCGGGCCGGATGTGCCGATCGCCGTTACGCTCGATCCGCATGCCAACGTCACGGCGAAAATGTGCGAGTATGCCGATATCCTGATCTCGTTCAAAACGTATCCGCACATTGATATGCGCGATATTGCCCGGCACGCAGGCGAACTGCTTCAACGGACAATGGCGGGCGAGATCCGGCCAAAAACGTTGCTTGTCCGCCGGCCGATGCTCGAGGAAGCCAATGCCGGACGGACCGATGTCGGCCCCATGATCGGCTGGATCAGCAAAGCGCGGGACCATGAAAGAACACCTGGCGCCTTGGCGGTCAGTATCAACGGCGCCTTCCCCAATGCCGACATCCCGGAAGTTGGCCCGACGGTGCTTGTCACCTATGACGGAAATCCCACGCCGCACGAACTGTTTGCCGAAGGCATTGCCGACCAGATCTGGGAATCGCGGTTTGACGTGCTGAATACGTTCCACAGCGTGGAAGAGGCAGCTGACATTGCCCTGACCTACCGGGGGGACCGGCCGCTGATCATTGCCGATTACGCCGATAATCCCGGCGCAGGCGGCTATGGCGATGCAACCTCATTGCTTGGCGGCCTGCTCCGGGCGGGGATCGGCGACGCCTGCTTTGGTCCGATTGTTGATCCCGAAACAGCCCTTCTGCTCCACCGTGCAACCGTTGGCGATGTCGTTCAACTATCACTGGGCGGCAAGACAGACTCGCGCTTTGGTGGCGGCCCGTTGCAGGTTTATGCGAAGCTGCTGCACCTCAGCGACGGGAAGCTGATCGGTGACGGACCGCAGCTCGGCGGCCTCGCGTTCACTTTCGGCCTGACGGCGGTCGTCCAGATCGACGGCATCAGCGTCCTCGTCGTCAGCGAACCCTCGCAGATGCGCGACCTGCAGCAGTTCCGTGCCTTCGGCATCGACCCGAGCGCACACCGTGTCGTGGGACTGAAATCGATGCAACATTTCCGGGCCGCATTCGAACCCATTGCAGGCAAGATCATTGTCTGCGACAGCGGCGCGCTGTGCACGATGGACTACGGCAAGATGCCCTATCGCAATGTACCGCGTCCGATCTTTCCACTCGACCGCGACATGGCGATTTGAACAGCCAGGATACATGATGTCTCAGACAGGCAATAAAAGTGAAGTCATCGTTCTGGGCGCCGGCATTGTCGGCGTCTCCATCGCGCTGCACTTGCAGCAGCGCGGCAGGACCGTGACGCTGGTCGACCGGCGGGGGGCCGGCGAGGAAACAAGCTATGGCAATGCCGGCTTGATCGAGCGATCGAGCGTCATACCCTACGGTGTCCCCCGCGATCTTTCAGTCATGCTGCGCTATGGTTTGAATCGCTCCGCGGACGTGCATTTCGACTGGCGCTATCTGCCCCGCATCGCACCCTGGCTGTGGCGCTTCTGGCGTGAATCCGCGCCAAAGCCGCTGGCACGGGCCGCAAACGACATGTGGCCGCTGATCGAACGCTCGGTGATCGAACACGAGACGCTCATGTCCCAGGCCGGCGTGTTGCCGCTGTTGCGCAAGACCGGCTGGATTGAGGCTTACCGGAGTGAACGGACATTCGAACAGGCGTGCCGCACCGCTGCAGCCCTCCATCGGTTTGGTCTGAACTATGATGTGCTGGATGCAAAGGCGCTGCAGCAGCGAGAACCTCATCTCAGCAACGTACTGACCGGCGCCATCCATTGGCTCGATGCGGCGACAGTGCCCGATCCGGGCGGCATTGTGAAAGCTTACGCCAAGCTCTTTACGGAGCGCGGAGGCCTGTTTCTTTGCGGTGACGCGTACAACCTCAAGCAGGAACAAACCCGGTGGAGCATCGCCACCGCCAGCGGGACCGTTGAGGCACCCGAAGTCGTCGTGGCGCTGGGACCATGGTCTGACACCGTGTTCCGGCCGCTCGGCTACAGGATACCGCTCCTGATGAAGCGCGGCTACCACGTGCATTTCGGTACCCAGGCCAACGCTGTTCTCAACCACCCGGTGATCGACGCCGAGAATGGCTTTCTGATTGCGCCGATGAACCAGGGTATTCGTCTGACGACGGGTATTGAATTTTCCCGGCGTGACAGCCGGCCGACACCCGTTCAGCTTGACCGCACGGAACCGCTTGCACGGGAAATCCTTCCCCTTGCACACCGCATCGAGGCCGCTCCCTGGATGGGATCACGCCCGTGCCTTCCCGACATGCGTCCGGCTATTGGGCGCGGCTGGCGGCACAAAGGCCTCTGGTTTGCCTTCGGACACAATCATCACGGCTTTACGCTGGGTCCGGTGACGGGCCGTTTGCTGGCGGAGATGATGACCGGCGATACCCCGTTCACGGACCCCGCCCCTTACGCCCTGCAGCGTTTCGCCCCTTGAGGTTTTGCGATACCGGCTAAATGACGATTCATTGCCTGTACAAACAACATGGCCCTTGAACCATGTCTGGGAATCAGCAAAGAATCATGTTCGTACAGTATCGGACGGCCCCGTTTCAGCGGCCTGTATTCATACAATCAAATGGTTTGGAAAACACTGTGAGCAGCAACGCGTTCAAGCGGACGGCGAGTCATTCGGATTCGTTGGCGCACGCAAATGCAGCAGGGTGGGGTCAAGGCTTCTCCACCCTTGTCCGCATTACGCATATGACGCTTCGCCATCCCTGGCAGACGACATTTGCGATCGGAGCCACCGTGATTGCGGCAAGCCTCCAGCTAATGATCCCCAAACTTCTGGGCCGCGCCATCGACGAGACCCAGACGGCCATGGCCGGAGGAACCGCGGGCACGATTGCGCAGAATGCGCTGCTGGTGACCGCTTTCGTTCTCCTGGCGGTCAGCGTTCTGCGCGGCGTCTTCACCATGATTCAGAACTATTATGGAGAGGCCGTGGGTCACCATATGGGTTATGAGTTGCGCCTGGCCTGCTATGAGAAAATTCAGCGGCTCAGTTTCAGTTTCCATGACAGCGTTCATTCAGGCGATCTCATCACGGTCGGCATGCTCGATCTCGAAGGGGTCCGCATGTATTTTTCGACGGCGCTGATACGCACCGTCCTCCTTTTCATTCTGATCGGCATCGGCGCTTATATGCTCTTGTCGACGGATTTCGTTTTAGGGCTTGTTGCGCTCAGCTTTGTGCCCTTCGTCGCATGGCGCTCGTCAGTCACGCAGCTGCGCTTGCGTGCGACATGGCTCGATCTGCAAGAGCGTCTGTCGGTGCTCACCAGGGTCATGGAGGAAAATCTCGGCGGCATTCGCGTGGTACGCGCGTTTGCAGCAAAGGACCATGAGCTGGCAAAGTTTGACAAGGCCTCGCAAACCGCACTCGATCTTGCGCATGATCGCGTCGGTATCCGCGTCAGAAACACCAGCGCGATGACGCTTTCCTTTTTTGCCGCCATGGGGCTCGTGCTGTGGGTTGGCGGCAACAAGGTCGTTGCAGGCGAAATCACAGTGGGAACCCTGACATCGTTCCTGACATTCATGACCATCCTGCAAATGCCCGTGCGGCAGCTCGGCCTGATGGTCAACTCCTACGCCCGTGCCTCCACATGTGGAACACGTATCTTTGGGCTGCTTGACCTCGACGTCGCGATCAAGGACCCCGCAAATGCCAGGGAACTTACCATATCAGATGGCCTGTTGCGCTTTGAGGATGTTGGCTTCTCCTATCCGCAACTCGGCAACCGGCCGGTCTTGCAGCATCTGAGTTTCGAAGCCCGGCGCGGTGAAACCATTGGCATTGTCGGCAAGCCAGGCAGCGGAAAAAGCACGCTGGCACACCTCATTCCACGATTTTACGATGCGACCAGCGGCAGGATCACCATCGACGGACAGGATATTCGCAGCGTGACGCTGGAATCGTTGCGCCAAGCCGTCGCTGTCATTCAGCAGGATGCATTCCTGTTCACAACGACAATCGAAAACAACATCGCCTATGGTGATCCATGGGCGGAAGAGCCTCGAATCGAGCGGGCAAGCGAGTCCGCGCAGCTGCACAATTACGTTCTTGGCCTGCCCATGGGCTATGGCACAATCGTTGGTGAACGCGGTGTTTCATTGTCAGGTGGACAACGGCAGCGCCTTTCGATCGCGCGCACCCTCATGCTCAAGCCGGCGGTCATGGTGTTTGACGATTCAACGGCTGCAATCGACGCCGGCACCGAGCAGCGCATCCGCATTGCCATGCGCCGCTACGCCAAGGACCGGGTAACAATCGTTGTCGCGCATCGCCTGAGTTCATTGATGCACGCCGATCAGATTCTGTTCATTGAGGATGGCCAGATCGTCGAACGCGGTACCCATGACAGCCTGCTTGCAGCGGGCGGCCGCTACAAGGCTCTTTATGATCTGCAGGTCCGCCCGGACGACGGCCTCGCCGCGACGGAGAAAACGGAGATGGGATCGTGAGCGACGAGAATGAGACAGAGCGGAATGACGTTCGCGACGATGGACGGCGTCCGCCGCGCGCCGTCGTCGGGTCGCACCGGATCGAAGAAGAAATGTTCGGCAAGGTTTTTGATGGCAACATCGTCAAACGGATCTGGGCGTTCGTGGCACCCTACAAGACACAGATGCTCGTTGCCGTTGGCGCCGTACTGACATTCACAGCCACCCAATTGATCATCCCGCTCATCATCCGCTACGCCATCGACCATGGCATTGCGCCGGGCGGCAATCACGCCGCGCTTGCCTATGCGATCGTTGCATTCGCTCTGGCGATACTTGTCAATTTCATGGCCAGCTATATCCAGGAAACTGTGGTCGGACGTGTTGCGGAAGACGTTCTGTTCGACATTCGCCGGGCGATGTTCTCGCATCTCCAGCGTGTTTCGCTTTCCTTCATGGACAAGACGGAGGTTGGACGGCTGATGTCGCGGCTGCAGGGCGATGTGAACTCGATGCAGGAGTTCCTGGAAACCTCCGTGCTGTCGGTTGGCGATATCACCCTGCTTTTCGGCATTGTCTTCGTCATGCTGTATCTGGATTTTCGCCTCGGTCTTTTGACCCTTGCCGTACTTCCCATTTTGTTCGTCGTGCGCATTTTCTGGCTGCCCCGGGCCCGGATCGCCTTCATGGCCGCACACGAAACCAATTCCGTCACCAACGGTGCGCTGGCTGAAACCATCCATGGCGTGCGTGCCGTTCAAAGCATGGGACGTCAGAGGGTGAATTTCATGCTCTATAATGACAAGGCTCACGCCAACCTGATGGCACATCTCCGAGCAGCGAAATATGCCCAGGTCATGGTGCCGATCGTGGATTCGCTCACCGGCGTTGCCATGGCACTCGTCATAGTCGTCGGCGGCGCGCGCGTGCTCAATCAGGCGCTTGACGTCGGCGTCATGGTCGCATTCCTGTTTTACATCCAGCGCTTCTTTGACCCAATCCGCTCCCTGACCCTGCAATATTCGGTGATGCAGCGGGCCATGGCGTCGGGACAGCGGCTGACTGAAGTGCTGGATGTGCCGATCAGCATTACCGATGCGCCGGATGCGCGCGTTCTCACGCCGGACACGGATGGATCGGTCGAGTTCCGCAACGTCGTTTTCGGTTATAATCCCAAGCATCCGGTTCTGAAAAATGTCAGCTTCAAGGTCAACCCGGGCGAGACGGTAGCGCTTGTTGGCCCCACCGGTTCCGGCAAGTCGAGCGCGATGGCGCTCATTCACCGCTTCTACGATGTCCAGCAGGGGCAGGTCCTCGTCGGCGGCCACGACGTAAGGAATCTGACCCAGGATTCCCTCGGTCAGCAGATCGCAATGGTCCTGCAGGAGCCGTTTCTGTTCACCGGAACGGTTTTCGAAAATATCCGCTACCACAAAGACAGCGCATCACTCGACGACGTCATCGATGCCGCCAAAGCTGTCGGCGCGCACGAGTTCATCATGAATCTCGCCGAAGGATATCAGACGGAGCTTGGCGAGCGCGGCGGAAATCTTTCGCTTGGCCAGCGCCAGCTGATCAGCTTTGCCCGCGCACTGGTGGCCGATGCCAAAATCCTCGTTCTTGACGAAGCCACGGCAAATATCGACAGCTACACCGAGATGCTCATCCAGAAGGCCCTCGTCAAATTGCTGGAAAACCGCACCGGGCTTGTGATCGCCCACCGCCTCGCCACCATTCGAGAAGCCGATCGCATCATCGTCCTGCAAAACGGGCAGATGATCGAGATGGGAGATCATGACGCCCTTATGGAGAACGGCAAACTCTACGCGCAGCTCTACAATCTCAACTATTCATCCTTCGACGATATTCCGGCCGTCGAGCCCGAATGGGGCCAGACCAAGGATTCCGGCACATAGAGAATTCACCGCAGATGGCAGTGCCGGGAATGCCTATTTTGGCGCGCGTTTGCCGGCAATTCGGGCCCGCGGACCGCGTTTGTCCGGTGCCGGTTCCAGGCGCGGCTTGCCGGTAAGTTTCCCCTCGGCAAAGGTGAGATAGACTGAACCGCTCCAACCGTCAGGAACGATCCTCGGCAGTGCCGCCAGTTCCAGATGGAGCATCCCCGCAGCGGGGGCATCAAACAAGGCGGCGAGTTTCGAACCGATGGGCGAGCCGATGCCTGTGCAGGGATCAGGACCGATGCGTGCCCGGTAATAGCCATTGTCGCCCGCAGTGATGTCATTGAAACACATGTGGTTCAGCCAGAGTTTGGGCGTGACAAAACCGAGTTTGCGGCCAAAGGCGGCAAACAGGCCCGCATAGAGCGGCGCCACCGCGCTGGTGCCGCCGACGACCATCGTCTGCCCGTGCACATAAACTTCATAGCCGTTGCGCGGATCGGCATGCGCCGCAACATCAGGCACGATCCGGCCCGGCCCGTGCGGCGCACCCGCTTCCCATGGTTGCGGCGCAAACAATGTCGAGAAGCCGCCACCCGTTCCATTGCCGTCCGGATTGCCGGGATCTTCATTCCAGACCACTTCACCTCCGGCTGATTTGGAGGTTCCACCGCAACCAATCACATTCGGGCAGGATGCAGGCATGTCGACATTGGCAGGAGTACTGCCGCCATCACTTGAATTATTATCGCCAGCCGCAGCGAAAACCACCATACCCGCTGTTGTGGCCGCCTCAGCTGCGCTTTGCATCTGGGAAACCAAATCCTGGCCGGTGCCCTGTCCGGCCTTGACCCAAAGTGCCTCATCGGCACCCCACGAAAGCGAGCAGGCATCACAGCCATCCGCTGCCGCCGCCCGCACCGCCGCTGCGATTCCACTGGGCTGAGGCGACGCCCAGTAGACCCGGATCGAAGCGGGCCGGCCGGTTGCTGCATAGTAGGATGCGGCGGCGATTTGAATATCGAGTGCAACCTCCACGTCGGCATCACCAGACCGGCCAGTGTTCCTATTGGGATTGTTCCCGGCACCGGCAACCGGCACATCAACGATCTGAGGCACAGGCTGTCCCAACGCCGCAAAGTACGCGTCCATGTCGCTCGCAACCCAGCCGCCGCCAAGCTCAACAATGGCAATCACACCGCCGCCGAGAAGGTTTTGCGGCCAGTCATAGGCCTTGCAAAGATCAGGAACACCCCAGCTTGCCGGTACTGCCTGGCCTCGGCCGGCCTTCTGCGCCTCGCCGGGCTTTCGAAGTTTGAAATAAGGCCTGCAGATGGCAGACTGTTCGCTGCGCAGCGCCTGGGCAATGAAACGAGCCCTTGTGCTGTCGTAGAAAACACTGAGATCGGCTTTCAAAGCAGTCCGGGACTCACCATCAAGATAAATCATGTGCCCCGACGGATAGTTGCGAATAGTCAGATTGGCGCGCACCGACGGATTGGTGAGCGGCATATCCGCCAATGTCAGCGCCGTCTGGAAGAATGGCGTAACGGAATCATAATAGCCGTTGGCTGAAAACACCTTGAGGCTGGGATTGAGCGCCATCACCGCCGCCAGATCACCGGCCGTATAGAGAACCGGGTTGCCATTGGCGTCCTTGCCGCCTTTCTGCGCGCCCGTTGGATCGATGTGGCCGAAATCCCAATTTTGGAATGCCTGGTCATTGAGATCGGAAAAGGGCGACAACGCAGTGAACTTCAACTCATCGTTCAGATAGGTATTCCACATGGCGGTATAAACGCCGCTCACGGCGGTCATCGTCGGGTCATTGCCGCCGGAATTCGGGTCGATCTGACCAGCAATTCCCGTATCGATGGCCGTCACCCTTCCGTCATAGGCCCCAAGCGCCAGCCCCTGATCCTGCAGGAGGGTTGTCAGGAAGAGGAGATTGGCGCCATTGTTCGCCTCGACGTTGAGGCTCCACGACGTCAGTACGATGGGCGAAATGCCGAGATAATCACTCAATGTCTGCAGCGTTGCCGCGTCAAACTTGGGAAAATCCGTCAAAGCCTTTGCATAGGGGCCTTGCGCGAAAGCCTTCACCGTATCCATGAAGGCGGGCAGCGGCGGGCGCCCGCCTGCATGGACCTTATTATGATACCAGGCGTCGGCAGCCAATGTCGGCAACAGTCCAACCGGATTGCCGGTTTGTGTATAATCGAGGATTGACGACTGCAGCGTCAGGCCGTTGATATCGACACCGTCTTCATGCAGCATCCATGCCAATACACAGGTGCGAGGCGTGCCATAGGATTCACCAAAGAGGAATTTTGGCGAATTCCATCGATCAAAGGCGGTCAAATAGCGCTTGATGAATTGGGCGATCGAGCGCGCATCCTGATCCACGCCCCAGAAATCACGATTCCGGTTTGGCGCGATTGCGCTTGAGTAACCAGTGCCCACCGGATTGATGAATACCAGATCGCTGCGATCCAGCAGGCTGTCCGGATTGTCTTCGATGGTATAGGGAGCGGGCGGCGTAAAACCGGGCATATTGGTTTTGATGCGCCGTGGCGCAAACGACCCAAGCAGCAAAAACACCGACGAGGACCCCGGTCCGCCATTGTAGAAAAACGTCACGGGGCGCGTTGACGGATCAGCACCGTCAGCCGTGAAACTGACGTAGAAGAACGCCGCCGCCGGCTGCGCACTGGATGGATTGACTGTAACCAGATGGCCGGCGCGCGCCGTGTAGGCAATCGGCTTGCCGCCAATCGTTGTCACATGGCGGGTAATGGCCGCATTCTCCGCCGCACTTGCAATGGAATCCTCAGGCCCTGCGCCATAAGGCGTGGTGTCGAGAAAGGGCTGGTCTAAGGGAGATTCTTTAACAGATGAAACCTCGGTCATGGATTGCACTCCGCTACTCGGTCACATTTTCTCTGCTGCTTTGATCCTAGACCTCAAGCTTTGCCCTGTAAATCAGATAGGCGACGCCATCCCGATCCGACGCCAAACACAGATGCGCGGCTAAAGCCAGCCCAGAGTGTTTATGCTTCAGTGCCGTGCAATGGAGAATGCGTTGTCCAGCTGTTTGAATATCAGCATCACCAGAACATTGAGGGCGAGGTAGATCGCTGCAACCATGCAGAACACCTCGATGACGGCGTAGGTCTCGCTCATCAGATTCTTGGCAACACCCGTAAGCTCCATCACCGTCACCGTTGACGCCAGAGAGGTCGACTTGATCGTTATGATGATTTCATTGCCATAGGCCGGAAGGGCTCTGCACTGATCTCCAATTTTCTCGTTGAACAGGAGCTTTTCAAATGAGTCCCACCGATATGATTGCGTAACTCGCATTGGCGTTGCCGAGAATTTTCGGAGCGATTGCCCATCCGGCGCCGATGACGAACACCAGAAAAACAGGACAAAGGCAGCGTATAAGAACGTTTGATAAATCAGTGTACAACCCAGTTTGAACATAGGACTCCACTCATCCGGATCAAGCGGGTCTGTGTGCAGGATGAAGAACAGCGATTTAAAGAAACGGTTGGGATGAACGATGTTGTTTTGAACAGCTGGAGCAGAACCAGGGCAAGGGCCACCTGCAATGCACCGGCTCTAATGCGTCACTGTCTCGGAGAAGAGATTCATGTAGCTGACCCCAACGACGATACAGCCGAGGCCGAGAATGGCGGGTCTATCAAGAACCTGGCCAAACCAAATCCAATTGATCAACGAGACAAGCACGATCCCTAGCCCCGTCCACACTGCATATGCGATCCCAGCATTCAAGACGCTCAGCGGAAAAGAGAGCAGACCATAAGACATTGCATATCCGAGAATGGCGATGATGGATGCACGGAGACTAGAAAATCCGTCGGAACGGCCAAGCGCGGTTGTGGCAATCACCTCAAATAAGATAGTGATAATTAAGATTATATAGGCGGCCGAGACACTCATCAACTACTTCCAGCTACTGGAAGTCTTACAATCGGTCGCATTGGGATCATCTATACAGCGTCCTCGAAAAGAGGTTGACGATAAGAACCCCCACGAGGATGAATACCATTCCAATGACAGAAGCGGAATCGAGTCTCTGGTCGAACACCAACCAATTGGTTGCAGAGATGAGGATTATTCCTGTTCCAGACCAGATCGCATAAACGACACCAACGTTCAGAACCTTAAGCGGTTTGGAAAGAAGCCAGAATGCCACCACATAGGACAAAATGGCAATCACGGCCGGCACGATCCTGGTCAACGTAACGGACTGTGCAAGAGCTGTTGTCCCTATCACTTCGCCAAGAACGGAAAGAGCCAAGACGACATATACTGGGCCGGTCTTACCTTGTGCGCGTCCAGTCATCGCCCAACGCCCGATCCGTTATGCATCAGACTGGACGAGCGCCAGATCTAGGCTTTTGTCTATTGCTGCTTCAATTTTTTCAAGATCGACGGTCTGGTGCGCTTCGCAGAAGAACCAAGGCTCTCGTGAATCAGGTTCGACAAGAATGCCATTCTTCAGAAGATTTTTGCTGAACCGTACATAGAGATCATTGTTTGCCTTCGTCCAATCGCGATAGCTTGTCGGCACCTCTTCGCTGAGATGAACGCCGAACATCGCTGACGGGCCTATAATTGAGTGCGGAATTCCATGTCTGGTGAGGAGCACCGACAGAATCTGCCTTACACGGGCACCGACGCCATCAACAATATCCAGTGCGGCTGAATTCTGCAGCGCGTCGAGTGTCGCAATCGCAGCGGCGACACCGACCGGGTTGGCGGTGTAGGTTCCTCCGTGAACAACGCCGCCGCCAAAGTGTATTTTCTCCATCACCGTTTTCCGGCCGCCAAAGGCCGCGATCGCATAGCCGTTCGCGATCGCCTTGGCGTAAGTCGTCAAATCGGCAGAAATACCGTGTATTGATTGCACGCCGCCTGTACCGACGCGAAACCCTGTCTTGACCTCATCAATGATCAGAAGCGCTCCATATCGATCACACAATGCCCGAAGATGCCGCAAATAATCGCCAGTCGCAGAAATACTTCCACAATTGCCCATGATTGGCTCGATGATAACCCCTGCGATCCGCTCGCCATGCACCGCAAAAACACTTTGTATTTCCTCGAAGTCGTTCAATGACACAGCGATCGGATAATCGCGAAACGCTTTTGGAATACCAGATCCGAATGGCAGAAGGGCAGGTTTGGGAGTGGTTTGCCGATCCCAGCCAACTACGTCGGCTTGCCACATCATTTGGTCGGAAAGGCCATGAAAGCCTCCTTCAATGAACACGAAACTTTCCCGGCCAGTGAAGCCACGGGCCGTTCTGAGAGCCCCCATCACAGCTTCGGTACCTGAATTGGCAAAGCGGAGCAGCTCGACATGAGGGCACATGTCTTTGATCTTGTGCGCCAAAACCGCCTCGTTTTCGAGGGAGAGGCCAAACATCGAGCCTGTGTTGCTGATCACATCGACCACAGCCTCATCCACGCGCTGATCTCGATAGCCGAGAATAATTGGCCCGTATGCCAACCGGAAATCGGTATAAATGTTTCCATCTATGTCCGTGATCTGCCCCCCGCGTCCAGAGGCTACGAAAAGCGTTTCTTCATCACCCCAGAAGCGGTAGCTGTCCGCTACGCCGAGTGGCATGTACTGACGGGCACGCAAATGCGCTTCTGCGCTTTTTTTGAGAGTAAAAATCGGAACCTCCTATGATAGGAAAAAATACCCCTATCGTGCAGGCTATGAATGTGACGGACAAAGACAAGTCAGATGTGTTGAGATAGCGTAAGATATAGTTACACTAGCGACGCAGACTGAGTGTCGAATATGCGAAAACGGCAATCGTTAAATGCGCTACGCGCCTTCGAAATGGCGGCGCGGCTGAAAAGTATATCAGCCGCGGCAGAAGAGCTTTGTGTTACCCGTCCAGCTATTTCCAGGCAGATTGCGCTTTTGGAGGCAGAAATAGGCTGTGCGCTGTTCGAACGACACGGCAATCGCATAGCATTGACGAAGCTTGGGGATGAACTTTTCAGTGGGGTCAGCGGCGGTTTTGAACTAATCGCGTCATCAGTGGCAACTGTTACCCGCCGAGCACGGGAACAGGATACAGTGCGCATATTGGTCTGCCGAGATTTCGCCTCGCGATGGCTTGCTGAGCGTATTGGGTCGTTCCTGATAGCCAATCCTGGCATCTCGATCGAAATCGTGGCCGAACGGAATGGCTATTATCGCCAGGACGAGGATTTCGACTTTCGCATCTTTTACTGCGAACCTGACCGGAATGAAAACAACAGATTCATCAGTTATGAACTGTGCCGGTGGATTGATATTCCAGTCTGCACGCCCGGCTTCGCGCGTCAGTATCTCCTGATAGGACATGATATCTGTGATGTCCCCCACCTGATTGACGCGAATTACGATATCTGGGATGAGTGGTGTGCTCGGGCTGCGATTTCAACCGGTATGCGCCGCAGGACAACCGTATTTAACGAAACCGCACTTTGCTTGTCTGTTGCCGCATCGGGAGGTGGGCTGACGATTGGCGACAGCATCCTCACCCTGCCGGAAATCATGTCTGGCGAACTGATCACACCAATTCTGATCGGTGTCGTCAGTATCCAAGCCTATATGGTGTTCAAGTCCGAACGGAGGGCTCGTCGTTCTGCGCGCATATTCGAGAATTGGCTGAAAAAGGGCGTTGAAGACTACCAATCATCGGCGCAAAATACCCTACAGCAAAAGGGAATTACAATTGTTCCGTGCTGACACAAGCACATTTTTGTTCGAAGGTGCTGATGGCCATTGTCGCCATAGGATACCGCAAAGCGAATAGCTTCTGCACCAGACATAGTTTCCCTCACCTCTATCATTGACAACCATAGATCAGAGGGAGAAATCTCTGGTAAACCAATATTATTCCCGCTCATGCTTAGAAATATTGAGTCTTACCATGGTTCGTTACCTGCCACCCCTGTCCGCATTGAAGGCTTTTGAGGCGGCAGCCCGCCATCTCAGTTTTGCCCGGGCTGGCGGAGAGCTTGGCGTGACGCCGGGCGCAATCAGTCATCACATGAAACAGCTTGAAGAATGGGTTGGGGGTGCCCTGTTCGAGCGCCGGGCAAATGGTGTCGTGCTGACGGAACGCGGGCGCGTCTACTCCAAGAAACTGGGCGCAATTTTTGATCAGATCACCTCAGCAACCGTGTCCGCCCGCTCAAGCGAGATGATCAGCGAGGTCATCATTCGTTGCCAGTTTTCCCTGGCTGCCCGATGGCTGGCGCCCCGCATGGCAACGTTCCATACCGCGCATCCGGATATTTCCATCAATATTTCCGCACTTCCCCATCGCTGGAACGCGCAAGACCCCTCGCCTGATCTCGCCATTTATCACAGTCATGGCGATGTGGTGGGAATGCAGCAGGACCTTCTGTTGACCGGGCACCTCGCGGTTGTATGCGCACCCGGCTTTTTGGATACGCTGCCGCCTCACCCGACACCGGCGGACCTTTTGAACCAGCCCCTCATCAAAATCAATTTCTCCGAACCCGGCTGGTATGATGACGGCTGGGAAAGCTGGTTCATCGCCACAGGCTTCGGCCACCTGGACCTTCACTTCAGCATTTCATTCAATCTGATTTTCCTCGCGATCGAGGCCTGCATCGCCGGCGCAGGCTTTGCGCTGATCCCCAATTTTCTCATCGAACGGGAGCTTTTAAACGGAACACTTGTGGATCCGTTTGGAATTCAACTCCCAGTCCGCCAGCCCTATGTGCTGATGACGCCGGAGCCCAGCCTTCGCAAACCGGAAGTCGCAATCGTCCGAAGCTGGCTTCTGGCCCAGTAATGTAACGGGCAATGCAAGAGAGCCTTTGATCGTACATAACCCCGCGATGAAAGACTGGTATCGATGCCGGACCGGCCGTATGCCCAACATCCTGTCAAACAGCCCATTCAAGGTCCGTGGTGAAGGCAATGGTCAGCCAGCGGTCTGTGCTTTCATCGCCAATGGCATCACCGATTTCATCCCGGATTGCGTCCCATTCCTCAAGGCGTCTTGGCGGCCAGCCCATGGGAACGATGAAGTACAACTCGATCTGCTTGCCGCGTCCGACCTTGGCCACATAAGCGCGGTAGGAAACGAAACCATAGCGTTCGACGAAACGCTGCGCGACCATATCGACATGCGACTTCAGCGCCGGGGGCGTTACCAGGAAGATATCAGCCAGGGCCTGCCTGATCGTGCCGATGGGAAGTGGAATGATGATAACGCAGACGAGGGCAAGCACGGCTGGGTCGATATAGGGCGTGATCCAGTTGAATTGCGTTCCTTCGATTGCATATCCAACGGAAAACGCCACCAGCAATGCAGCGGTAATGCCCCCGGACATGATCCAGGCCTTGGCATCCAAGGCGACGAAATCGGACTGTAAATGCCTGTTCATTTTCGTTTCAACGACTGCCATGACCGTACAGGCAAGCAAGGCAACCGCAGCATAGAAAATAGCGAAGCTGAATTCGAGATCGCGACCGCCACTCATCAGGCTGCCGATCGCATTGATCAATGCGTAAATGGCAACTCCCGACAGCATGATACCGTTGAGGCCGAGAACCATGGGCTCAAGATGCCAAAAGCCCATCGTGAACCGCTCCCGGAGCTTTCCGGTGGGAACGGCGGATAAGGCGATGAGCTTCGCAACACCGAGCGCCAGCCCGCTCATGGCGGCATCGGCCAGCATGTAAACGCCGTCGAATACGATGGAAAAGGATCCTGCGAGCAAGCCGAATATCACACCAAAGCCCGCAACAAAAATTGTGACAGCTATGGATATGCGAAGAATGCCCTGTTCGCTATTCAACGGTGATCTCCGGTAACGAGAGTCGGCGTCATGGTCGGGTGAACCTATCACCATCGCGGAATAACCGATAGAGTTCCAGAGCAGGCAGCGCGGCGACCTGAGCCGCGCCCGCCACCCTTTGCCCCCGGCCATTCAATCAACAGATAGACGGCATACGGACGATGCGTGTTGAGACGTTTTTTTCGAAGAATACCTCCGGCTGTTGATGAGCACTTGTATCGATAACGCCTATTCAATCGCCAATGCGTCCAGCCTGACATAGCTTGCTTCCATGCCGTGTTCCATGCCGCTTGCCAGCATCATTGACCGCGTTTCAGCGTCAGGCAACGTCATACGCATGATCATCAGCGTACCGGATCCATCCGGATCGAACCGGGTTTCCACATGGTTGTCTGGCGTCGTATCCGGAAGATGCATCCGTTCCACATGAACAATGCGGCTGTAGGGCTGCAACTCCAGATATTCGCCGGTCAGATGAAACCCGCTACCGTCGGGCCCTTTCCATTCAAACCGGATCTTTCCACCGGGCCGCAATTCGTTGATGCAGACAGGCATGGTCCATCCATCCGGTCCAAGCATCCATTTCTGGATCAGCGCTGATTCCGTGTGCGCACGATAAACGGCTTGAGGCGGTGCATTGAACTGCCTCCTCACAACAACATGCAGGTCACCTTCGGTCTTGATCGTTAGCTTGCTCATTTCAAGTCCTCTCCATTTTCAACCATGTCCGCCAGGACGCGATCCAGTCGGTCGTAGTTCTGAACCAGCGCTTCCCTCAGCATCGCAAGCCATCGATCGACGGCTTCGATCCCGGCATTCGATAACCGGCAGGGCCGCTTGGTACCCTCGATCCGCCGGACAATCAGTCCAGCGCTTTCGAGCACCTTCAAGTGCCGCGAAATTGCCGGCTGCGTCATCGCAAAAGGCTCTGCCAGTTGCATCACTGTTTCCTCGCCGTGCGCCAGGCGCGCGAGAATTGCCCGGCGGGTCGGGTCGGCGAGCGCTAAAAACGCCGCATCCAGTCTTGTGGCTTCAATAGAATTATTCATAACAACATTGTTATATAACATATCCGTTATAGTCAACAGGGAGTATTGCGACTGTCTCCTCCAAACGGAGGATGCGCAATGATCTGCATTATGGGAACGTAACACCGGCTCGCGGATCGGGGGGCGTGCATCTTTCAGCAGCGGTATCACGCTGTCTTGAAAATCGGGATATCCGGTCTGCCCCTCAATGTTCCCAGTGGAGGCTCCCATGAAAACAGAAGCTGACCCGTTGCACATCCGAGTACACGCTCATGACGCTGCCGGAGGCGTGCCGCTCGGAGAGGTGCTCATCCAACTGCAAAACACCGGCTGCGATGATCTCAAGGTGGTCGCAGAGGCCCGAACCGGCTCGGACGGCATCGCGGTGCTCGCGCTGGATCCCGCCTTGTGGCGCAACGAGCTTACCCTTGCCGCAACCGGGCAGGTTGCGCCAGGCATTGCAGTGACGCTCGGCATGCTGAACGGCACCGAAGACGGGATAATCAATGTTGCCGCTGCGGACCATGTCGATAACGGCCAGCTTGAGATGTTGGCCGAGCAATTGGTCGCTACACGAAGAGTGCGTGCCGACGACGTGGCCAGTGACCTCGCCAGTCCGGGACAAGACAGCATCGCGCGCCTTTTACCTGCTGGTACCCGAGCCAGACTGCTCGCGGACATCGACCGGGCGGTCGCCAACAACAGTGATGCCTTTATCCTTGACCCCCAGGCGCTTCGCAACGGCCAGGTTCAGGTGCAGCCGGTGCGCGATCTGAAAAATCAGTTCGACATGACGGACCGGCCCTACTTCGATCCGAACCTGTTTATCAAGCCCGGGTTCGATTGGCAGATACTCCCTTGGGCACTGCCCGATGACCAGTCCTATCGCGACTATCTGCGCGGCGTGTTCGTGCTCTTTGCGCATCAGCAAAAGTTGGGAGTCGGTGCCGATCCTGCAACCTTCCCGGCGATCGTCGAGCGTCAGCTGCAACAACGGTTCTTCCAGGACTTCCGTACCACGGATCGCACGGAAGTTTCCCTCAACAAACTTCTCATACCGATCGTGACAAAGATTCTGGCTGCGCCGACTGGATCCGGTTTCGGCTTCGCCGTGGCAGCGGCTGCGTTGCCGGTGCAGGGCACGCACACCGACAGGGAACACCTCGACGCGCTATTGGCAGCAGCCCCTGTCACTACCCTGGAGTTTGCCAACAGGTATCGCCTGCCGCTGACCGAGCCCGACGGCACCATGTATTCGCCGGTAACGCTCAACATCCACACGCTGTCGCGCGCGCTGAGCGATACGGCACAAGGCCCAGTCGAGCCGCAAGAGAACGTAATCCAGCCACAGTTACCGGGAGAGGAAGGCAAACCTATCCTCTGGAAGGACGTGGTCGGTGCCGCACCGTTCTTCCTGCGTTTCGATGAATGGCTCGCGCGTCAGCAACCGTTCTTCGGCGAGAATCTGTTTGCGTTGCGCACCCAGGTCGAAAGCGTGGCCCACGGCCTTTGGCTGGATGATGCTCGCAAGCGGTTTCTCGAATATCATAGAGATCTGCCCCTGACTTCAAGCATGACGCCGTACAACGGCTACTTTGATTCAATGGGTGAGGTCCGTCGATCGGCAGTGTTCCTGCTCAACTACGGCGTCGCCGACGCCAAGCTGCTGAATCTCGTTCAAGCGATCGACAAGAGCGACTTCGGCGCCGCGGTCAGACTTGCAGACGAGGCCGAGCTCCTGCTCCGGGCCGCAGCACCGATGCCGGCGAGCGGCGAGAATTGGGAACCGTCAATGAGTGCCGGCAATTTTCCGCGACCGCTCAGCTTCACCCGGCGGCGCCGGGTGAAAGTCAGCAACATCACGGAGCTTACCGGTACGCAGGCGAATTACCTGCCGGACGGTCTCGAACGCTTCTGGCAGCTCGCCCGCCCCATTGACCTGTGGCTTGACGTCGTCCACTTCCGCATTGCGCGCGATCAGGCAACACGACTGCTGAAATATCAGCAGCTCTTTGTCATGCCAATGCTGCGAGCGATGATCCGTGCCGGCCTCGGCGATCTCACCGGTACCGTGGATGTGCTTGCAGGGGTAACCGGCTTCTACGTGGGCACCGCCATGCTGGGAACACCAGCGGGAATGGTGAAGCACCCCGACGCCATCGTCGCTGTGAAGCGCGTCGTGGCCGGCCGATTGCGCTGGAACGACGAGTTGGGGGATCGTCCGTACACGGCGCGGTTGCAGTACGACGATGATCGCAATCTCGATGGTCCCTATTCACTCACACCTCAGTTCCGCGGCGGCTATGACGTGTTAAAGCCGGATGCTCCGATCCTGCATGCGATCGACGAGCGCTACGCTCGTATCGTTCAGGCCGACGCAATCCTTGCATGGGCCGAAGCGCTCTACCGCACTGACGATGCATCAATGCTCGAGCGTGCGCGCGAACTCTACAAGGCCGTGCTGTTCCTGCATGGGGAGGATCCCGGCACGAGCGCCTATCTGCCGTTCAATTTCCTACCCGGCCCGTGGTTCGGGCTGGTCGAGAATCCGCGTGTGCGCAACCAGAAGGATCGGGCACGCCTCGCCCTCCAGCAGCTCGCCGCCGGGCTGAACTTCTATGGCTACAACGACTCCGCCGTCCCGACCCTCAGGTATGAAACGTTGATTTCCGCTGCAGGACGGTGGGCGACCGCTGCGAAATCTGCGCAGAACGACTATCTGCAGTATCTCTCACGCGTTGAGCAACTCGATCTGGATCTCCTGGCCGCCAAGGCACAAGAGCGTAAGGCGCGCGCCACGGTCGGCATCGCGGCCGAGCAAATTGAGATCGCCAAAGCGGGCGTCGTCGTCGCAAAGAAGCTTGCCGCCGATGTGGAGAAACTGATTACCGCAAAGCAGGCGGAAATCGCCGATGCGAACTCAATCTTCAGCCAGTTCAAGGATTATTTCAAAGGCATGAAGGACAGCGTCACATCGATGGTCGATGTCGGCAAATCCGCCTCGGAAGGATGGACGTCGCTGAGCACGAGCGGCGTTGGCGACGCGTTAGGGCTCGGATCAGGTTCAGGCGCGGGGACGGGTGCCGCGGCTTCGGAGTCCGTGGGTCTCGGCAGTGCAATGGGCGGGCTTGGCGTGGTTGGCGGATTTGCGGTCTTTGCAGTCCTTAGCACCACGACGTTGCAAGGCATGGCCGACGCGGCCACCAAGCGTGATGGCGAACTCAAGACCCTTATGAATGAAGCGCGGCCCGCAGCCGCGGCGGCGGTGCGGGTTCAGGAACGCAATGTGACGATCGCCAACCTTCAGGCCCTGATTGCCGCGACCGATCTGGCATACGCGGTCGATCTGATCAACTACCAAAACGAGCGCTTCCTCAATCGCGACTTCTGGGATGCGCTCGCCGGTGTGGCACGCCGCTCGTTGCATCGGCATCTTGACCTGGCCGCACAAGCCGCATGGTTTGCCGAACGGGCGCTTGCCTACATGCTCGGAACGGCGCTGCGAATTATCAGGCTCGGATACTTCGACGCGAAGATGCGCGATGTCGGCGGCGTCGATCGATTGTCACTGGATCTCGCCGAGCTCGAAGCTGTCCGTCTCGCGGCGGCACGGGTTACCGTACCACTCACTCGCACCTACTCTCTTGCGCAGGATCTGCCATTGGCCTTCGGCCAGCTCAAGGCTACCGGACGCTGTACTTTCACGTTGAATGATGACGATCTGGCGGCTGCGCATCCGGGTACTTTCGCCCATCGCATCCGGGCGGTCGACGTGTTCGTTGACGCGCCGGGCACGACGGTGCAACTGCGCGGCATACTCACCAACGGCGGGTTCTCCCGCTTCCGTCGCGAGCCGGGCGGCACTCCGGTACCGCTCGTTCGCTTCGCCGACGCATACCCGGTGAGCGAGTTCCGCGTTCGCAGGGACCTGGAATTGCATGGGCTGCCGGGCGACCGGCTGTTGCCGTTCGAGGGCTCGGGATTTGCGACGAGCTGGGCGCTCGAACTGCCAAAGTCCGCCAATGCGACCGGGCTGAACCGCGTCACTGATGTTCGTGTCACATTCGATGTACAGGCGGGGTATGCCGCCAACACCGCCGTTCCCGCTGCCCCGCCCACAGCTGCCAGCCGTGCGGTGTTCGTTTCGGCGCTCGCCGTCGACGCGACGGGACTGGCAACGCTGCGCAAGAGCGGCGCTGCCGCCAAAGTCATGCTTTCCCTCGACAGGCTCGCTTTGCCGGCGGGCGCTATGATCACGAACCTTGCTGTCCTGCTTCCCGGCGTCCAAGGAGGAAACTTCAGTGCCAAGCTCAAATTCGGAAGTGCAGCGCAAACGCCGTTCACGATTGACGATGGTTTGGCAATGTCAAACAAGGGATCGCTTGACGATGGCAATCCCGCGAATGTCCAGCCACTCAATCAAGCGGTTGGCGGGTCGGCGGCCCGTGCCGCGGTGCTCACCATCGACAAGGGCGTGGATGGCGCGCGGCTCGCTCAAGCGCGCGACGTTTTGCTGTGGCTCGAATACGAGGCGCCATAGCAATAAGCAGCCAGCACATGCTTTGCCGCGATGCAGCGGTTCCGGGAGGCGTTCAACTCTTGACTTCGAGGAAGAGTTGACCCTTTTCGCCACTATAAGAAAACGCCCTGAGGCAGATCGACGACGATGTCGAGCGCTGCTGAGCAGGCAGCAAGATAATATGATTGAGTTCATCATGTTTTTTGGCTAAAGCGATGTGCAGTCACACGCAGTCAGGAAAGATGCCATCATGTTTGGTAAGGGCCTCAAGTCTCTTTGTGCAATCGGCTTGCTCAGCCTTCTAACCGCGGCATCGGCGTCAGCCGATAATGCAAAAACATTGTCGATTGTCGATGATCGTGGAGCCACCATCGATGTTCCTGCCAATCCCAAGCGTATCGCCTCCATTTCCTACTTTGCTACCGACGTGGCGTTTGCGCTTGGTATCAAACCGGTCGCAACGACCTATATGGCAGCTGGCCGCGAGCCCGATTTTCTTCTGGGTCTGACAAAGCAGATCAAACAGATCGGCCAGCGCGCCAAACCCAATCTGGAACTGCTGTCGGAAGCAAAACCCGACATCATCATTGCCATGCGCCGCTACACGATTGGCAATGCCGAGCAATTGCAGAAGATCGCACCCTATGTGGCCTATAATATGGAGCTTCTGAGTGAAAGCGATCGTGAGATTTCCCAGCTTGCACAGGTGCTGGGCAAGCCGGAACGTGGCACAGAGCTCAATGCTGCTTTCCGGCAGCACCTCGCCGAATACAGTGCTAAAGCGCCGAAAGACGTGCATCCGCGCTTTCAGATCATGTGGGCCGGAGATACGCCATGGTCCTTCCACACGGAGAACACGACGGCCTCAATCGTTGCCGCACTTGGCGGTGACAACATTGCGGGACCGATGCGCCAAGGCGGGCCGTTCGGCGTGGAGCTGAGCCTTGAGACCATGCTTGAAAAAGACCCGGAGGTCATTTTTGTCTACGATTCCGGGCCGGATCGTCCGCACGAGAACAATCCGATCTGGCAGCAGCTCTCGGCGGTCAAGAGTGGCCGCGTTTTCTATGTCGGCGATCATTGGGTTGAAGCCAATGGTCCGATCGCCCGCGAAATCGTTTTGCGCGAAGCAGCACATTATCTGTATCCGGAGACGTTTCCGAAAGTCGATGTCAAAGCCGAGGCGGCAAAATTGATCCCTGCCGATATCCGTTAGCGATATCACCTTGGCACAGCAGCGAACAGCAGGCATGGGACGGTCATTGGCCATGACCTCACTCATCGTGGCGGCAACCCTGCTGGTGATTGTTGCCGGCCTGCTCGTCGGGGCCAAACCGCTTGGACTGTCCAAATTGTGGCCGGTGCTCCTGTCGCCGGATGGCAAGATCGATTCCATTCTTGTCTGGTCGCTGCGCCTGCCCCGCAGCCTTGCTGCCGTCGTTGCCGGTACCGGTCTCGCTGTCTCGGGATATCTCCTGCAGGCGCTGACCCGCAATCCGCTGGCTGGTCCCGATATTACCGGCGTTGCGTCGGGCGCAGTGGCACCCATCGTGTTCTGTTTCGTATTCCTGCCTTGGATTTCGTCGGTGTATTATCCCTTTGTCGGGCTGGCCGGCGGCTTGGCCGCCGCTTCCGTCACTCTTTGGGTATCGCGCGGCGGCGAGGGACGACCGCTGCATCTTGCGCTCGGCGGGATCAGCATTTCCCTCTTCCTGGGCGCAACAACCACCTATGTGCTGCTCTTGAGCGGACCACAAGCGCCATCCCTGCTCTTCTGGCTATCCGGTGGCTTTCAGGGCCGATCGTGGCCGCACCTTCTATACATGACGCCGTGGGTGCTCGGCGGCCTGGCCGGCGCCTTTGCATGCCAGCGCATCATCGGCATGCTTGCTCTGAGTGAACACGCATCCATTGGCATGGGACTGAACTTGCGTTTCTGGAAACCGGTCCTGCTGCTGTTCGCGGTGCTTCCCGTTGCAGGTGTCGCGCCGGTCGCCGGGCCGGTTGCCTTTGTCGGTCTTGTCTCACCGCACATCGCCCGGCTGCTTAAACCGCATAACGTCGGCTGGTCCATTGCGCTGACCGCGGCCATCGGTGCGTTGATGGTTGTGACTGCAGACGTCGTCGCACGCAGCATCGCCTTACCGCGCGAGCTGCCGGTGGGTATCATCACAGCGCTGCTCGGTGGCCCCTTCTTTATCTATCTCGTCCAGACACGACGCGTTTCGCTGAATGGCGGGCAGTGACGATGACCGCCTCCGCACCCATTCACCGCCCTTCCCTGTTTGGACCAGTATTGGCTCTCCTGGCCATGATGGCGCTCGTTCTTGTCGGCGCAGTGTTTCTGGGCGTTGCCGACATTCCGCCTGGAGATGTTGCAGCTGTCCTGACCGGACATGGCTCCGATCAAGCCAGATCGATCATCCTGGATATCCGGCTGCCGCGCATTGTCACCGGCATCCTGGCCGGGATCCATTTTGCAGTGGCTGGCCTCCTGCTGCAGACCATCACCCGCAATCCGCTTGCCGATCCGTCCATCATGGGGATTTCACAGGGCGCAACCTTGGCCGTCACCATTTTCCTTATCTTCGCCGTTTACATCCATGACCCGGGTTCCAACACGCTCGCCGAGCTGCCCCTTGCATGGCTTCCCGCAATCGGCACACTGGGCGGCATGGCAGCGGGCGGCCTTATCTATGCCCTCGCCTTCCGGCTTGAGCTGGGGCCGCTCCGGATTACCCTTTGCGGCATTGCAATCGGTGCCGTGCTGCATGCCGTGGCGATTGGACTGATTGCAGGCTGGGGCTCTGCGCGCATTGAGATCCTGCTGGAATGGTTGTCCGGCAGCCTTTACGCACGCAGCTGGACCCACGCCCTGTTCCTTGTGCCTTTCACAATCGCCGGGCTCGCAGCGCTCCCGGTTCTGCGGCGGTCCATAGATCTGCTGCGGTTCGACGCCACGGCCGCACGCTCCTTTGGCCTCTCCTATCGCACACAGTTCTCAATCGTTCTGCTGTTGTCGTGCGGACTTGCGGCAAGCGCGGTCGGTGCCGTTGGCCCCATCATTTTTGTCGGTCTTGTTGTTCCCCATCTCGCCCGTTTTCTGGCGGGCCGTCATTTTGCCCTCGTGCTGCCGCTGACCATTGCCCTTGGCGCATTCATCGTCACGCTGGGTGATCTTCTCGGCCGGCTGCTCGGGCAGGCCGAGGAGATTCCAATCGGGGTGATCACCGCCCTGTTCGGAGTGCCTGTATTGATCGCACTCCTGCGCAAAATACCTTGAGGACCATAATGCCCCTTTCCTGCTCGCAATTGTCGGTTTTCTATGGCCGCCGCAAGGCGTTGAACAGCTTCAACCTTGATTTGAAGCCCGGAGAGATACGGGCCCTCATCGGCCCCAACGGTTCCGGCAAGAGCACCGCACTTCAAGCAATTGCTGGTTTGATCACGCCGCATGAGGGGCAGGTCGAAATCAATGGCAAGCCCGCCAGGGAAATGCCGCGGCGGACCTTGGCCAAACAGCTGGCGTTCTTGCCGCAGCAGCCGTCAGCCCCGGATGAGATGACCGTCGAACAGCTTGTGCGACAGGGCCGCTATCCCCATGTCGGTCTGTTTCGCAATTACAGCAGTCGGGATGAACAGGCGATAGAATGGGCATTGGAAAGCACGGGGCTGGCCAATCTGGCGGACCGGAGCCTGCATGAATTGTCCGGGGGCGAGCGGCAGCGCGCCTGGATATCGGCGGCACTTGCCCAGGAAGCCCAGATCCTGCTGCTGGACGAGCCTACATCCTTCCTCGATATCGGCTTTCAGGTAGAAGTGCTCAATCTGGTGCACCGCCTCAGCCGCGAAAGAGGCGTGACAATCATCATGGCCATTCACGACATCAATCAGGCCATCTCGATCAGCGATCGCATTTCCCTGTTGGAAAAGGGCCAGCTGCTCTTTGATGGCGAGCCGGACGAGCTTGCAGAGAGCGGACTGATCGAGAAGGTATTCCGCGTGCAGGGCAATTTTGTCCGCATCGCGCCCGATAGCCGCCCTCATTTCGATATTGAGCTCATCCGATCCTAATTTACGGTTTCACCAGCCGGAAAATGACCTTGGTCTGCGTGTAATAGGTAAGCGCATCCGCAAAATCCGGCATCCAGCCATCAGCGACGAAGGGAATGAAGCCGTCAAACTCGAGTTTACGCGCCGATACGTCGAACCCCGCACCCTCAAATACCCGGGCATAGTCGGTAATGGAGCGATCTTGCACGACCGTGTTGGTCTTCGCCGCAACGAGGTCACGCCATTTCGGCCATAACGGATTATCCGTATGGCAACCGGTGACCGCGTAGTAAACGCCCCCAGGCTTCAGACTCCGCCATACATCGCGCGCATGCGCTTCGATATCGGCAATGAGATAGATTACCTCATGGCTGATCGCCAGATCGAACTCGCCATCCCAGCCCTCGACATGGGCAGCGGCCTGGTACTGAATGGGCAGATTGCCCTTGAGTTCATTGGCCCTGGCGATTGATTGCTCGGCGATATCGATCCCGAGAGCCTTGCGAAACGGCCGGATTGCATAGAGGTGGCGCAGAAGTCCGCCCTGATTGCAGCCAAAATCCAGCACTGCCTTTCCGGACAGATCCTGTTCCGGCAAAAGACCGATCAAATGCCGCCAGATCGGCGCATGCCCGTCGGCCATGGCATCCTCGGCGTCAGGATCGATGTACCACGTGCTGATTTTTGGTGTGCTGCTATGCATGGGAATCTCCGGTCATGTGTTGATGCACTTTTACACATTCCCGAAGGACGACAACAGGAACTACGCCAAGATTGTTGCTTGCCAGACGGATAAATGTTGCGGGCTTCCCGTCATTCATTCCGCGTCCCGGCCGCGGTTGTAGTCTTCAGATGAAACCTTCTCCATCCAGGTTACGGTGTTGCCATCGAGCGCCTCCGATACAGCGAAATGCACCATCGGTTGATCGGCCACCACACCGTGCCAATGTTTGACCATCGGCGGAATCCAGACAACGTCGCCTGGCTCCATACCGCCGGCGGAGCCACGCGGGGGTTCTGCTGCGCTTCAGCGCCTGCGGCTGCTGATACCGAGATGGCAAGGCTTGTGGCCCTGGAATCACCGATGGTCGGGGTCACCGCATCCCCTTGCCTGCCGGACGATTGACATGTATATTCACTAAATGCCTGACCATTCGTCCCGTCACTCTTCACCACCACACATCCCGATGGATGCGCTGAGCGAAGTCCTGCAGGATTTTCGCTTGAGTGGCGTCAACTATGGCCGCTGCGAGCTCCGGCATCCATGGAGCATCGCCATTCCGCAACAGCAGCTGCTTCGCTTTCACTTTGTCAGCCAGGGACCGTGCTGGATCCATACCGAAGCGCAAGGCTGGCAGGAGTTGCACGATGGCGACCTGGTGCTGCTGCCGCAAGGCATCGCCCATCGGCTGGCCAGCGCGCCGGACGTTGTGGGCGACTCGCTCAATGACTGCCATGTGACCAAGTTGGGGAGCAATGTCTGCGAAGTGGTGCGGGAAGGAACGGGTGCAACCAGCACGCTTTTCTGCGGCTCGATGGCCCTCGGCGCCTGCGCGCTCAACCCCTTGATCACGTTGATGCCGCCGATCATCAAGGGCTGCGACGTGGCCGGAAATGACCCGATCGTTGGTCCCTTGCTGGCGGCCATGACGGTGGAGGCGGCGCAGCCGCAGATGGGCAGCGCCACCATTCTGTCACGGATGGCGGACCTGCTGACCGCGCGGCTCATCCGCTGCTGGGTCAATTGCACCGGAGCCCCCACCACCGGTTGGCTCGCCGCCATCCGCGACCCCCATATCGGCCGCGTCCTGGCAGCCATGCACCGGGACCCCGGCCATAACTGGACCCTCGAAAGCCTCGCCGTCCTGGCGGGCCAATCGCGCTCGATTTTCGCCGAGCGCTTCAGCGCTGTTTTGGGAGAAGGCGCGGCACGCTATCTCGCCCGGTTGCGTATGCAGCTTGCCCGCGAATTGTTGGGGCAAAACGGCATGTCGGTTGCAGAGGTCGCTACCCGTCTGGGCTATGAGTCCGAGGCGTCCTTCGCTCGCGCGTTCAAGCGCATCACCAGTGTCTCACCGGGCGTTGTGCGCCGCACAATTTCCGGACGAACGGACATGCATTTCGGATTTTAAGATACATATCATCCGAAAGGACTCATTTATGAATATCTCCAAACCTTGGAGATACTTCAATGACAGATACAACATTACAACTTGAAGGCGCCGCGATAGACCTCGACGCCGATGCGCCAGCCGCGTGGAGCACGGGCACCTGGTTCGCGGTCCTTTCAATGGCGGCTGCCAGCTTCGCGCTGGTATCAGCCGAGTTCCTGCCGGCAGGCCTGTTGACGCCAATGGCGCGCGACCTCGGCATCAGCGAAGGTACAGCCGGACAGGTCGTCACGGCTACCGCGTCCGTTGGCGCCGTGACGGCCATGCTGAGCAATGTTCTCATTGGCCGGTTGAACCGCAAGACGGTGCTGGTCGGTCTCAGCGCCCTGGCGATCGGTTCCAATATTCTTGCGGCGGTCGCAACCGATTTCTGGCTGCTATTGTTGGGCCGGGCCGGACTGGGCATCGCCCTCAGCGCTTTCTGGGCGCTTTCGGTTGCCGTCGTAGCAAGACTGGTTGGCGCCAACGCCACAGGCCGTGGCATGGCTATCGTCACCCTCGGCGTCTCGCTCGCCACCATTGCCGCACCATCGATGGGTGCATTGATCAGCGACTGGGTGGGCTGGCGCAGCGCCATGGCCATGACTGCTGGTCTGGCCGCGATTGCCATGCTGCTGCAATTCCTCAGTCTGCCGACCTTGCCTGCCACCACAAGCAACAGTCTTGCCGATGTCTTTCGGCTGATGCGGCGGCGGGGCATTCAACTCGGCATGCTTGCCATCCTTTTGCTCATGACGGGGCATTTTGCCGGCTCGGTCTATGTGCGCCCCTTCCTCGAACAGGTCACGCACCTTGGAACCGGACCGATTGCCCTGGCGCTGCTCGGGTTCGGTATCGCCGCCGTGATCGGCAATGTCGTTGGCGGCCGCATGGCCGACGCCAATATCCATACGGCTCTCATGGCCACCGCCGCCTTGATGGGGCTTGCAGCGCTCGCTTTGGTGCTGTGGGGCGTGCATATTGGCGTTGCCTTCGGTTTCGTCACCCTGTGGGGGCTCGCCTTCGGCATGGCGCCGGTGGTGCTGCCGACGAACCTGTCCCGTGCCGCACCTGACGCTCTGGAAGCAGCGGGCAGCCTGATGGTCACCTCTTTCCAGGTTGCCATCACGATTGGCGCGGTGGTCGGCGGCTATGTCGTGGACACCTATGGCGCCACGGGCCCCCTGACCCTGACCGCCATCCTTGCCGCATCGACAGTCGTGCTGGCGCTGCTGCAGCCCCGCAGTTGATCCTTTGCCGCTGCGCGGGGGTTGAGCGCAACCATAGCGAGGTTGCAATGATTGCAGATGCGGCGCTTGCGCCGCATCTGCGCAGCCAACACCAAGGCTGCGATGCGGTTCGAACGTGAACCCTTTGAGAGACGATGGTTAACGCGCCGGCCCAATGGTCTTCGCCCGAGGCCGGCTTGCATCACGCGCTGACGAAAGCCCGGACAGCCGCACATATTCCCGGCCACAACATTCGCTTCATCGAGATTGCCGTCGAGGACGACATGAGCATGAACGCTGCCGCGGCGCGCATAAACCACGAAGCTTAGGGCTTGAAGGTTGCTGCTATAATCACTCCACCAACGCTTGACGCATTTAAAGCCGTTGCGCGTTAAGGGTAAAGGAAGTGATTTCATCTTCAAAAACAATTATCCCATGCGGAAAACCAGCCTGAAGCGGATTTTCTGCTACAAGGTGTTGAGCGGTGAAATTGAGCACAACCAGGGGGGTGATTTCATGCCGACACTTTACGCGATCAAACCGGCTTTTCAGACTCTGCTGCGCCCCTTGGCCTCTCGTCTTGTCAGCGCTGGCGCCACCGCCAATCAGGTTACGACAGCCGCAATGCTCATCTCGGTTGCAACGGGTGCATTGATTGCGCTGTTCCCCGAAATCACGCTGCTTTTCTGGCTGTTGCCATTGGTGCTTTTTGTCCGCATGGCACTCAACGCCATTGATGGAATGATGGCTCGTGAATTCGGGCAGGCATCGAAACTCGGCGCATATCTGAATGAGGTCGGCGATATCATTTCGGATGTGGCCTTGATCCTTCCATTCGTACTTGTTGCCCCGTTTGCCGCTGCAGGAGTGGTTGCCTTTGCCATTACAGCGATGATTGCCGAATATGCCGGCGTGCTTGGCGTCATGACCGGAGGCGGGCGCGGTTATGACGGGCCATTCGGAAAAAGCGACCGCGCATTGGCCCTCGGCATCATTGCCGCGCTGATTGGTAGCGGCATCATCTTGCCATCATGGTTCAGCTGGGTTTTCCCTCTCATGGCCGTCCTATCCATTGTCACCGCCTTGAACCGTATTCGTGCGGGCCTGCACCGCGCCAATTCCTGAAAATCAATTCTGCTTCCGGAGCAAGCCTATGTCGACAGACCCATCCTCCAATCCTGCGGCATCCGGTGCAGCACGGGAAGGCACCTTTGCGACAAATGACGGGACCGAACTTTTCTATCGGCAATGGCCGGCAAGATCAGGAAAGCCGAAGGGTGCAATTGTTCTTCTGCATCGCGGTCATGAACATGGTGGCCGCGTTGCACATCTGGTCGAGGAACTTGGCCTTGGCGATTTCACCTTCTATGCCTGGGATGCCCGCGGCCATGGCCGTTCACCGGGCGAACGCGGTTATTCTCCATCCTTTGCAACCTCGGTGCGCGATCTCGACAGTTTCGTAAAGCACATATGTGAAACCGGCGGTTTTGCCATCGAGGACATCGCTGTTGTCGCCCAGTCGGTTGGTGCCGTGCTCGCGGCGACCTGGGTCCATGACTACGCGCCCCGTATCCGGGCACTTGTGCTTGCTTCTCCCGCATTCAGCGTGAAACTCTATGTTCCGTTCGCTCGTGAAGGCATCTGGCTCTGGCAGAAATTGAAAGGACAATTCTTTGTCAATTCCTATGTCAAAGCCAAGTTTCTGACCCATGATCCCGCGCGCATCGCGTCGTTCGACAATGACCCGCTGGTCACGCGGGCCATTGCATCGAATATACTGCTTGATCTTTATACAAACGCTGAACGGGTGGTTGATGACGCCCGTGCGATCATCGTGCCGACACAGCTGCTCATCTCCGGAAGCGACTGGGTTGTCCGGCACGGGCCACAGCATCGTTTCTATGAAAATCTGGCCCACCCCCTCAAAGAACGTCACGTGCTCAAGGGATTTTACCACGACACTCTTGGTGAGAAGGAGCGCGCCATTGCCGTGGCGCATGCACGCCGGTTCATTCTCGCATGCTTCGACGCAGAACCGGCGCCGCTGGACGTGACGAACGCCCATCAAACCGGCTTTACCCGCGATGAACAGGACAGGCTGTCATCCCCGCACGACCTGCTTTCCTTGAAAGGTCTCTATTGGGCAATCTACCGCTCGTCCATCCGCTTCAGTGCATTGTTCTCAAAGGGGCTGAAAACGGGCGTCGAGACCGGTTTCGATTCTGGCTCCACCCTCGACTATGTCTATGAGAACGAACCGAGAGGAATGGGACCTGGAGGCAGGCTCATCGACAAGCAGTTCCTGAATGCGATCGGCTGGCGCGGCATTCGTCAGCGCAAGCTGCATCTGCAAGAGCTTATCGGCTTCGCTCTGGCAAGATTGCGGGACGCCGGCCGCACCACGCATATTCTTGATATCGCCGCCGGCCATGGCCGTTACATCGTCGACGCGATTGCCAAAGCCGACGTCAAACCGGCAAGCGTCCGGCTGCAGGACTATGCGCCGATCAATGTCGATGCCGGGCGCAAATCCATCGCCGAGAGAGGCATCCAGGATATGGCGAGCTTTCATCAGGCGGATGCTTTCGATGCCGAACAACTGACTGCAATCCAGCCTGCGCCTGATCTGGCGATTGTATCCGGTCTTTACGAGCTCTTTCCCGACAACGCGCTTATCAAGCGCTCGCTTGACGGCCTTGCAACGTCGATGCAATCTGGCAGCTTGCTGATCTACACAAACCAGCCGTGGCATCCGCAACTGGAAATGATTGCACGTGCGCTCACCTCGCATCGTGGCGGCGAAGCGTGGATTATGCGCCGCCGGACACAGGCTGAAATGGATCAGCTGGTTGCAGCGGCAGGTTTCAAGAAGATCGACCAGCTTGTCGACGAGTGGGGCATATTCACTGTTTCCATCGCTGAGCGGACATGACCGAACACACCGTCACCCCGATTGGACAATGGCGCTTGAATGGCGCCGTTGCAAAGCGCGCGCTGATCTGGCTCGTCTGCCTCGCACCATTGTTCTACGCGACCTATGGGACAGCCAACTGGCTTGCCTCGCAGCGGGAGAACGTTCCAAATATCACCTTTGCCTGGGAACACGCCATTCCGTTCATTGCCTGGACCATTTTTCCCTATTGGTCGATCAACCTGTTCTATGGACTTTCTTTGTTCTTTAACGATACGACTGCTGAGGTCGATCGCCTGGCGAAGCGTTACCTGACAGCACAGACCATCGCGGTTGCCTGCTTCATCGCGTTTCCCCTGACCGTCGTCTTCCACAAGCCGCCAACCAGCGGCGCGTCAGGCTTCCTGTTCGATATGCTGGGTGGCTTTGACAAGCCCTTCAACCAGGCGCCCTCGCTTCATATCGCTCTCCTTGCGATTATCTGGACGCATTGGCGCGTTCGCCTGTCGGGTATTGTTCTTTGGATCTGGCATCTCTGGTGCGCATTGATCGGTATTTCCGTTCTCACGACCTACCAGCATCATTTTATCGATATCCCCACCGGCCTGCTTTTGGGTCTTTTTGCTCTCTGGCTCTTCCCGGCACACAATCCCTCACCCGTGGCCGCATTCCGCTTGACCGGGGATCGCAGGGCCCGGCGCATTGGCGCCTGTTATGCGATGGCCGGTACGATCTTCCTGCTTGCAACGATCATCGGAACGCCGGCCTCGGCGGCATTCCTGTTTTTCCTGTGGCCGGCGCTGGCCCTCGGGATCGTATCCATCGGTTATTTCGGTGCAGGACCCGCCATCTTTCAAAAATGCATGGACGGCACGCTTTCCCTCGCCAGTACATGGCTGCTGGCCCCTTACCGCCTTGGTGCCATTCTTAACAGCCGGATCTGGACACGCCACCTCCCGCCCTCTGTTGCGATTGGCAAGAACGTGTATCTGGGCCGGCTGCCGCGGATATCCGAACTGCCGAAGTTCAAGACCGTCATTGACCTGACCGCCGAACTGGCAAAGCCTTCCGGTATGACGATTGAATGGCGGTCATTCCCGACGCTTGATCTCGTTTCGCCTCAACACGATGAATTGCGCAATGCGGCCGACGCCATCGAACTTGCCCGGAGCAAAGGCCCGGTTCTCGTCTGTTGCGCACTTGGTTTCCAGCGCAGTGCGGCGGCAATTGCCGTTTGGCTTTTGCAGTATGGCGATGTCAAAACCGCAGCTGACGCAATCCGGGTCATTGAAGCTGGCGGCAGGCGCATTCATCTGACGGAAGACATGGTGCTTTTTGCTCAAGAGACGAAACTACCATGAGTGAATGCGCCTCTGCATTCGCCCGCCATTTGCATGCCAAGGTAGCGGCCAAGGCGTCATGGCTGCAACAAGCCGCCTCTTGTTGAAACTGCATCTTGCTTTTGCAGTTTTACTTGTTCTATTCGCTGTAATTGCAACCTATGGGTTGTGGGGGCGCAGATGAATACAAGAGCCACGTTGAGGCGAATTTCCGCTATGGTGCTTGCCGGATTGGCTCGCGGCATTACCGGCGTGCGCCCGATCTGGCAAGGGTGCGCGCCTTCGGACCGGCAACGCATTTTCTTTGCGAACCATTGCAGTCATGGCGATTTCATTCTGCTTTCCTCCAGCCTGCCGCCACGCGAGCGACAGCGCACACGTGCTGTTGCCGGGGCCGATTACTGGAAACGGAATAAATTGCGGCACATTCTCGCCAAGGACTTGCTGAACACCGTGCTGGTTGACCGCAATTGGGTCGAGCGTTCGGAGGATCCAATGGTCGTCATGCTCGATGCATTGCAGGAAGGAAGCTCACTCATTGTCTTTCCCGAAGGCACGCGCAACATGACTGAGGAACCACTGCTGCGCTTCCGCTCCGGTCTCTATAATCTCGCCCTGGCGCGCCCGGACGTGGAACTTATTCCCTGCTGGATCGAAAATATGTCACGCGTCTTGCCGAAAGGCACCTTCCTGCCTGTCCCTCTCCTGTGCCGCGTTGTTTTCGGCACGCCGGTCGCACTTGAGCCGAATGAAGACCGGAAAGATTTTCTTCAAAGGGCGCGCCAATCTCTGCTCGAACTTTCGCCGGAACATCGGAAGGCGCTCAATCATGGCTGAAACGGTCTGGCTCTTTCTCGGTCTGCTCGGTGTACTGACGCTCGCCAGCGCCATTGCAACCATGCTTAGCTGGAAAAGCCGGCGCATGACGGAGGTCTTGCCTTCAACGCTCGTCAATCTCAACGCGCGCATCAAGGCATGGTGGATGATGATCGGCAGCATTTCCATCGCTTTTCTCTTCGGCAAAACTGGTGTGATTTTACTGTTCGCCTTTGTCTCTTTTGCCTCGCTGCGCGAATATGTGACACTCACCCATACGCGGCGTGGCGATCACTTTATTCTCATCGGCATGTTTCTCATCGTCATTCCCATCCAGTATTACCTTCTCTGGATTGAGTGGTACGGGCTCTATTCCATCTTTGTGCCCGTCTACTGTTTCCTTGCCATGCCTGCCTTGACCGCAATCTCGGGCGATACGGAGCGCTTTCTCGAACGCGTGAGCGAACAGCAATGGGGAATCATGCTGTCGGTTTACTGCATCAGTCACGTTCCGGCCCTGCTCACGCTTTCCATCCCAGGCTTTCAGGGCAAGGGATTGCTTTTGATCGCATTCCTGATCGTAACCGTTCAGGGGAGCGATGTGCTGCAATATGTGTTCGGTAAGCTTTTCGGCAAACACAAGGTTGCACCGAAAATCTCCCCCTCCAAAACCTGGGAGGGTCTGATCGGCGGCATTGCCAGCGCATCATTGCTCGGCGCATCGCTGACCTGGTTGACCCCGTTCACCGTCCTGCAAGCCGGGCTCATGGCGGGACTTGCCTGCATTATGGGATTCTTCGGCGGGCTCGTTGCTTCGGCGATCAAGCGCGACCGCGGCGTCAAGGATTGGGGACAAATGATCGAGGGGCATGGCGGCATGCTTGACCGGGCGGACAGCCTGATTTTTGCGGCCCCCATATTCTTTCACATCGTTCGCTATTTCTGGACAGCCTGAAGTAAACCCGCCGGTACGAGATCCTGCAGCAAATGGCCGGATCGCTGGTAGCCTCCCTGTGTGGAGTTGGAACTCGACGATAAGCTTTTAGCCCAACCGTACCCAGTTTATACCTTCGAGCACATAGGGAGCGAACAGGAAATCCCTGATCTCCATGATCCGGCTATCCGACCAACCGATCAGCACAAAATGTGCAGGTCTGTCCATCGGGCCGGTGCCGTCGAAGACAAGCATGGCCGACTGTCCTTCAACCGCGCCAAAGGCGAACCGCCATTTCGTCTCTTCCGCATAGCGCGTGAAATAAAGGCCGATCTTGTCACGCCCTTTCCATTGCAGGCGGTTTACCAGATCGAGCCTCACGTCATCGGCGAGCATAGCGCGAATTGCGTCGAAATCGCCGCTGCGAAACAGATGGACATAAGCGGTCATCTTCCGCCTGTCCGCATCGGACATCAGCGGTAGCCGGCTGTCTTCGGGCACCTGCGCGAGCTGCCGCAATGCGGTGCGCCCCCGCTGAAGCGCCGATTTGGCCGCAGCTGGCGTGCTGCCGGCAATCGTCGCGATCTCTTCAACCGAGTGGCCAAGGACATCCTTGAGGATCACGGCGCAGCGCTGAAGTTCGGGCAGCTGCAGAAACGTCTGAAAGCCGACGGCGACGATGTCCGTTTCAGGCATCGCCGCGGATTCCAGATCGTCGGTAAGCGGAACCACATTGCTGCGGGAACGCCGGCGCAGAAAATCCAGACTCGCGTTATGGGCGATACGGAGCAACCAGGCCTCGAGGTTTTCGACGATCGTACCCTCCGCATGTGCGCGCAGGGCCTTGATCAGGGTATCTTGCAGTACATCTTCGCCGTCCACGCTCGAACCGGTCATGCGTGCACAGTAGCGGTGAAGCCGTGGCCGCAGTGTATTCAGTCGATCCTCGAATTCGCCGGTATTCATGTGCCGAGACTTCCTGCGCTTACGCGCTCTACCCCACCATAGATTGCACACCGGCAGCGGCGAGACGTTTTCGGCAGATTAGCCGGTTGGGAAAGGATCTGTCTTCCACTTTCCTTTGGCAGCCTGTGTGGCGCGAACTCACTTGTGTCTACCTCACCGGCTTTCGCTCAGTACCGCCGAGCCCATGACCGAGTCCAAGCTCGCCAGCTCGATAATCTCCGGAAAATAGGCTGTCATGCGCGGATCGCTGCGCATTGCCTCGACGGCTGCCGGGTTTTCCCACTCGGAGTAGATAACAACGCTGGCTCCGTCCTTTGCCGCGATCAGGCGCGTTGTCTTCCAGCCGGGAAGCGTGCGGATCACTGCATCGGTGTTTTGCTTCAAAAGCGCGATCAACGCATCCTGCTTGCCGGGTTTGACCTTCAGCAGATTGATCAAAATAACGGATTGGTCGGACATGGCATGTCTCCTTCTGTTTCGTACACACCAAGGACGACCCGAAGCGTGAAAACGGATCGCGATACAAAAGATTTTTTTTGGAGCACCGCCTCCGTGGAACGCGCTTTGCCGGGTTTGCAACGCCAATCGCAATGGGCTGACGTCCTGAACTTGCGCCAAGGCCGGTTCCGGCATCAGGACCAGCATGATGCGTTCTCAATGTTCAAGGGCGGTCACTTCCGCCCTTGAACGGCAGTGTCAAGCGGCGGCCGCACGCGCGAGTGCCGCATCCTGTTCAGGGGTTCCACCGGACACCCCGATCGCGCCGATCAGCACACCATCCTCGCCAAACAGCGGGAGGCCTCCGCCCATCAATAGCAGCCCACCCGCATGGATGTGATCGAAATGCGGGACCGGCTCGCCCACCTGCAGCGGGGCATTCAACGCCTCGCTTGGTGCCTGGAACATCACAGAGGTGCGGGCCTTGGCGATCGCCAGCTCGTTCGATGCCAACCACGCACCATCCATGCGCGAGAAAGCGACAAGGTGTGCGCCAGAATCAAGGATTGCAAAGACCGCGTTCAGCCCGGCTTCCGTCGCAGCAGCGCGCCCGCGCGCCACAATCCGATGCGCGTGGTCGAGTGCCAGATCAGGCATCTTGTGTCCACTCCGTCTCCTGCCACTGCTTGGCCGCATCAATCGTCGCGCGCGGGCGCATTGTGCGGTACAGATGCTTGTCGGCAGGGATGATCTCCACCATTGCGTCGATCATCTCCTGCGGGTCGGCCTGTCCGGCCAGGCTTCCGCTGAAATCAGGCATCGGCACGACCGCCGTATCGGCGTCGTACCACTGGACGTAACTTTCCGCGCCGGTGTCGTTGAAGCCGGTGCCGAAGACGCCTGGGTTGACGGTGGCAACCTTGACACCATACGGCGCGAGCTCGGCCTTCATCGACCCGGCAATCGCCTCGATCGCGTGCTTGGTTGCGCAGTATGCGCCGAGGAACGGGACCACCAGGATGCCGCCCATTGACGAGGTCCAGACGATCTTCCCGGACTTTCGGGCCACCATCTTCGGCACAATGAGCTGGACCAACTGCAGGTGCCCGAACACATTGATGTCGAACGACTCGCGCACGCGCTGCATGGGAATGTCGGCGATGGATCCACCCTCCATGACGCCGGCATTGAGTACGAGAACGTCGGGGTCGAACGTGCCGGCGTGGGCAATGTCGATGCTGTCGAGCAGGTTCAGCTTGATCACGTCGAGGGTGACGCCCGCCTCGGCTGCGTCAGCGCGCAGGCTGCGAACCTGCGGCCAGGTTTCGGCAGCGGCAACCACCTCGTGGCCAAGGCGCGCCAGTTCAATCGCCGCACCGCGACCGAAACCGGAGCTGGCGCCTGTAATCAGTATCTTTTGGGGCATCTGTATTCCTTTGGATTGTTATTCCGGTCAATTTATGGAACACCCATTATCAAAACAATTCCATCAATGTTTGATACCCAAATGAAGAATGCTCATCAATTAAAGGGAGGCGATCTCTTCGCCTTCACCGTGTTCCTGGCGATTGCAACCCGCCGCAGTTTTCGCGGGGCTGCCACCGAGCTCGACATCACGCCATCAGCGGTCAGCCATTCGGTGAAGGCCCTTGAGCAGCGTCTGGGCATACGCCTGTTCAATCGCACGACCCGCAGCGTCTCCTTGACCGAGGCGGGGGAACGGCTCGCGGCAAAGCTGCGACCGGCAGTGTCTGCCATTGAAGAAGCCATGCGAGAAGTCGATGATCTGCGCCAAGTTCCCAGCGGAACCGTGCGAATCAACGCCAGCGAAGGCGCGATCCGTATGATCCTGCGGCCCATTCTCGCGCGCTTCCTGCGCGCCTATCCCCAAATTCACCTTGAAATCGTCAGCGATGGACGGCTTAGCAACATCGTCGCGGAGGGATTCGATGCCGGCATCCGGCTGGCCGAGGCCGTGCCGCAGGACATGGTGGCCGTTCCTCTCATTGATAGCGTACGCTTTGCGGCAGTCGCCTCGCCGGCATACCTCGCGGCCCGTGGCCGTCCGGCGTCCCCACAGGATCTTCACAGCCATGACTGTATTCGTTTCCGCTTTGAGAGCGGCGCGATCTACAATTGGGAATTTGAGCGCCACGGCAGCGTTGAAAAGATTAACATCGCGGGCCCCCTCACCCTGACTGACCAGCCACTGATGGTCGATGCCGCGATTGATGGTATCGGCATTGCCTTCGTGCCTGACCACCTCGTCACGGATGCATTGCGCGATGGTCGCCTTGAACGGGTCCTGGAGGATTGGTGTCCGCCCTTTCCTGGCCTGTGCCTTTACTACCCTGGCCATCGCCACGTCTCGGTGGGTCTGCGTGCCTTGATCGCCATGATCAAGGCCGGAAGATCATCGTCCCGGCCGATCCCTTGAATAAGGCCTGCCCGCTTTCTTTTGGCATTCACTGCCGCCGTTCCGTGAGATTCAGGTCTTGAACGGCCTTCACTTTGACCTTAAATTTGCCGGGATATAAATTTCACAGGATGTGCACAGCCATGGATTTTCACCCGACGACAAAGCTCACCAGCCTTGCCACCGGGAAAATCCGTATCCATGCCTGCTTCAATCGCACTGTCCAATATAACCTGGTCCACGCCTGACGGCCGCCGCCTGTTTTCAAACCTTGATCTCAATTTCGGGCCAGAACGGACCGGGCTTGTCGGCCGCAATGGCATCGGTAAAACTTCGCTGCTGCACCTCATCGACAGCACTTTGCATCCTCAATCGGGCAAGGTCACAGTCACCGGCACTTTGGGTATCCTGCGTCAAACGGTTGCGGTGAACCAAACCGAAACAATAGCCGGCGTGTTCGGAGTGACCGAGGCTCTCGATATTCTCCGGCGCGCGGAGATGGGGCAGGCAACCGCCGCCGACCTTGTCCGGGCCGATTGGACACTCAAAGCCCGTATGACGTTGGCCCTTGACCTCGTTGGATTGGATTCTGCACCCGACACCCGTCTTGCAACTCTGTCAGGCGGACAGCGCACGCGGGCCGGTCTTGCGGCACTGATCTTTGCCCAGCCGGATTTCCTCCTGCTGGATGAGCCGACCAACAATCTCGACCGGGAGGGACGCCGTGCCGTTCTTGATCTTCTCGCCAAATGGCGAACCGGAGCAATCGTAGTCAGCCATGACCGGGAGTTGCTTGAAGCAATGGACGCCATTGTCGAGTTGACTTCACTGGGCGCCAAACGATATGGCGGCAATTGGAGTTGCTATCGCGCCTGCAAGGCCGGTGAACTTGAGACGGCGCAGCGTGACCTTGCACAGGCAGATAGGCGGGTTGCCGAAATTGCCCGCGACGCGCAGATCATGATCGAGCGGAAGGCCCGCAAGGATAGTGCCGGCCGGAAGAAACGGGCCAAAGGCGACACACCGCGCATTCTTCTTGGGAAAAAGAAGAACCGCAGCGAGAATACGAGCGGCGGAAATGCCCGTTTGGTGGAAAGCCGAAGCACGCAAGCCTTGGAAGCCGCTGCGGCCGCGCGCAAACGCATTGAAGTCCTTCAGCCATTCTCTGTACAGCTCGCACCGACAGGCCTCGCACCGGATAAACCAGTATTGCAGATCGACGCCGTGAGGGTTGGTTATGAATCGGGCCCGCCGGTCCTGAGCGACCTATCATTTGCGATCATCGGGCCGGAGCGCATCGCCGTGACCGGGCCGAATGGCTCCGGCAAGACGACGTTTCTGGCGCTCGTTTCCGGCACACTGCCACCGATCTCCGGCACAGTCAGGGCCATGACCGACTTTGCCATGCTTGACCAGAAAGTCAGCGTCCTGGATCCTGCGTTGTCGATCCGCGACAATTTCCGCCGCCTCAACCCTGGCACAGACGAGAATTCCTGCCGGGCAGCGCTTGCACGCTTCATGTTTCGAGCCGATGCTGCATTGCAGGCCGTGGCCAGTTTGAGCGGCGGACAGGTGCTCCGTGCTGGTCTCGCCTGCACATTGGGCGGGCCAAAGACACCTTCCCTGCTCATCCTTGACGAACCGACCAACCATCTCGATATCGAGTCCATTGAAATCGTCGAAGCAGGCCTACGAGCTTATGACGGAGCACTGCTTGTCATAAGCCATGACGAAACGTTCCTCGCCAATATCAACATCACGCGTCGTTTTCGCGTACCCTCAAGCGCTTCCGCATGAGGTGTCGATTATCGTAACGAGTAACCAGTTTGCCATGCGGCAGATGGCGCGAACCGAACTCGTGCGGACGCTCTGCCAACATTTCCTTCCGATGGCGCAGGCTGAGATTGCACATCAGATACCATCGCACACATGAATGGATGGTAGACCCGTCAAAAATGGCGGCTTTGAGCTTTGAAAATGCCTGGCTCATGTGAAAGCCGGCAGAACACCGCCGCCATTATTGATTGGCAGAAGGTTTGCACCGCATCCCATTTGCGTGACATTGAAACGGAATGGTACAAACCTCCAATCGCCCAGCACAGATTTATTGTGGTGACGGCTCACCACTTAAGGGCATGGCCCACATAAAGTTGGTGACATCACCTCCATAACCCTTGCTGTAAATGAAAGGGCTATTGGCATCCGTTCTGTTTGATATTTCAGCCTTTATTTCGCTGTTACACGCAGCTGTTACGATGTCACCCTTTGAGTAGTTCGTCGTCCATTTAACTTTAAGGCACTGAGAATCAGAAGCTGGTCGCAGATTCGTGTTGTCGGCGGGCTTGCGTTCGCCGGCCTGAATCATACCATTGATGTAATAGTGGAATTGCTGTGTCTTCACATCCGGGCGTGGAGATGCACAGCTTTCCAGCTCGATAGAACTGTCTTTTTTTAACGACAGGCAGAGCTCTGTACCTGCGAATTTGATCGTATTTGTTTCCACGTCCCGGATCCAGGTTTGGGCAACGTCTCCATTACAGTAACCCAGTTCGACTTGCGTACCCGGTTGAGCTGTCTTGGATACCTGCCAGCACAAGGTGGAATTATGCTGTTTATTGCCCGCTCCATCGTTGAATTCAGGCGAATAATTATTCATGATAAGTCCACGCGGCTTCGGATGCTCAGGCTCCCCATCCCAAGACCGAGGAGTATTGCTAATTCGGTAAAGACGGCTGGCATGGGGAGGTAACTCATTAATGTTGATCCTATCCAACACGGACCAAAGAACCTCATCCTTGTTCTGCCAGACATCGTGAACAACGGCTCTGATATTTCCCGAAGAAGTATAACCAAGCTGTTCAAGTGAAACATCGAGCGACAGCAGCGGCGTGCTGCCTTTGTTAAGCACCACGACGGCCAAGCCGCCATACAAAAGGGGACGAGCAGCAATGACATAACCCTTATCCTGTTCTTGCGACGTCTCCTGGATGATGTAACCGCCAGCACCCAACTTGTCCTGGTCGATGGCAATTGCATCTTTGTTGCTTAGTATTTCAACAGAACTCTTGAGATGATCTTTGAGGGATTGACCGGTATTAAAATACTCTTGCTTTTCAAGCTTGCCGAAGTAAGCACCTCGAAGCTTTCGCATGTCTGAGCTGTCAATAAGCGGTGAGCCCAGAATGGCCCATAGGCTCATCTGGCTTTGTTCTTCATCCGAGGTGAGGCCATTATCGCCAATCATCAGATAATCGAGATCGTTCCAGTGGCCAGGAGCCGTGTATCGTCCAAGCAAAGCACCTTGGCGAAACGTGGCATAGACGCCAGCTTTACCAGAGCCGTCAATCGGTGAGGACCAGGGATGTGGGGAGGGTATCTTATCGGGGGACTTCTCTTGATAATCTCGATACGGATATTCCACAATATCCGATCCGATGCGAAGTTGGGGAACGCCATTGTTGCGAAGAAACTCCAGCCCATCATAGTATTGAGGATTGCCCATCTTGCCTCCACCAACACGATATGCCGGCGTTCCATCAAGAAACAGGATGGGCCTGCCGGTACTGGAACTGGCGGCTTTTAAGGCGGCGGCCATGGTTGCCGCTGCTTCCTCCGGATGATTTCGTGTTGCACAGTTGTCGTATTTGACGAAATCGACGCCCCATTTCGCGAATGCCGCAGCATCCGTCTTTTCAAAATAGCCGGATGCGGGCGGCCACCAATCTGTGCACTTCTCATCACCTTTTGACGAGTAGAGACCCACCTTCAATCCCATTGCATGAACATATTTTGTGTAGTTGGTCAGATCCGTGTCGAACCCCCTTTGTTTTTTCTCAGCGCCATAGAGATATGTGATGTGTTCCCAGCGGGGAGCCCCTTTCAAAGGCCCCGTCAACCCTTGCAGGAGCGATCGTGCCGTGGCGGCAATAGACACAGTAAGATTATTTCTCTTGGACTCTATGGTGTTGCTCACATTTTGAAGCAGTGCTTTTTCCTGAATTGATATGAAGTCAGTTCCCTCTGCAGCTTTCGTTTTATCCAATGCCCTTTTCAGTGGTACCAGTATTTCGTTATCCGGCACGTCAACATTCATCGTGCTTGCAGCCTGGAGAGCAGCTTTGAGCAGCGGATCAAAGTTTACCACAGGCTCGACCTTTTCCCGATCGAGCGCCTGCCAGCAATCATCGACGTTCAGATAGGTGTAACCAGCAGCGCTCAAACCGGATTCAACGAGAGACTGCGCCTGGTCCAGCATGAAATGCTGGAATGAATAGGGTTGTTCCTCTGTTGATGTGCCGGGACTAGGTTCGTTCAGGGGGGCGGGCATGCTGGTGCCTGCAGACGTCAGATCGGGCAGTTTGATAGCGGGCGACAGTTGCGTCTGCGGCATGCAGCCGAACCGAGTCCAGGTGGAAAAGCCCATAATGGGTTTAGCCAAGAGGTCCGCGGATGTGTTCTGCGCGGGAGTACCCTGACCCGAACCCATTTCTTTGGACCAGACGCTCGCTGTTCCGCTAAGACACATCGTGGAGGCTGTTAAAATAAAAACTGATATCTTGAAAATATTCATTTACTTCGCCTTTTCATTTAACCATGAAAGAACAAGAAGAGTACAAATAGCGATATGAAATTTTTTATCAGAATATGATCGTCGCTCCTTTCATCATATGTTGAGATAAATAAACCGGCTTCAAACTCAAGATCCCGACGGTTCAGCGAAGGGATACCGTGGTTGTCATGCTGGTTTTCCGATTTCCATTTCCTGTTGCCGCCGAACAGCTACCAGACAACGAGGATTGGCTTTCGAGCGTTGAACTGGGCGGCCAAGATACATTCTCAAATGTCTTCTAGAACATGCAGGTGGGAACCGGTCAGGCTGGCGCACTGAATCGGCGTGTCGATCAATTGAAATCTGAATTATTCAGGTATCGGGAACAGGAATGGTGTGGCTTGCATGGTCGCAGGGATAGAAACGCCCAACCGGTCCAATATCGTGGGGGCAAGCTGCAGTTGGTCAAGGACCGTATCAGTCCCAGACCCTTCTGCATCGCCGAAATAGTACAGGGCAAACTCCTGCATCCGACGGTCTCTCCCCCCGTGATGGCCGCGCAAGGTCTGCCCGTGATCCGCCGTTACGATCACTTCGTATCCGGCTGCTCGCCAGCGCGGAAGATAGGCCGCCAGCTGCGCGTCCAACAAATAGGCGGCATGATCCATTTCCGGTGTTTCATGCCCGAAACGATGCCCCATCGAATCCAGCGTACAGGTATGCAGGATTCCATAGTCCACCGAATAACGCTCGATCAGCATTGTCAGCGTTGCAAACAGGTCATCGTCGCTGGGCGTCATTTGATTGGCTGAATTATAGCCTGACATGGAATGAAAGCGCCCATGATGGATTGGCCCTTCCGCATTGTCACACTCGATATCCCTGACCGGATCGAACGGATGCCGCTGGAAAAATTCCGACCAGAAGGAGTGAGTAACGGCGGCGGTTATGCCGCCCGCTTTCGAGACTTCGGAGAAAATATCCGGTTGGGAAACCCTGAACCTGATATCGTTGGAGAGTATGCCGTGCACCTGAGGCGGAACCCCGGTATGAATAGAGGCATAACAACTGGCTGAGGTGGATGGCAGCACGGAGCGCATGGTCCATACACGCGCCTCGCCCGACTGCACCCAGCCCTCCAGATTGCCGAAAAGAGATCGCCAGTTCTCGTAGGGTACCCCATCGAGAACGATGAGCAGGAGTTTCGACCTGACTGTCATTATGTCTCCCTCAGGCCGCAAGCCAGCATTCACTCAGCGCGTATCCGTCCATCAATTCTCCTTGCCTGCTTTTGACAAATCCCCCCACCTTGACTGACGTGGCGTCGATAATCTGATTGAAGAATGGTACAATCAACCCGCCTTCGTTACGGATCAACACCGCCATATCCCGGTAAATTTGCTTGCGCTTGCCTTCGTCAAGCTCGGCGCGGGCAGCGAGTGTCATCTTGTCGAAAGCCTCGTTCTTGAACCGGGTATCATTCCAGTCCGCACTCGATATATATCCGGTAGAATACATCTGGTCCTGTGTCGGACGGCCACCCCAATATGACAATGAAAACGGCTGCTTGTTCCAGACCTCGGACCAGTAGCCATCGCCTGGCTCGCGTTTGATTTCGATCTTGATGCCCGCCTTGGCGCAACTTTGCTGATACAACTGCGCCGCATCAACGGCACCGGGAAATGCAACATCCGACGTCCTTAAAACGATGGGGCCGGAGTGGCCGGATTTTTTATAGTGGGATGCGGCCATATCCGGATCAAACCGGCGCTGTTCGATATCGTCGGAAAACAACGGATAGGCTTCATTGATTGGAAAATCATTTCCCACCGAACCATAGCCTCTCAGAACCTTGTGAAGCAAATCTTCGCGGTCCATCGCCAGCTTGAGCGCCATTCGCAAATCGTTGTTGCCGAATGGCGCGGTATCGCAAAACATGTTGAACGGATAAAAACCCCGGCCGGACACGTTCTCAATCTTTATGGCTGGTACCCGCTTGATCAGATCGACCACTTTTGGCTCGACGCGATTGACTATATGCACCTGGCCGCTTTGCAACGCTGCCATCCTTGCCGTTGCGTCGTTGATGACTAATGATTTCGATCTGGTCGGCATGTGCAGCCTTGCCGGCGCGCCAGTAATTGGCAAAACGTTCGCCGCCGTGCCGCACGCCCGGCTGATTGACCGCAATCTTATAGGGGCCTGCAGAAATGCCCTCAGCGGGATTGTCCTTTCCGCCATTGGGTTGAATGACAAGATGATAGTCAGCCATCAGATAAGGGAAATCGGCGTCGGACACCGCCAATGAGATAATGACATCGTTACCCGCCGCCTTGATTCCGGTGATATTCTTGAGAATACCAAATGCTCCCGATTTAGAGCCTGCACTTGCATGGCGCTCAAGCGTAGCGGCCACATCGCCGGCGGAAACGGTTTTCCCATTATGAAATTCAATGTCACGGCGGACTTTGACGGTCCAGGTCTTCCCGTCACTGGATGGATTGATTTCTTCGGCGATCCGATTTTCAAGACCACCCTCCGGTGTCAGCCTTACAAGAAACTCCCCCCACTGCTTGCAGAACAGAAAGGGCACCTGCGACGAGTTTAGAGCTGGATCAAGGCTATCGGTCGATTGGCCGCCTTGCATCCCTGCCTTCAGAAGCCCTCCCCTGATTGGTGCACCAATATTCGCTGTGCCTGCATAAGCTGATCGGCCAAGCAGCATGCCTGCGCCCGCAACCAAGGCGCACTCCATGAACTGCCGTCGATCCATATCTTTTTTTGCTGTGAATATGCGCGGGAAATCGAATTTGTCTTGCATATGAATACCTTTAAAAAATGGGCGACGGCATCAAATGGCACCGGCGCGGTCCGTGAAAAAAATAAAAAATCAATCATAAAATTCTGTAATTGCAGTGTTTTATATGAGTAATGGGCGGCGTGCAACATTTATGACGCTTTCGACAGCGCGTCGGCAAACGTGGCCTTTGAAGCCATCAGGGATACGCTCGCCGCAACCGCTGGACAGAGCTATGCAATGTGTCACGAACCCCAGGTCGATCCTGGCAGCGCGTCAAGCGGGATCTTCAGATAACGCCGCCCATTTTCCTCAATCCGGGGCAGTTCCCCTGCGCGGATATTGACCTGCAGCGCATGCAAAATGAGCTTCGGCATTGGCAACGTCCTGTCGCGGGCCTCTCGAAGCAAGACGAAATCCTTCTCTGACAGACCGGCAACATGCGGATTTCTCTCCTTCTGCTCCGCTATCGAACTCTCCCACTGCGCCGGGCGCCCTCCTGGCATATAATCATGCCCGGTGAAGAGGCGGGTGTGGCCGGGCAAGCTCAGAATGGCCTGGATCGATTGCCATAGCTTGGCTGCACTGCCGCCTGGAAAATCTGCGCGGGCCGAGCCGCTGTCGGGCATAAAAAGCGTGTCGTGAATGAAGGCTGCATCGCCAATGACATAGCTGATCGATGCCAATGTGTGGCCTGGCGCGTGCATCACGCGCACCTCCAGCTCGCCAATGCGGAACGCCTCGCCATCGGAAAACAGCCGATCCCATTGCGAACCGTCGCAGGCAAGATCCGGGCAGTTATAGATCTGTTGCCAGATCTGCTGCACCTGCTTCACATGCTCGCCGATCGCTGTCGGCGCACCCGTGCATGACTTAAGATAGTGTGCAGCCGAAAAATGATCCGCATGCGGATGGGTATCCAGAATCCACGCGAGCTTCAGATCGCGGCTATGGATATAATCGAGAATATTGTCGGCGTTTGTCGTTGCCGTCGAGCCAGACTTCTCGTCAAAATCGAGCACCGGATCGATGATTGCGCAGTTGCGCGTATTCGGGCATGCAACAACATATTGGATGCTGCCTGTGCGCACATCGTGGAATCCAGTGACGTCAGGCCTCTGCATAGGCGATACCTTCCTTGGCTGCGACTCGTGGAAAGAATATTGCCCGGCTCGGATCGACGTCATAGTCGGCCTCGAAGGCCGGTGCATCGGCTGCAATCTGCGCCACCGCGTCGAGAATGAACTGTACCTTGTCATCCGGCAGCAGAACGCTGAAATTCAGCCGGATGAACCCGGGCTTCCTGATTTCCTCACCGGAAAGAATGGCTTGTCTTATCTCCTCGGACTCCTGATCATCGATCGACAGCAGCCGGTGCACGTAAGGTCCGGCACAGGCGCAACCGCCGCGAGCCTGGATGCCAAACCGGTCGCTCAGCATGCGCGTGATCAACTGCTGGTGGACATAGCCGCCCTTTCCGTTTTTCACCCGGAACGAAAAAATCGGCAGGCGATCTGGCTCGCACAGGCCGAGGAGCTCCAGTTGCGGTATGCCTTCCCAGGCGCGCAATGCACGCTGTACAAGCTCGCGGTTGCGCGTGACCATCGCATCAAGCCCGATCGCATCCTTGACGATGAATGCCAGCGCGGCCCGTATGTCGCCAATCACATTCGGCGTGCCTGCTTCCTCGCGGGCCTCAAGACTATCGCTGTAATCATGCGTGCGCGGCGACACAAATTTCACCGTCCCGCCCCCCGGCCAAGACGGCTTTTCCGTCGAAAGTGCGTCGCGGCGAAGGATCAATATTCCGCTGGCACCAGGACCGCCGATGAACTTGTGCGGCGATACAACAATGGCGTCGATCTCTGCATGCGGCGCGGGCGACATGGCAATCGGCACATAGGGACCCGCGCCCGCATAATCCCAGACCATCTTTGCACCGGCCGCCTTCACCATCGCGGTGATCGTCGCAACATCGCTGGTAATGCCCGTGATGTTCGATGCCGCAGACAGTGTGCATATCGTCAGATCCGGCGATCCGTCGAGGAGCGCCGCCTGGAGAAGCGACAGGTCAGGTCCTCCGGATGGATGCTCGGCGATTTCAACGATCTCAGCCCCGCTTTCCCGCCAGGGCAGAATGTTGGAGTGATGCTCGTAGGGACCGATAATGATCCGGGCGCGCTTGCCCGCCGCAGCGGCTTCAGCAACGCCGAACAGCTTGACGAGACGGTTGATCCCCGCCGTTGCACCGGATCCGGTGAAGATCACGGCGTGCCCTTCGTTGGCTCCGCAGAACTCACCAATCAGTGCGCGCGCTTCCCGCCGCATCCGGGTCATGAAGCCACCGCAATAGGAGGCTTCCGTGTGGCTGTTGGCGTAATAGGGGAGCACCTCCTCCAGGATGAAGCGCTCGATCTGGTGGAGTGCGCGGCCGGATGCGACATAGTCGGCGTAAACCAGGTCTCTTTCCCCATAAGGCCCGATGATTTTCGCGTTCGCCCCGACGAGCCCGTCGCGCAGAGCACCCGTCACGCCGACGTTTTTCAGACTCTGGCGGAACTTGGAAAGAGGCGTTTCGCTCCGTCCTATCGCTGGGCGAATGGCATCCATGATCATTCTCCTCGACTTGGATATTGACACAGATTGTAATCTGCTACACGTTCAAAAACTCACTTATTTTCTGCCATTTTTTCCAAAAGACGTGTCAAATGATCGATGATCTGAAAAAAATTGATGTATTTGATATGAAAATTTTGACCGCCATGCAGATCGACGCGAACCGCTCGCAGCGCGATCTGGCGGAAAAGGTCGGCCTGTCTCAAAATGCCTGCTGGCGGCGGCTGCAGCGCCTCCACTCTCTCGGCCTGATATGTGGATCGCACAGTGTTATCGATCTCGAGGCGCTGGGGCTCGACCTGACCGTCTTCGTGATGATCCGCACCCGCCACCATTCCAAAGAGTGGAGTGAGGGTTTCCGTGCCCATGTTGAGCGGTTGCCGGAGGTGATTGATTTCTATCGAATCGGCGGAGAATGGGACTATCTGATCAAGGTCGTGACAAAAGGCATGTCCGGCTACGATGCGTTCTACCAGAAATTGATCACGAATTTCGACCTTGCAACGGTCACCGGCTTCTTTTCGATGGAAGCGATCATCAACAATCGTCCGGTGGATCTCAGCCGACTGCGGTGAACCCGCATCGGGGTGTCCACGCTTTTTGCTCACGCGATTTTCAGTGCCGTTAAACCAGCCAAAATTAACTTTCTGTTAACCATTAGCCGCCTATACCCGCGGAACGAAAAATTAACCTAGATGAACAAAGTGCTAACAGATTCTCAGCCAATTCGCCTTAAAGGCCGCTCGTTTCTTGCCCTCGTGCTTTCGCCCGAAGCACCAATCGATCGTTGGCTTGTCCAATTGGACGACCTCGCATCGCGTTCTGCAGGCTTTTTCCTCGGCAAGCCGATCGTTCTCGACATTGAGAATCTGCAGACCGACCGTGCGCAGCTGACGCTTTTGATCGAAGAGCTTGCCAGGCGCGGGGTATCGATCATGGGCATCGAAGGCGCACGCCCGTCGCTGCTTGCGCCCGGCATGCCACCCGCAATGAGGGGTGGGAAATCAGCAACCGATTTCCAAGCGCCGGCAGCAAAAACAGCCATTGAACCGCGTGGCGGAAATGCCCAGCCTTCCGCAGCTTCTGTAAATGCTTCCGGCGCTGCTCCGCTTCGCGTGATGCCGTCGATCATCATCAAAGAGCCTGTGCGATCGGGACAGTCTGTGATTTTCCCCGAGGGTGATGTGACAATCATCGGATCGGTTGCATCGGGCGCTGAAGTCGTCGCCGGCGGTTCTATCCATGTCTATGGCACGCTGCGGGGCCGGGCCATGGCCGGATCGGCCGGTAACGCCACGGCGCGCATTTTTTGCCGCAAGCTTGAAGCGGAACTGTTGGCCATAGACGGCCTCTACAAGACAGCCGAGGACTTGGAACCGCGGCTGAAAGGGAAAGCTGTGCAGTTGTGGCTCGAGGGAGACACCATACTGGCAGAGGCATTTGGTTGAATCAGGGCTCGCGGAAGGTAGGAAAAACATGGGAAAAGTGATCGTAGTGACCTCGGGCAAGGGGGGTGTTGGTAAAACAACGTCAACCGCCGCGCTTGGCGCGGCACTCGCGCAGCGCAACGAGAGGACGGTCGTCATCGATTTCGATGTGGGCTTGCGGAACCTTGATCTGGTCATGGGCGCGGAGCGTCGCGTGGTCTTTGATCTGGTGAATGTTATCCAGGGCGATGCCAAACTGCCGCAGGCCCTCATTCGCGACAAGCGGCTCGATACGCTCTTCCTGCTGCCCGCATCGCAAACCCGCGACAAGGACAACCTCACGGCAGAGGGTGTCGAGAAGGTCATCGAAGATTTGAAGAAATCGTTTGATTGGATCATTTGCGACAGTCCGGCCGGCATTGAACGCGGTGCGACACTCGCGATGCGCCATGCCGACATTGCAGTCGTGGTCACGAACCCGGAAGTCTCCTCGGTTCGGGATTCAGACCGGATCATTGGCCTTCTCGACTCAAAGACGCTCAAAGCCGAACGCGGCGAGAGAATGGAGAAACATCTCCTCTTAACCCGCTACGATGCAAACCGGGCGGAACGAGGCGATATGTTGAAGGTGGAAGACGTTCTCGAAATTCTATCCATTCCGCTGCTTGGTATCATTCCTGAAAGCCAGGATGTCTTGCGCGCATCCAACATCGGTTCGCCGGTAACCCTGGCTGACAAGGATAGCGCACCGGCTTTGGCCTATATGGATGCCGCGCGGCGCCTTGCCGGCGAAACGATCCCTGTTACCATTCCCAGTGAAAAGCGCGGTTTGTTGGGCAAAATATTCCGGCGGAGGGCAGCATGAGTATTTTCCGTTTCTTCAACAAGCAAGCCTCAGCGCCCAAGGCGCGTGAGCGTCTGCAAATCTTGCTCGCCCATGAGCGCGCATCGCAGGGGCATTCCGATCTGGTCCTTGTGTTAAGGGAAGAAATTCTGGCCGTTGTCACGCGGCACATACAAATCGATCGCGAAAAAGTTCGCGTTACAATGAACAGTGATGATCAGGTCTCGATGCTGGAGGTTGATATCGAGATTCCATTGAAAGCCGGAGTTCGGGCTGCTTAGTGAATACATGCCAAGGGGTCGGGGCAAACGTCAAACCAGTGGATGAAGGAGACGAATATGAACCGGGTTGCACTTCTTGAACGGCTGAAGGAACTTCAGCGCATGCCAAAATTTCAAAAGCGCGATATTTGCACGGTCAGTGCGTTCCTGCCAATCGATGCGCTGGCCAAACATGTGGCTCTGTGTGAAGAAGCTATCGGCACCAAACAGGCGAGCAGCGAACAAGCCCGTCCGTAGGTATTGTCCATGCACGGTTTGGCCTGTGTGGATTGAGGCAGTTGCCTCAATCCACCGTCGCACCACAGCCGGTACCTCTCTGCGGCGCATAGCATAGTGACTATCCCTCGGGGTCCCGATGCGGCTCTTGCGAGGTTGTCAGGTTGTACGCCCGCTCGACTTTCGCGACCCGAACTTCAAAATGAGAATACCACTCTTTGCGTCCCCGCATTCGCGCATCGGCATGCTTGGCGAAGCTGGATGAAGACATGAGGTTCGGTTCCGCAATATTTTCAGGTGTGCGTCAGGCTGTTCGCATCGATCTAAATCCACGGATGATCAAAAGCACACTGCCGACAACCGTAAGCCAGCCAAAGACATCACCGAATAGCGCATAGAGCGTTGTACCGTCCCGCAATCCAAGCTTGGCGGACAAGACCACCGCCTCGTCTTTAGCAGTGGCTTTCTCTGCTACTATCTCGCCATATGCATCGCTGACGGTGAGCAAGCCATTGGCCGCCGCGCGTACAACCGCAAAGCCATTTTCTACACCGCGCACGACTGCCATGCGGGCGTGCAATCGCGCATCGGCCCTGAAATCCCATGCCGGAACCAGCATCAACTGAACGCCGCGCCGGCCATAATCCCGAATAGCCGCGGCAAAATCCATGTCCTTGCAGATTGCGATGCCGGTGCTCCCGATGATGAGGTTCTCCGTTCCAGATACGAACTCGCTCTCAAGACCCGGTATCAGCCTGCGCTTGAGGTAGCGCCCGTTTTGCTGCATTGGCTGATAGAACTCAGCGGTATTGGCATGATGTCCATCCGCCAGGGTCTCATTGAAACCTGCGACGACGGAGATGCCATACTGTTCTGCCGCGCTCCGTATCAGGGTGCCTGTGTCACTCCAGCCGGGTTTGCGGATCAGGCTTTTCTCGGGAAGGACGATAATATCGGGGCGCGTACCGGCGGAGGTATCGATCAGGTCCGCATAGGCCTTCGCATTCCGCAGGGCTGTTGGTTCGTCTCTGACGTCGTCATCCTGCAATGCGTCAACGGCGATCAAAGAGACAGCCACTTGCCGGTCATAGCCATGTTCCATCCGGACTGCGCCAAATATCAAGACGACAATCAATGGTGCCCCGGCAAGGAGTGCCGTATGTCCGCGGGAACGCGGAGAGATGATGAATAAGGTCCCGGCCATTGGCACAAGCGAGCCGATGAACGTTAGGGCGGCAATACCCCCGACGCTGGCAGCCTGTACAAGGATGGGAAGATCAATCAAGGCATAACCGAGCGATCCGAAGCTGCCGTGAGGCGAGACAAGATTGAACAGGAACTCGCTTGCCGTGGAGAATACCGGATAAGCCAGCAGAGCCATCCAGAGCGAAGCGGAGCGGTAGAGCCAGCGTGTCAGCAGCACGGTGCCCATAAACCAAAGCGGCAGGAAGATTATCCAAAGAATGAGCACAGCCGGCGGAATCACGGTGATATAAGTCAGGATCAATCCAAGCCGGCCAAGTGTACCCGCCAAAAAGGACAAGACAGCGATCCACACCACACGCTCTGCTGTCAAAGCGTAAGCCAGCCATGGAATGGGCGCTATCAGCACGAGAGGGCCAAACGGTCCCGTATCGCGCGAAGCCCAAAACAGCAATCCTGTTGTCGCGGCTGCGGCAATGCCAAGATATGGATGGTCCTTTCTGATCATGATGAGCGTGCCGGTGTTCCCTCGCCCGCCGTCGCATCGTTGAGCATGCGATCAACAGACCGGTTTATGAGAGCCAAAAAGGCGGGGCGTTCCATGGCAAAACGCCCCGAGCGGTGCAACAAAGCGAGCCCATGCAATTCTGCCCAATAGAAGAGCGCGAACTCCAGGGGGTTTCCCGCCCTCAATCGGCTTTCCGCCTGCGCAATGGCGATGCGCTCTGTCACCATTGCGATAACCGGCGATAGTCCTGCTTCAAAGTCCTTGGGGTAGAGCCTTTCCACGCGGGTCCGTATGACAAAGCAGGCATCGAAGTGAGCTGGTTCATCAAGCGCAAACTCGATATAGGCCTGTCCCACTCGTCGCAGCCAATACAGCGCGCCTTGCTCCCTGATGGCTTCGACACGTCGCAGCCATGTTGCGAAGGCCGCTTCGCCTGCTGCAAACAGAAGTTCTTCCCGGTTGCCAAAATAGCGATAGATGGCCATCGGGGTGATGCCGGCGGCAACCGCGACGGCTCGCAAACTAAACCCCTGCGCCCCGGCACGGGCCAGTTCATTCAGTGCACAGTCAAGGATACGTTGTTTTACACTCATCGACGCTCTTTCCGTCACGAATATACACTGTATACTAAGATGTCACGGGCGTTCAATAGGGATGATTCAGAAGCAGGAAGAGCCGCCTTACCCTTGAATTCGGCAAGCCTGCTATTTCAGGAAATTTCAGGCCGGCAGGTCCAGTTGGACCAAAGCGAAAAGATACCATAGCCAGAGAGCGATTGTGACCATGCCCACAATAAGGAAGAGGTACCTTAGGCTTCTGCTACAGACTATTGCCGCCCAAACGCAAATCAATGCAGCTATCGGTAGCAAAAACAAAATGGGCATTGTGTAAGACTCCAGTCGGCGGCAACTCGGTACAAATCGGGATTGACAATTGCCAATGCGAAAACCCCGTGGTGATCGCGGACCATTCAAAATCGCCGTAGGCCCTGGTGGGACCACTATCATGAAAAGCCGTTATCCTCTGCCTGCAATATCCTGAGCCAGCATCAAAGCATTCCCCTCGGGCGAAAGTGCGGATTATGCCACTCGCCCCACCGTATTTCCTCCTATGGGAGGCTGGGTTCAGGCCCCTCCCGTCCAGCCCGCCTTGAGGGCAAGCACGCTTCCCGGTCCATGCACGGCCGCGAACAACAAACCGGCTACAAAGGTAAAATGGTCAACGAAGAAACCTAATTCGTCCTGGTTGCCGGCCCAGTGCGAAGGACCGTGGAACGAAAATCCAAGGAAGATGACATAAACGGCCGCGACCACTGCCGCCGGTGTGAAAAAGACGCCGGTCAGAAAGGCAATGACCAGCAGCACTTCGAGGATCGCTGCGCACCAGGCCAGAAACAGCGGGAACGGGAAGCCAGCGGCAGCGATGTAACCTGCGGTCGCGCCCATACCCATGAATTTGAACGAGACAGCCATCAGAAAGACGGCGGCAAAGATAATGCGGGCAATGAGAATGGCAGTCGTCTGCCAGGCCGATTGGACGTTTTCCATGATGCACCTCCGAGATTAAAGCGGTTGATACTGCAAGGACGACCAAGATAGGGAGATTCCGACAAGGATGAACGAAATTGTTTTGCCGGGCGATCGCCCGGATGGAAAACCGGCCAAGTCAGACAACGATCACCGTGGATGGTCCGGTGACCGCGCAGCTGCAATGCCGTGACGACTGAAGTCTCGCCGGTCTGATGTGCCATTTCGGTCGTTGAGAATCCTCATAACCTTATCATCATCTTATCCTCGTAGCCTTCAGGGAGGTTTGCGAACAATCCTCAGATCAGCTCATATTTCGCATCGGGTACGACGACGAGCTTACCGACAAAGGCCTTTGCCATGAAGTCACTCTGCGCCCGGTGGAATTCCGAGAGCGGATAGACGCCGCCGACAAGCGGTTTGATCTTGCCGTCCTCGATATAACGGACAATACGCCGGAAATCGGCGCGCGTGCCCTGCGACGATCCGTGCAGCTGCAGCTGTTTCAGATACATGGTCCGAAGGTCGAGTTGTACCACAGGTCCAGCGATGGCTCCGGCTGTCGTATAGCGGCCTTCCGGCCGCAATATCCGCAGGAGATCGTTGAACAGAGGTCCGCCAACGAGATCGGCGACCACATCGACAGGCCTGCCGTTCAGTGCGCGCTCCACTGCCATGACGAGATCGCCATCACCGCGGGTGATCACAGCCTCGGCACCGATATCGAGCAGCGCCTGCTCCTTACCGGCACCGACCACCGCATAGGGAATGGCCCCGCGTGCCCGTGCCAATTGAACGATACCAGAGCCAACGCCGCCCGAAGCACCCGTAACCAGCAACCGTTCGCCAGATTGCAATCCAGCTCGTTCAAGCATCTGCTCACCGGTCAGATAGGCACAGCAAAAGGTCGCCAGTTCGACGTCGGTCATATCAGTATTGACCACATGGGCGTTTTCCGCAGGCACAGCCACATACTCAGCGTATCCGCCGTCACGGCCATGACCGATATAATCGATGTCGGCAAGACTGTCGTCTTCGCGGTTGTAGATCGAAAAATCCACCATGACCCGCTCGCCGGTTCGGCCGGAGGTAACACCGCTTCCAACCGCAACGATATGGCCGACAATATCCGTGCCTTGAATGCGCGGGAAGGTCAGTGTCGGCTCCTGCCGCCGCCACGTGGAAACCGCATTCGCATCATTCTCGGTGCCATAGGCGCCCTGGCGCACCCATACATCCGTATTGTTCATGCCGCAGGCGGAGATTTCGATCAGAACCTCGCCTGCCGCCGGTTGCGCCACCGGAACATCGGTCCGGTACACCAACTTGTCGAGATCGCCGTGCCCGGTCAGCAACACGGCCGACATTGTTCGGGAAACCATATCCGTCATCCTGGACCTCAGAGCGTTTTTGCAACGGCATCGACGGCCGCAACCGCCGCCTTGACGACAGTATCGGCCTCGTCCCGCGTGAGACACAATGGAGGGGCAAATCCGAGGATATCGCCCTGCGGCATGGCTCGTCCGATCACACCGCGTTCCGCCAGTGCTGCCGCAATTTGCGGGCCGACCTTCTGCGGCGCGTCAAAGAACACCCTGTCGTCCCGGTCTTTGACGAATTCAACGGCGGCCAGCATGCCGTCACCACGCACCTCGCCGACGATGGGATGATGCCCCAGTGCTTCGGTAAGGGCGTTGCGGAAATAGGCTCCGGTCTCCCGCGCATTGGTCACGAGATCGAGCTTGTCGATCAGCTTCAGATTGGCAACACCGGCGGCAGCGCAGATGGGATGCGCCGAATAGGTCCAGCCATGACCGAGTGATCCGAGTTTGTCTGAGCCCTGCACCAGAACCTGCCAGACCTTGTCGCCAACGACAACTCCGGAGAGCGGCGCGTAGGCCGAAGTCAGGCCCTTGGCGATCGTGATCAGATCAGGCTTGATGCCATAATGATCGGAACCGAACATGGTGCCCAGACGGCCAAAGCCGGTTACAACCTCATCGGCGACCAGAAGCACATCATATGTGTTGAGAACGGCCTGTATTTTCTCCCAGTACCCGGCAGGTGGCGGCACGATGCCTCCGGTGCCAAGGATCGGTTCGCCGATGAATGCCGCTACGGTCTCCGGCCCTTCCGCAAGGATCATCTCCTCCAGTTTGTCGGCGCAATGCTGGGAGAACTGCTCTTCGCTCATCGAGCGGTCGTCCCGGCGGAAATAATAAGGTGCTTCCGTATGCAGGATCGGTGCTCGGGGCAGGTCGAAGGCATTGTGAAAGAGGTCGAGACCCGTCAGGCTTCCTGTCATCACGCCCGAGCCATGATAGCCGCGCCAGCGGGAAATGATCTTCTTCTTGTCCGGCCGTCCAAGCACATTGTTGTAGTACCAGATCAGCTTGATATTGGTCTCGTTGGCATCGGACCCCGAAAGACCGAAATAAACCCGGCTCATCCCTTCCGGCGCCCGGTCGATGATCATCTTGGCCAGCTTGATTGAGACTTCGGTGCCATGCCCGACATAGGCGTGATAATAGGCAAGCTCCTTGGCCTGCTGCGCAATCGCATCGGCTATTTCCTGCCGCCCATAGCCGACATTGACGCAGTAGAGCCCGGCGAAGGCATCAAGGCTCTTCTTGCCGTTCACATCAAAAATGTGCACGCCTTCGCCGCCCTTTATCACGCGCGTCGGGCTTTCGCCCCGCGCATGGGTGCCCATATGGGTGGAGGGATGAAAAAAGTGGTCGCGGTCCCAGGCGTTCAGCTCGTTCGAACGGTCCAACATGTCTATTGCTCCTGCTTTTTACCTCAACTTGCTTCGAGGCAGAGATATTTGAGTTCCGTGAAGGCTTCGATGCCGTGGCGCGATCCTTCCCGTCCGAGACCGGATTGCTTCACGCCGCCAAAGGGGATCGGCGCACCGGTGATTTTCACCCGGTTGATTGCAACCATGCCATATTCGAGTGCCCGGCCCAGACGCAGCATGCGCTGGCCATCGCGGGTAACGACATAGGCCACAAGACCGTATTCCGTATCATTGGCACGGCGGATGACCTCATCTTCGTCGTCAAACACGGTCACGGCGGCCACTGGCCCGAATGTTTCCTCACGCATGATCAGCGCGGTGTCGGGGACATCGGTCAGCAGGGTCGGTTGAAAGAAAAACGGCCCTGCTTCATGACGCCTGCCGCCGGCGACGCATTTGGCACCGCGATCGAGTGCATCCTGCACCTGCTCTTCGACCTTCTGCACGGCCCTTTCGTGCATCAACGGGCCGATTTCCGCCCCACTTGTCAGACCGGATGCCACTTTCAGCGCCGCAATTTTCCGGGCGAAGGCAGCCACGAATACGTCGTGAATCGGCCGTTCCACGTAAATGCGGTTGGCTGCGAGACAATCCTGACCTGACGTGGCGAATTTTGCACCAATCGCAATGTCCACGGCGCGATCTATATCGCTGTCGGCAAAGATGATCAGGGGCGCATGTCCGCCCAGTTCCATGACGAGATTCTTCATTGTCGGCGCGCACTGTGCTGCAATCAGGCGCCCAACCTCGGTCGAGCCCGTGAAACTCAAGGCCCGCACGCGCGGATCGGCACAAAGCGCCTCGACGATAGGTGCTGCCTTGCCGGTGATGATATTGAAAACACCCGCTGGCACCCCGGCCCGCTCCGCCAATTCCGCCAGGGCAAGGGCTGACAGCGGCGTTTCGGATGAGGGATGCGCGACAACGGGGCAACCGGCCGCAAGAGCCGCAGCTGCCTTGCGGGTGAGCATGGCAGACGGAAAATTCCACGGAGTGACGATACCAACGACGCCAATCGCTTCGCGGCTGACCATCATCTGCGCACCGGGCAGGTGGCTGGTCACGCCCTCCGCGTTCAGCCGCTTCCCCTCCTCCGCATAGAACTCGATGAAGGATGCGGCGTATTCGATCTCGCCGCGTGACTCATCCAGCGGTTTGCCCTGCTCGAGCGTCATGATCAGCGCGAGATCTTCCTTTGCCGCCAGAATGAGGTCGTGCCATTTGCGTAAAACAGCAGCACGCCGTTGCGGCAGCAACGCACGCCATGAACGGAATGCGCGTGATGCCGCATCGATGGCAAGAGACGTTTCCTCCAGACCAAGAGTGGCGACCCATGCTACCGGCATTCCCGATGCCGGGTCACGGACCTCGAATGTCTGCCCGCTTTTGGCTGAGCTCCAATGGCCATCAATATAGGCAAGATCGCGCAACATCCTGCGGTCCTGCAGGCGGTCCAGTCCATCGTGGCGTTCGGGTCGTGCGAAATGGGCAGACATCGGGCTCTCCCTGAGAATATCCAGCGATGCTCGCCGATCCCGTCAGGAGAGAGTGACTGTAATGCGCCGCCAGCAGAGAGAGATTGTCTGATTTACCCCTCTGATTTGGAGAGATGGACCGCAGTGTCAGCCTTCCGGCTGGATCAGGTCATACACAGGCAAAGCCGTTTCCTCTTTGACCATCTTGGTGATGATGTAGGAAAAATACCGGTCGATACCGAGTTCGCGCTGCAACAGATCATCGATCAGCCGCTGATAGGCATCGATGTCCCGGGCGACAATTTTCAGAATGTAATCGACACCGCCGCCAACCGACCAGCACGAGGTGACCTCAGGCAAAAGCTTGATCGCCCGCTCAAACCGTTCGAAATCCGTCTGCCTGTGCGATGCAAGGGTGACTTCCACCAGAATACTGGCAACCGGCGCAACCAGTTTGAGGGCAAGGCGCGCGTGATAACCTGTGATGATACCTGCCTTTTCCAGTCGGCGAAGCCTGGTCCAGCATGGCGTCGGCGAGATGCCCGCCCGCTCGGCAAGGGCAAGTTTGGTGATCCGGCCATCCCTCTGGATGGCGTCAAGAATACGGATATCGATTGCGTCAAGCCTTGGGGCACCCATTACTGTTTCCGATCAAAGAGTGGATTGATCATGGCCTTGTGTTTTTCTGATTGTCAATTGACCTGATTTCAATCAATCTGAAATCATGACATTATGGCGACCCGATATCAGTTCACTCACCCGCCCTGCCTATCTCTCCTTGGCTGACCAGATTGCGCGCGCCATCGGTGACGGCACGCTGGAAGCAGGCGCCCGCCTGCCGACCCATCGAAAGATGGCGGAGGATCTGCACCTGTCCGTGCAGACGGTCAGCCGCGCCTATGAGGAACTCATTCGCCGCGGGATGCTTTCGGGCGAAACCGGGCGCGGTAGTTTCGTCAAGGCGCAGCGGCGCGAAATCGATCAACCCTATCTGCCCGAACGGCTCGGCGAAGTGATCGACCTGTCGATTCTCAAGCCCGTCTGCGAGAAAATGCATCATGAGCGTTTGAAGAAGGCGCTTGGCTGGCTGTCCGAAACCCTGCCCGCAAGTTCGGCTCTGTCGTTCCGTCCGAACGTGGTTTTTCCGCGCCACCGCACCACGGCTGTCAAATGGCTGCGGGAGTGCGGACTTGATGTTCCTGCATCGAATGTCAGCATCACCAACGGCGCGACCGCTGCGATGACGGTTGCAATCATGAGTGTTGCGCCTGTCGGTTCGACGATTGCGACCGAGGCCACCGGCCATCATACCCTGGTGCCGCTCGCTTCCTATCTGGGATTGACGCTGAAGGGGATCGCCATCGATGATCAGGGCATTATCCCCGAAGCATTGGATGCGGCGTGCAGGGAATCCAGCATTCGCGCCTTGTTTGTGCAGCCGGCAGCAATCAATCCGTGCGCGACGGTGATGGGATCCGTCCGTCGCGCACAGATTGTGGAAGTGGCCCGCAAGCGCGATATTGCCATCGTTGAAAGCGACATACTTGGGCCCCTGGTTCAGGACCGCCCGCCGCCGATTGCCGCGTTGGCTCCCGAGCGGACGCTCTATTTCACCAGTTTCACCAAGACGGTCGTACCGGGTTTGCGTATCGGCTATCTCGCAGCGCCTGATCGTTACGTCGCTGCCGTTGCCAACCGGCACCTCGTTTCCAACTGGATGGCAACGCCGATGGTCGCTGAGATTGCCACGCGTTGGGTCGAGGACGGCACGGCCATGCAACTGGTGGAATGGCAGCGCGATGCTTTGCGGCGCAGGCACGAGATCGCATCGCAGGTGCTATCGGGCATCCCCTTCCGCTCGCATCCGCAAAGCCTGCACATCTGGCTGCCGCTGACCGACGGGCGGACGGAAGAGACATTCGTGGCTCAGGCACGCCTGCAGAATGTCGCCATTGCGCCTGGCGCATCATTCCGCATTTCCCAGGAGGACTGGACCCCTGCCGTGCGCATATCCCTAGGCTCAACGACCGAGGTGGAATTGCTGCGCGGTCTCGCTGTCGTCGGGAATCTACTGCAGGGTGATCCCGAACATCTGCTGCTCGCCATTTAGCCGAAGCGCCCAATTTCATGGCAATGAAACTTATATTGTCATGATTTAATTTTTATAATTGACATGATTTGATAAGTCTCTCATCGTTTAGGCATAGCCGGTCTCAACCAGAGGGAGAGACGCATGCCGCCAATCAACGAAGCAGAAGCAGGAATGACGGGCCAACCGCCGATCATCGAGATTGACGGTATCAGCAAGAGTTTTGGCGCGTTCAAGGTTCTGGATCAGCTGTCGTTCAACGTCGCGCCCGGTGAGAAGCTCGCACTCATAGGCCCATCCGGCTCCGGCAAGACCACGATCCTGCGTATTCTCATGACTCTCGAGGGCATTGATAGCGGCGATATTCGCGTTGCGGGTGAAAATCTCTACCGGATGCAGAAGAATGGCAGTCTGCAACCGGCTGACGAAAACCATCTGCACAAGATGCGTGCAAAGATTGGCATGGTGTTCCAGCTGTTCAACCTGTTTCCGCACAAATGTGTTCTCGATAACGTGACGCTGGCACCAATGCTGACGAAAAATGCGCCGCGCAAACAAGCCGAAGAGCAGGCCATGCAATTGCTCGAGATGGTCGGGCTTGCCAGCAAGGCCAAATCCATGCCTTCGCAGCTGTCCGGCGGACAGAAACAGCGTGTCGCCATCGCCCGCGCCCTGGCGCTGCAGCCCAAGATTATGCTGTTTGATGAAGTGACATCGGCACTCGATCCTGAGCTGGTCGAGGAAGTGCTCAATGTCCTGTGGCGCCTGTCCGAGGAAACGGACATGACCATGCTGCTCGTCACCCACGAGATGGGTTTTGCCCACGAATTTGCCGATCGGGTCCTGTTCTTTGACAGGGGCAGGATCGTCGAGGACGGCAAGCCTGACGAGATATTCCGCCATCCCAAGCAGGAACGCACGCAGGCATTCCTGAAAAAGATCATCGCTGCCGGTCACAGGGTTTGACCGGCGCGGTACATGCACACCTAAAAACACAAGAAAACTGAGGAGTTGGGAACATGTTAAACTTTAATGCCATAACTGCGTCGATCGGAGCGATCGCACTCTCCGCCCTGGCGCTCTCCCTGCCTGCAAAGGCTGACGAAGCACTCGACAAGCTGAAAGCACAGGGCTTTGCGCGTATTGCCATCGCCAATGAACCACCCTTCACTGCGGTCAAGCCGGACGGCACCGTGTCCGGCGCGGGTCCTGATGTCGCCAGGGCCGTGTTCAAGAAGCTCGGCGTTGCCGATGTGGTCGCCTCCATTTCGGAATACGGCGCCATGATCCCGGGCCTCCAAGCAGGACGTCATGACGTGGTGACGGCGGGGCTGTTCATGAAACCGGAGCGCTGCAAGGCCGTTGCCTATTCCGAACCGATCCTGTGCGATGCCGAGGCTTTTCTGGTCAAGAAGGGCAACCCAAAGGGATTCAAGAGCTACAAGGATATCGCCGTTGATGCGAAAGCAACCATAGGTGCGCCCGGCGGCGGCACGGAAGAGCGGCTAGCGCTGGAAGCCGGTGTGCCGCGTGACCGCGTGATCGTCGTCCCAGATGGCCAGAGTGGCATCAAGATGCTGCAGGACGGGCGCATCGATGTCTATTCCCTGCCGGTTCTTTCGATCAACGATCTGGTCAAGAAGGCCAATGATCCGAACGTCGAAGTCTTTGCCCCAGTCGTCAACGCGCCGGTCTATTGCGATGGCGCTGCCTTCCGCAAAGACCAGACTGCCCTGCGCGACGAGTTCGACAAAGTCCTCGCCGAGATGAAGACATCGGGCGAATTTGCCAAAATTGTCGAACCCTACGGCTTCTCCGCCAAGGCCGCCATGTCAACCACGCGCGACAAGCTCTGCGCCGGCTGACGGCCATTCCGTCTCCGTTACTCCGGCCCTGGTGCCGGAGTAAACACCCGCAATTTCCGTCACGAACGAGAGCATGACCAATGGGCCAGTGGGCCGGATACTTACAGCTGATTCTGGAAGGGGCGCTGGTCACCATCAAGCTGACCCTGATGGGGTCACTGCTTGCGCTGATTATGGCCTTTATCGCCGGTCTCGGCCGGATATCGCGCTTCTGGCCGGCGCGCGCATTGGCCACGGCCTACATCGAATTCTTTCGCGGCACATCCATTTTCGTTCAGCTCTTCTGGGCGTATTTCGTCTTGCCGCTGCTTGGCTTTTCGCTGACACCCTTGCAGGCGGGTGTTCTCGCGCTCGGCCTCAATGTGGGCGCCTATGGCGCCGAGGTCGTGCGCGGCGCGATCAAGTCTATCGGCCGCGAACAATATGAGGCTTGCATAGCCCTGAACTTCAATCGCTGGCAAAGCTTGCGCCATATCATACTGCCACAGGCTTTCGTGCTGATGCTGCCAACCTTCGGCAACAATGCGATCGAGCTGTTGAAAGCCTCGGCCGTGGTGTCGCTGATCTCGCTTTCGGACATGACATTCCAGGCACAGGTCGTGCGCGCCCAGACAGGCAGCACATTGATCCCGTTCCTGACCATTCTCGTTCTCTATTTCCTTATGTCGTCGGTCATCTCCGCCTCGATCCGTGGCCTGGAGCGCTATCTGACCCGCGGCCTTGACGGTGTGAGGTCGTAGGATGGAATGGGATTGGGCCTTTGTCGTTGAAATTCTTCCGACCCTCGTCGAGGGCGTGAAGATTACCATTCTGGCGACCCTTCTGGGATCGGTCCTTGCGGCTCTCATCGGCCTCGGTCTGGCCATCCTGCGCCGCTCGAAAAATGTCTTTGTCTCGAAACCCGTTGGTTTTCTTGCCGACTTCATTCGCGGCACGCCATTGCTCGTGCAGCTCTATTTCATCTTCTATGTCCTGCCCGATGCGGGGATTACCCTCTCGCCACTGGTGGCCGGTGTAATCGGCCTTGGCCTGCACTACGGCACCTATACGGCAGAGGTCTATCGCGGCGGCATCGACAATGTGGCGCGTGGCCAATGGGAAGCCGCCCGTGCCTGTAATTTGTCCGCATTCCAGACCTGGACCCGGATTATTCTTCCGCAAGCCTTGCCGCCAATGATCCCGGCGCTGGCCAACTATTTCATCGCCATGTTCAAGGAAACACCGCTGCTCTCCGCCATCACCGTGCTCGAGCTGATGAACCAGGCGCGCAGCATAGCCAATTACAACTACCGTTACATTGAGCCGATCACGCTGGTGGGGGCATTCTTCCTGGTGATCAGCCTTGTGTCGGTCATTGCCCTTCGCTGGCTCGAGCGCCGCTACGGGCGGATCGAGGAGAGATAAAATGGGCATTCCGATCAAAGTCACCCAGACGATGACGCCGCTTGGCTTCGATAACCGGCCCATCGCCAAGCGCGTTGGCTTGGTGATCCTCGCAACGGACCATACGACCGAACCGGACTTTCAGCGCATGGTCGCCAGCCCGAAAATCGGGCTCTACACGGCGCGCATTCCCTATGCCAATCCGACAACGCCGGAAAACCTGCGCCGCATGCAGCCCGGACTAACGGTTGGTGCCGGATTGATCCTGCCCGACGAAAATCTCGACGCGATCTGCTATTCCTGCACTTCCGCATCAGTGGTTATCGGCGACGATGCGGTTGAGGCCGCGATCAAAACCGCCAAACCGGGCGTACCGGTCATCACACCGCCGCTCGCCGCCGTTCGGGGCCTCAATGCCTTCGGCGCCCGGCGTATCAGTGTGCTGACGCCCTATACCGTCGAAACCAGTACCCCGATGCTGGCTTACTTCCAGACCAAAGGTTTTGATATCGCACGCTTCACCTGTTTCGGCCTTGAAGACGACCGGGAAATGGCACGGGTGACACAAGCATCGCTTGTGGCTGCAGCAACCGAAGCAATGGCGCCCGATTGCGACGCTCTGTTCATATCCTGCACTGCATTGCGCGCCGCCATTGCCGTACCGCAGATCGAAGCGGCAACCGGCAAGCCTGTCGTTACGAGCAATCTCGCCACCGCATGGGCAACATTGCGCCTGTGCGGTGAAAACCAGCCGCGACCGGAAATGGGGCAGTTGATGACCCGTCCCATGGCTGCCTGGTAAATCAGCATGGCTGGAACGTTCGTCACCCTGACCGAGATCGAGGCAGCACGACCGGTGATTGCACCTCACATCCTGCGCACACCGACGGTTCCATCGGTAAGCCTGAGCGAACGGATGGGGCAGCCCGTCTATCTCAAATTGGAACATAGGCAGATCACCGGGGCATTCAAGCTGCGCGGTGTCCTCAACGCGTTGAACCGATTGACCCCAGACGAAAGGCGGCGCGGCGTCGTCACCGCATCGACCGGCAATCACGGCCGCGCTCTCGCCTATGCCGCCGGTCTGCAAGCAATGCGTTCCATCATCTGCATGTCAAATCTCGTGCCTGGTAACAAGGTCGATGAGATCCGCAAGCTCGGTGCAGAAATCCGCATTGTCGGCGCATCGCAGGATGATGCCCAGGAGGAAGTCGAAGAGATCGTTGCGCAGGATGGTCTTGCCATGATTCCGCCGTTTGACAGCGCGGCCATCGTCGCCGGCCAGGGAACGATCGGACTTGAGATCATCGAGGACGTACCGGACGTTGAAACCGTTCTCGTCCCGCTTTCCGGCGGCGGACTGATAGCCGGAATTGCAGCTGCTATCAAAGGCTTGAAGCCAAGGACCAGGATCATCGGCATTTCCATGCAGAATGGCGCGGCAATGGCCGCCAGCCTGACGGCCGGTCATCCCGTGAGCGTTGTGGAGCAGCAAAGCCTGGCGGATTCACTCGGCGGCGGCATCGGCCTCAACAATCGTGTGACCTTCGGCATGGTGCGCGAGCTCATCGATGAGATTGTGCTGCTCTCCGAAGAAGAAATCGCTGCGGGCATCGCACACGCCTATGCACACGAGCGGGAAATCATCGAAGGCGCTGCCGCAGTTGGCATCGGTGCCCTTCTGGCGGGCAAGATCAGGTTGCAGGGACCCGTGGTTGCCCTGCTGTCCGGTCGCAACATCGACATGGAGCAGCACCGCCGCATCGTTGCCGGATATCACCCAGGAGAGACCGTGCCATGCCGCGCATGACCATTCTCACCGAAGCCGATCTGCGCTGCATCGTTTCCCTTGATCTGGATGCGGTTGCATGCGTCGAAGCTGCCTTTGAAGCCCTTGCAACAAAGGCCGTTGCCATGCCGCCGATCCTGCGGCTCGACATCCCGGAACATCGCGGCGAGGTGGACGTTAAAACCGCCTATGTGCCTGGTATCGACGCCTTTGCGATCAAGATCAGTCCCGGCTTTTTCAACAATCCCGGGATCGGCCTTCCCAGCGTTAACGGCATGATGGTGCTGTTCTCCAGCAAGACGGGACTGGTCGAAGCCCTGCTGCTCGACAACGGCTATCTGACGGATGTCCGCACGGCTGCTGCCGGAGCGGTGGCGGCTAAGCATCTCGCCCGCAAAGATGCAAGCATAGCGACGATCTTTGGTGCAGGTGTTCAGGCACAACTGCAGCTCAAGGCACTGACACTCGTTCGCCCCATTGGGGAAGCGCGCCTGTGGGCACGCGACCGGCAAAAAGCCGCAGCAATGGCAGCACAGGTGCAGACCGAGCTTGGCATTCCGGTATCGGCCGAAAGCGATCCGTCAAAGGCCGTCGCAGGGAGCCATATCATCGTCACGACAACGCCATCCGAGAAGCCATTGCTTCGGGCGGAATGGCTGGAACCCGGCCAGCACGTGACTGCAATGGGATCCGACGCCGAACACAAAAACGAAATTGATCCGGCCATTATCCGGTTTGCCGATCTTTATGTGGCCGACAGCCTGAAACAGACGCGGCGGCTGGGCGAACTGCATCATGCCATTGCCGCGGGCCTCGTTTCCGAGAACCAGGCCTTTCCGGAACTCGGCGCCATTATTGCAGGCTCCAGCACCGGCCGGCAATCGGACCATGCCATCACCGTGGCCGACCTGACCGGAACCGGCGTCCAGGACACAGCCATTGCCACGCTTGCCCGTGACCGCGCTCAAAGAGCCGGTGCAGGCACGGCCTTTGAAAGTTGATACCCGAAAGTGAGGAAACCAGAATGAGCGAGCCCAATCTGAAGTTCAGCCGTGACGAGTTTGCGCAGCGGCTGGCAAAAACCCGCAAGGCAATGGAGAAAAAGGGCATCGACCTGCTCATCTGCAGCGACCCCTCCAACATGGCCTGGCTGACGGGCTATGACGGCTGGTCATTCTATGTGCATCAGGCGGTGATCGTTCCGCCCGAAGGCGAGCCCATCTGGTACGGCCGGGGACAGGATGCCAACGGCGCCAAGCGCACCGCCTATCTCGGGCACGACAATATTGTTGGCTATCCCGATCACTACGTTCAATCCACCGAGCGTCATCCGATGGATTTTCTGTCAAAACTTCTGGAAGAGCGCGGATGGGGCAGAAAAACCATCGGCGTCGAAATGGACAATTACTGGTTCTCCGCAGCAGCCTTCGCTTCCCTGCAAAAGCATTTGCCCAATGCCCGCTTCATCGACGCAACGGCGCTCGTCAACTGGCAGCGCGCCATCAAGAGCCCGACTGAGCTCGACTATATGCGCAAGGCCGCACGCATCGTCGAACGCATGCACCAGCGTATCGTCGACAAGGTCGAGGTTGGCATGCGCAAATGCGATCTGGTCGCAGAGATTTATGACGCCGGCATTCGCGGCACCGATGCATTCGGCGGCGACTATCCGGCCATCGTACCGCTGCTTCCATCCGGTGCCGATGCGTCCGCGCCCCATCTGACCTGGGACGACCAGCCCATGAAAAGCGGCGAAGGCACCTTCTTCGAAATCGCCGGATGCTTCAACCGGTACCACGTGCCCTTATCCCGCACGGTTTTCCTCGGCAAACCAACCCAGGCATTTCTCGATGCAGAAAAGGCGACGCTTGAGGGAATGGAGGCGGGGCTTGCCGCAGCCAGACCCGGCAATACCTGTGAGGACATCGCCAATGCCTTTTTCGGCGTGCTGAAGAAATACGGTATCGTTAAAGACAACCGCACCGGTTACCCCATCGGAATCTCCTACCCGCCGGATTGGGGCGAGCGGACCATGAGCCTGCGCCCCGGAGACAAGACCGTGCTCGAGCCCGGCATGACATTCCATTTCATGACCGGTCTCTGGCTTGAAACTATGGGACTCGAGATCACGGAAAGCATCCTGATCACCGGCACCGGCGTCGAATGCCTCGCCAACGTGCCCCGGCAGCTTTTTGTGAAGAATTGACAGCCATGACATCAGCCAATCCTCTTCCGCCATCCCCGATCACGCCGACCGTCGATTTCGACAGGGATGGCGTACAGCACGGCTTCCTGCGCCTGCCCTACAGCCGGGACGAGTCCGCGTGGGGTTCGGTCATGATCCCCGTTGCGGTCATCCGCAACGGCAATGGCCCGACAGCGCTTTTGACCGGCGGGAACCACGGCGATGAGTATGAAGGACCCATTGCCCTCTCCGATCTGGCACGCACGCTTGATCCGAAGGATGTCAACGGTACGGTGATCATCGTCCCGGCGATGAACTATCCGGCCTTTCGCGCCGGGACGCGCACATCCCCCGTCGACAAGGGCAACATGAACCGCAGTTTCCCCGGCCGCCCCGATGGGACGGTGACGCAGAAAATCGCCGACTATTTCACCCGCGAACTGTTGCCGCGTGCCGATGTGGTTCTGGATTTCCATTCGGGCGGCAAGACACTTGATTTCCTGCCGTTCGCCGCTGCCCATGTCCTGCCTGACAAGGCTCAGGAAACGCGCGGGTTTGATGCCGTCCGCGCGTTTTCGGCGCCCTGGTCGATGCGGATGCTGGAAATCGATGCAGTCGGCATGTACGACACGACAGTGGAAGAACTGGGCAAGACCTTCGTTACAACCGAACTTGGCGGAGGCGGCACTGCCCGAGCGGAAACGATCCGTATCGCCAAACGCGGGGTTCGCAATTTTCTGCGGCATACGGGTATTTTGAGCGGGGACGTCGATCTGCATGAAACGCGCTGGATCGACATGCCCTCGGCGGACTGTTTCTCGTTTGCCGAAGATGCCGGCCTGATCGAAACGATGGCCGATCTGGGCGATCCGGTCGCTGCGGGTCAGGTTATCGCCCGCATCTACCCCATGGGGCGCACTGGTGCAGCACCAGCGGAGATCAAAGCCGGACTTTCGGGCATCCTTGCTGCCCGTCATTTCCCTGGCCTGGTCAATCCAGGAGATTGTGTTTCAGTAATAGCGGTGACGGAATAGACAAAGGAGGCGTTGGGGCCGCATCCATGTGACACGACCGGAACTATTGATCGGCCCCTTGTAAACGGAAGTTGCCCTTGACCAAGGCAGCGTGGACGGCTTCCAACGTATCGGCACGGCTCTGCCCTGTGGTTTCAATGACATGTTGCTCCAGTCCGTTCAGCGCCGAAAACTGCTGGTGCAATGCGCTGATAGGGCCGGGATCCGTGAGTGTATCGCCGCCCCGCTGTTGGCATCTTTCGATGGCGTCGCTGAGGACCGGCCGCAGAACGATGTAGTGGAGCGGTATTGAGAGCGAACGGAATGGATCAAGAAACCATGGTCCTATAATACCATCCACCACCACAAAATAATTTCCCTTGGCATATCTTTCGGCTGCGCCGGCCAGGACATCCACAACTGTTGTATTCTGCCTATGTGCCGTTGGCAGATAAGGTTCGATGAAGCCGCTCTTTATATAGTGCCAGAAGTCATCTGAGTGCAGATGAACAGCCGGAATGCCTGACGACGCAACCAGGGATGCCGCGGCCGTGCTCTTTCCAGAACCCGGAGGCCCGGTCAAAATCAGGACGTGACCACACAGATCTTTCATACGACACCTCTACAACTCAATTGGGGAAGCACAACTGCAGTATTACCCCACAACACGTTATGCTCATCTAACACGGGAAACCAATCACTCCACTCACAACAATCATCTCTTACTTTGTTGCATGGCGAAAAGGCATTTCGGCAGATCGACACCCACGTCGTCGATCTGTTTGCAAATCAACAGCCAGCATATCAATTCGATGAAAAATAATGTGGTTTCCGTAGCTTGTAATCCACTTGAGATGATGGAAGTCTTTAAAAAAACACAAGCATGACGGGAACGTGCTTCATGACTCCACCAATACTGGTCGCTGCAGACAGCATTTTGCACAATGGTAACATCTGGTGCGGATACGAAGACGGCGTCGTTGAGGCGCTGGCCATATGGCAAGGCAAGATTCTTGCAACAGGCTCATCTGCTGAGATACTCAAACTGCAGGGCGCACATACGAAGCTTATCGATCTTGAGGGAGCATTCGCGACGCCGGGCTTCAACGATGCACACCTGCATTTGATTTCTACCGGTCTGACGCTCCAATGGATAGATGCAACGCCGGCTAATCTCCCAACACTTGACGCTCTTCTTGAGGCAATCCGCGACAAAGCTGCGAGTCTTCCAAAGGGCGAATGGATTCTGGCGCGTGGTTATGACCAGACCAAACTGGACACGGGCCGCCATCCCTTGAAAGCAGAGCTGGATCAGGCCGCACCCGATCATCCGGTCATGCTGACACGGGCCTGCGGTCATGTTTCAATCTTCAATTCCGTAGCTTTCGCCAAGGCGGGCGTCGATGAAGCCTATGCCGCTCCGTCGGGAGGCCTGATCGAACAGAAAAATGGCGTTCTGACGGGCATGGTCGCTGAAAATGCCCAGGACGTTCTGCGCGCCGCCATTCCGGATCCCGATGAAAACCAATTGATCGAAGCGATCGAAACAGCCGGCGAAATGCTGCTCTCTTATGGCATCACGTCGGTCATGGATGCTGCGGTGGGTCACCTCGCCGGTTTTAATGAAATTCGTGCCTATCAGATTGCCCGGCGCGATGACCGGCTTCCGGTCCGCAGCTGGCTGGTGCTGCTGGGTGATCCGGGCAAATCGATTGTGCCAGACTGTTATCGCGCAGGGCTTGTCTCGGGGGTCGGCGATGACATGCTGACGATTGGTGCCGTCAAGATTTTCCTCGACGGTTCGGCGGGCGGGCGCACGGCCTGGATGTCCAGACCCTATCTCGGGGACGATAACAATACCGGCATTCAGATGCTGCCGGATGCCGAGCTGCAGGACCTTGTCACGGATACCCACAACAAAGGCTATCAGCTGGCCTGCCATGCCATCGGCGATCAGGCCATAGAACAGCTGATTACGGCTTACGAAAAGGCCCTCGCTGCAACACCTGATCCAAACCGCCGCCACCGGATCGAGCATTGCGGGTTTTCAACGCCTGCACAGCATGATCGCATGCAGAATGCCGGTATCTATCCCTGCCCCCAGCAAGTCTTCATCTATGATTTCGGTGATGCCTATATTTCGGTTCTGGGCGATGAACGCAGCCGCTCCAGCTATCCGTTGAAGACGTGGGCCGATCTCGGTTTCAAGCCTGCCACGGGCAGCGACAGCCCTGTCTGTCATCCCAATCCGTTTCCAAATCTCTACACGATGCTGACGCGCAAAACCTGGAAAGGGACGGTGATGGATGCCGCCCAATCCGTTTCCATCGAAGAGGCGCTACGCGTCTATACCGAGTATGGGGCTTTCTCTCAGAAGCAGGAACACGTCAAGGGTCGCCTGGTGCCCGGACAGGTTGCCGATATCGCGGTTTTCTCACGCAATCTGTTGACTGCGACACCGGAGGAAATCCTGCATGAAACCCAGTGCAACATGACCTTGAGAGGCGGGAAAGTCGTCTTTACGCGAGATTAAAACCTGCCAGTACCGTGCATAATCATAAAAGGGGGAACACTCAATGTACAAACGGTTCGCGTTTCAATCAACTCTCGCCGCCGTGCTGCTTGCCGGTGTGGCGATGTCAGCGTCCGCGGAAGAGCCACGCAAAGGCGGCACGATTAATTTCGTTGCTCCCTATGGTTCAAGCTTTGGCACGCTTGATAATCAGGCGAGCCCGGCAACGCAGGACGAGTTTGTCACCAAGGCCATTCATCGACGGCTTTATGCCTGGGATGGCAACGCCAACAAGCCGGCCCTCGATCTGGCAACCGAGGTCAGCACTTCGCCTGATCGCCTGACCTACACGTACAAACTGCGTCAGGACGCATACTTCCACAATGACAAGAAGATGACTGCCGATGACATCATCGACAGCTACAAGCGTATCATGACCCCCGGCAAGGCCTATACGGGCGCGCGCTATATCAGTGCAATCAAGGGCGCAAGCGACTATTCCGACGGCAAGGCAAAGGATATTGCCGGCTTGAAGAAGATCGACGATTTCACGCTGGAGATCACCTTCAACGAACCCGTCAATCCGGCATTCCAGCTCATGCAGCCGAGCACGGTGATCTATCCGTCGGGTGAAGCCGACAAGGACAGTTTCAAGAGCCATCCGATCGGTCTTGGACCCTATAAATTCGCAGAATATGTCCCAGGCTCACGTCTGACCGTTGAAAAATGGGACAAGTTCTACGGAGCTGACAAGCCCCATGCCGATAAGATCAACATCATGATCATGGGTGAAGCCTCAGCGCGTGATGTTGCTTTCCGCAACAAGGAAGTCGATGTCTCCGTGCTTGGGCCGGCGCAATATGTCGCCTATAAGAATGATCCGGAGCTGTCGAAGAATATCCTGGAAGTGGCCGAGGTCTATACCCGTCTCGTCGGCTTCAATACGGATTTCAAGCCGTTTCAGGATAAGCGGGTTCGCCAGGCCATCAACTATGCGATCGATTCGGATCTGATCATCAAGCGCCTCGGCAAGGACAAGGCCTATCGTGCCGTGAGCTGGTTGCCGCTCTCTTCGCCCGCCTTCGATAAAGCGGCCAAACCCTATCCTTATGATCCCGAGAAAGCCAAGGCGCTGTTGAAGGAGGCCGGCTATCCCGATGGATTTGAGTTTGAACTGACCGCCACCCAGAATGAGAGCTGGGGATTGACCATTGTCGAAGCGATTATTCCGATGCTCGACAAAGTGGGTATCAAGGTCAAAGCCAAGCCGGTCGAAGCGGCTGTTCTGTCGGAGGTGGTACCAGCCGGTGATTTCCAGTCCTTCATGTGGTCCCTGGAAAGCGGCCCTGATCCAATGACGGCGATGCAGTGCTTCTATTCAAAGACCTCGCAGTCTGCCTGCAATTATTACAAGTTCAATAACAAGGACTTCGACAAATTGTACGAGGCGGCGCTGAGTGCACCGACTGAAGAGCAGAAGAATGATCTTTTGCGACAGGCGAATAATCTGTTGCAGGACGAGGCTCCGGTTTGGTTCTTCAACTACAACAAGGCAGTCATGGCCTATCAGCCATGGCTGCATGGTTTGCAGCCAAATTCGGCGGAGCTTGCCATTCAGTCCTATGAACAACTCTGGGTAGACGAAGGCGTCCCGTCCGGCCGCTGAAGCGACACTGCTCTGCCCGCCATCAACGCAGCGATGGCGGGCCGCCCTTTCATTTCTCGCACAAGACGCCGTGCACGTACCTCTATCTTCCAGCCTCAAGCGGTGAGAGGTGTATTGAGGGCATCGCACCGGACAAGGGATACGCGACAGCCATTCGAACGAAAGGAACTGGATCCGTTGCTTCGATTCATCATTCGGCGAGTTCTGCAGATGATACCGACGATTCTGGCGGTTTCATTGTTGATCTTTGTGATTTTCAGCGTGATACCGGGCAGCTTCACGTCGAGCCTGATCGCTGATGGCAAGGGCCGTAACGATCCGAAAGTCGTCGAACAGATGAACAAGGAATTCGGGCTGGACAAACCCGTTTATCAACGGTTCGCTAGCTACATCATCAATCTCGCGCAACTCGATCTCGGGCAGTCTTTCCGCACGCGCCAACCCGTCACCCACATGCTGCTGGAGCGGGCATGGCCAACCATGAAACTGGCCATCGCTGCCATGGTGATCGCCATACTCATTGGTGTGCCGCTTGGCTTCGTCGCGGCGCTCAAGCCCGGCAGCCTGCTGGATACAACCACGATGATCGCGGCCGTCTCGGGCCTGTCGCTGCCCCAATTCTGGCTGGGGCTGCTGGCCATGTACGTCTTCGCGCTCACATTGGGCTGGCTGCCGAGTTTCGGCTATGGCGATGGCGGAATACGCAATCTGATCCTGCCCGCCGTTACACTCAGCGTTGCGCCCCTGGCACTGCTTGCCCGGACGACACGGGCAGCGGTTCTCGACGTGATGAGTGCGGACTTCATTCGCACCGCCCGCTCGAAAGGCATGAATGCCTACCGTCTGGTCACATGGCACCTGATGCGCAACGCGCTGGTATTGATCATCACCACGGTCGGGCTGCAATTCGGCTCGTTGATGGGACAGGCCGTGGTGATCGAGAAACTTTTCTCATGGCCGGGCCTCGGCTCCCTTCTCGTTGACAGCGTTTCCATGCGGGACATACCGGTGGTGCAGGGTGCCATCCTCATGATCGTATTGTGGTTCTTGATCATCAATACGGTTGTCGATGTTCTCTATGCGGTCATTGACCCGCGTATCAGCCACGGGTGACGAATATGCGACTGCGGTTCAATCTCCTCTTTGGCGGCGCCATTTGCCTGATCATCCTGACGCTGGGCGTGTTTGCGCCCTTGTTCGTTCATCACGATCCGATCCTTGATGCCAATTTGATGAACGCGGAACTGCCTCCCAGTGCCGATTTCTGGTTCGGAACCGACTCCCAGGGCCGGGATGTGTTCAGCAGGGTTCTTTATGGATCCCGCATATCCCTGACGGTCGGTATCGTTTCGCAGCTGATAAACAGCTGTATAGGCTTGTTGTTTGGTATCTCGGCCGGCTATTTCGGCGGCAGATGGGATGAATTCGTCAGCGGGCTCACCAACGTGATGCTGTCGATCCCGTCACTGATTTTTGCCCTGGCGATCATGGCGATTCTCGGTCCTGGCCTCGGCAGTTTGCTGATCGCACTGGGACTGACCAACTGGTCCTGGACCTGCCGGATTGCACGCTCATCCGCGCTATCCTTGAAGAGCCAAGGCTATGTGCAAGCCGCCAAGACGCTTGGCTATGGCGATATCCGCATCATGTTCACGCAGATCCTGCCCAACATGATCGGCCCCATTCTCGTGATCGGGACACTCGGCATGGGTGACGCCATTCTTGCTGAAGCAGCGCTTTCCTATCTGGGACTCGGCATCAGACCACCCTTCCCCAGTTGGGGCAGCATGTTGACAGACGCGCGAGAACTGATCGCCGTCGCACCGTGGGCAGCCATATTCCCCGGAATCGCCATATTTCTGACCGTGCTCGGCCTCAACCTGTTTGGAGATGGGCTGCGCGATTACCTCGATCCGCATATGAGGACACGCAAGGCATGAGCGCTCCCCCTTTGCTTGAGATCAAGAACCTGCATATTGATATGCGTTCGGGACAAGAACGGCTGAATGTCGTTGAAAATGTTTCTTTTTCGATCGGCGCCGGCGAAACGTTCGGTCTGGTCGGTGAAAGCGGATGCGGCAAGAGCATAACCGCCTTGTCGTTGATAGGTCTCCTCAACCGGCCGCTTTCGGTTGGACAGGGCGAAATCCTGTTCAAGGGCCAGAACCTGCTGAAGATGAACGGCAGCGAGCTGCGCAGGCTGCGCGGCAATCGAATCTCCATGATTTTTCAGGAGCCTATGACGGCCCTCAATCCGCTGGCAACGGTCGGACGCCAGATCGCTGAAATGTTCGTATTGCACCAGGGATCGACCTGGCACGAGGCAGAGCGCAAGGCGATCGCCGCACTGGCGCAGGTTCAAGTGCCGGCTCCGGACAAGCGCGTCAAAAATTATCCACACCAGATGTCAGGCGGCATGCGCCAGCGCGTGATGATTGCAATTGCATTGGCCTGCCATCCCGACCTGTTGATTGCCGACGAGCCCACGACGGCGCTCGACGTCACCGTACAGGCGGAAATTCTCAAATTGATGCAGGAACTCTGCGATCAACGCGGCACATCCGTCCTGATGATCAGTCACGATCTGGGAGTGATTGCCAAGATGTGCCGGCGTGTTGGCATCATGTATGCGGGTCATCTCGTTGAAGAACGGGCGGTCGCCGATCTCTTCCGCCATCCGGCTCATCCTTACACCCATGGCCTGCTTGCGTCATTGCCGGTCTTGGGGCAGCGCACGCTGGATGAGCGCAAACCTTTGCAGGAAATCGAGGGAATTGTGCCATCGATTGCCGCTTTCCCCACCGGCTGCCGTTTTGAGCCACGCTGTACACGCGCCACGCCAATCTGCCGCGATACGGTACCGGGTCCATCCATTCTGGGGGACGGTAGCTTTGTGAGGTGCTACCATCATGGTTGACCAGACCCTTTTGCGAATTGAAAATTTGAGCGTGTGCTTCCCGGTTTCGGCTGGATTGTTCCGTCGTTCACATCAAGCTGTGCGGGCGATCAACAATCTCAGCCTCAGTCTTCACAAGAACGAATGCCTGTCGATTGTCGGTGAATCGGGCTGCGGCAAATCTACCCTGGCATTGACGATACTGGGCTTGCAGAAGCCCACGCAGGGCAGCATTTCCTTCGATGGAAAGCCGATCACCGGCGCTGAGCAGCCGGGACGTATGCAACGTGCACGCATGGCGCAAATGGTGTTTCAGGACCCCTATGCATCGCTCAATCCGCGCCAGACAATTTACAGTGCCCTTGCGGTCCCACTTAGGTTGCATGGACTATGCAACCAAGGTGAAGTCGAAGACCGTATTGCGGCGACCCTGAAAATGGTCGGGTTGAAACCGGAGCAGGCGAAGCGCTTTCCACACGAATTTTCCGGCGGTCAACGCCAGCGTATCGGGATTGCGCGCGCGTTGATTCTCAACCCCAAAATCATTGTTCTCGATGAGCCGGTTTCCGCGCTCGATGTGTCCATCAGGGCGCAGATTATCAATCTGCTTCTGGAGCTTAAAGCACAGCTGGACCTGTCATACATCATGATCAGTCATGACCTGAGTGTTGTTGAACATATGAGTGACCGGATCGCCGTGATGTATTTCGGCCAGATCGTTGAGGAAGGCCCGTGGCAAAGCATTTTTACCAATCCGGTCCATCCCTATACGCGCCGCCTGCTCGCCGCCATTCCGGATCCGTTCATGATCATCCGCCAGGAAGACATGACCCGCAAGGACGTGCAGCCGCCGCCCCTATCGGGCTTTTCCTATTATCCCGAAGAAATCGGCACACATGACGTCTATCAGTCACCTCCTGCCACGGAGTTTCTCCCGGTTGGGGACGATCATAGGGTTCGCTTCATCGCCAGATAGCCCTCCCCCAAGCGCTAGGCCTATCAGAACGGCCGAGCCCTGCCCCCTGTTCAACAATGCAAGATGCCCCAGCACCATTTTCGGCAATATTGGTCCGCCTGGCCCTATTTCTCACGGGCATTCATTGATATGGTCCGCCTTGCATGACTTTGAAAAACCGATGCTCGTTTTGGAATACAGTTTGCCGACGCAACAGCACTGTATTTATTGGATATATACATGGAATTGAAATGGCTTGAAGATTTCCTGAGCCTCTCTCAGCACTACAGCTTTTCAAGAGCGGCCAATGACCGCCATATCACGCAGTCTGCCTTAAGCAGAAGAATCAAGCAGTTGGAAGATTGGGTCGGCATACCCTTGATCGACCGCTCAACCAATCCCATTCGGCTGACGGCAGCGGGTCAGAGTTTTCTGCCCCGGGCTCAGGATGCCGTGGAGCTGCTGCATGGCGTTAGAAGCTCCCTGGCCGAGCGCTACGCACCCATGTGGGAAATACTATCCTTCGCCACGCTCAATACACTTTCCCTGACATTCTTTCCTGCCTGGATGGCTGCGCTGGAAGCATCCGGCGACAATTTTCGCGCGCGGTTCGCCGATCCGCACTCCTCGTTTCTCGGCAACATCTCGACCCTCGTGAATGGTGACTGCGACTTCTTTCTCACCTATGCGCATGACGCGGTTCCGCAGATGGAAGATCTGAAAAGGTTCCCGTTCCTTCCTCTCGGAATTGAAAGGGTCATTCCGGTTTCGGCCGGTGGGCCCGCCGGCAGTCCGTTGCACAGTCTCAAGGATCGCTCGCGTCCGACTGATTATCTCAGCTACCGCGGCAACTCGTTTTTTTCCTCAGCCCTGCCCTGGCTTTTCGACAAGCACAAATTCCAGCTCAACACTGTCTACGAAAACGGCATGTCCGTTGCTCTGAAGGCAATGACTGTTTCCGGCCACGGCGTAGCGTGGATCCCCGAGGGCCTTGTTGCGGACGAGCTAAAACGGGGCGTTCTCGTTCGGGCGGGCGATCCCGACGCCGATCTGCTGGTCGATATCAGAGTGTACCGCACGCCGCAGTTTCGTAACCGGCATGCGGAACGATTTTGGCGGCGGGCCTCGCAACTGGCGGTCTAAGCCCGCCGGGAAGCAATTTGCCCGGCGCCTGCCACAAGAGCTTTACACGAACAGGGACCGTATGATTTTCAGGTTTCCGGCTGTGTCGATGTCCTGCAAATGACCGTAGATTTCGTCAACGTTTTCCACGCCGTCGCAGCAGTCCCGGAACTTTCGCAAACGGTCTGAGTCAGAAAATGGCTGCCGGTTGGTGCCGACAGCAAACTGACGCGCTCCTTGCAGAACCCGGCCATCGCGCAGCGTTATCGTCACCACATGCGGCAGCTTTTCCGCTGCTGTGCATTCTTCTTCCAAACTGTAGCTCTGCATGGTCACCGCGCCGAGCAGGTCGTCACCCGCGAAGGACCGCACAGCTGCGGGCGTAAAATCGGAAAGACCGAGATAACCTTGCCGCAAGGCGCGGGCGACGCAGTATTGCATGGAAAAACGTGCCTGCATCTGGTCGGCGGGTATGGGATAGGCCAGATTGCGATAATTGGCGATGCCGACCAGCGTATCGACAGCCTTCACATCTTCGGCACCAAAGCCATGTTCGTTCGCCAGATCGAGCAAGGCATCGACAATCATGTGCGTGGAACCACAGCATGGATGGCGCTTTGGCATCACGCCGGCCGTTTCGATGATATGCGCAGCCGGCGCGAGTATATCCTTTGTTTGCCAATTGATCTGCGGATCGCCGGCAAAAAGTTCGCGAAACCCCTGCTCCCCTTCCAGAATGTCATACCTTGCCTGCATTCCAGCCCGCGCAAGCAAAGCGGCTTCAACGGCATTGCGCGCCGCCATTCCCGCATGAAACGGCTTGATGAGAGTACCGAACTGCCCCTTCGTACCGGATGCGAAACTCACTGCAATGGTCAGTGCACGGGCGGTCGCCTCGACATTGAGCCCCAATATATGTGCCGTGGCTACAGCCGTTCCGATACTGCCAATCGTCGATGTGCCGTGCCAGCCGGCAGTATAATGCGCCTGCCCGACACCATCCCCGACGAATGCTTGCGCCTGCAGGCCCGCCAGATAGGCATCGATCAATTGTGATCCGCTTGTCTTTTCCATATCTGCCAAGGCCAGAATGGCCGGGACCAACACTGCGGATGCGTGGCTCATTCCGGGTAGAAAATTGTCATCGTAATCCAGCGCATGTGCGGCAGTGCCGTTGATGAGCCCTGCCAGCATGGGGCTGGATTTACCGCCAGTTACCAGGAGCGCCTCGCCATCGCTGCCCGGTCCGGCAAAGGCGTCCCTGACACTGCATGTGCTTGGGTCCGTACGCCCCGCCACCATGCACGCCAGCGTATCGATGATGGCATTGCGCGCCAGCCTGCGGGCATTGGCGCTCGTCACAGGCCTGGTGCTGGCTTCCGCTATGGCGGCGGCCACGCTCATGTCTTCTCCCTGCATGCTGCCTACCCCTGAAATGCGTCCAGAACCAGCTTCAGCAGCCGTCCAAATTTGTGACGGTCAAGCTGCCGTCCCTGCACATCGGTATCGACCCGGTGTATGAGCACCATGTCCAGTGCCGGCAGGACAATGCAGAAATGGCCGCCCGCGCCAAAGCCGGCATAACTGCCCTTCGGCGTCACCACTCCAGGGAAAAATACGCCGTCGCGCTCCAGCCACCACATATAACCATAGGCCCCGCGCGCACCGGCGTGGGAATAGGGCATGACGCATTCCTGTGCCCAGCCCTGCGGCAGGATGTGGGCGCCGTTCCATGACCCATGGCGCAGGTAAAGCTGACCGAAGCGGGCCAGATCCCGTGTCGACAAGCGGAACGGATAGGCCGCATGGCGGCTTTCGGTGAAATGGTCATGCCAACCATCCGGCTTTTCACCGGCAAGCGAGAAATCTTCAAATTGCAAAGGCTTGGCGATGCGCTCGTCGAAGGCTTGATGAACCGTCTTGCCTGTCAATTGCTCAAAGATCGTACCGAGCGCATTGAAGTCCCAGTTGTTGTAGCACCAGAAGGTGCCCGGAGCATGGGAATACCGCTTTTCCTTGATCATCCGCATCCACGGTGTTTCATAACCGGCAGCGTGATAAATGCCTGAACGGGCGGTCAGCAGGTCATAGACTGTCGCCTGCCTTTCGACCGCGCTCAGTCCATCATTGTCATCAATGTCCAGTGCTTCGAGCGTCTGGCTCAGATCAATGGTTCCATCTTCGACATCCCGCCCCATCAGGGCGGCCAGAATGCTTTTACGGATCGAATGACAGAGATATTTGCGGGTGATGTCGCCATAGGTGTAAACAATCTTGCCACCCTGCACGATCATCAAAGCATCGGTTTCCTGCGCATCGGCGCAGGCATCAACCGCTTCCAGCCCCTTATCCAGCCAACCAGCGGCTGAAGGGTCCTTGATCCGCTCCCATTGCCCTGCCGGATTGGCTGCCGAATGATAGTTCATTATTGCATGTCCTTGTCATGATTGTGTGCGACCGCCTCGACGCTCGCCTGCAGGAAATCCTGCGTGTAGGAATCCCGAGCCCGCGATTGCCGCAGATCGTCTGCGGTGAGTTCTTCCAGTATAATGCCTTTGTGCATGACACCGACGCGCTCGCAGATATGCGCGACCACGGCCAGATCATGCGAGACCATGAGATAGGTGAGGTTTCGCTCGCGGCGCAGCGTCTTCAGAAGATTGAGAATTTCCGCCTGAACCGACACGTCCAGCGCCGAGGTCGGCTCATCCAGCAGCAGCACCTCAGGTTCAATGATCAGCGCGCGGGCAATCGCCACGCGCTGGCGTTGGCCGCCTGACAATTCATGCGGATAGCGGTACATGAAGTTTGGCCCGAGCCCGACGGCTGCAAGCACATCGCGGATACGCTCTTCCCTGCGGTCCATGTCATGAATCGCAAGAGATTCAGCAAGTACCTTGTACACCTGTTTGCGCGGGTGCAGTGAAGCGTAGGGATCCTGAAACACCATCTGCACCCGGCGGAAGAACGCCTTGTCGCGCGCGCCGGTCATCGGCTGACCGTCAAAGATAAAGCTGCCCTGATAATGCGGGATCAATCCTGCGAGCGCGCGCAAAATCGTCGACTTGCCGCAGCCGGATTCTCCTATCAGGCCATAGGCTTGGCCGCGCGCAATGTGAAAGCGAGCTTTCTTGACCACGGCGGTCCGTTTGCGGCCTTTGCCGAAAATAACCGACAGATCCGACACATCAACGTGCGGTCCCCCAATGTCTTTCATCATGCCTGTCCCTCGCTCAGAGTTGCACCGCTCAACCAGCCCGGATCACGCTCTGGAACTTTCAGCATGTCGACCGGGTGATCCAGCCGTGGAAGACTGGCCAAAAGCGCCTGCGTATAGGGATGCCGGGCCTTATGCAGTTCCTTGGCAGGCAGGTCCTCCATGATGCGGCCCGCATACATCACCAGAACGCGGTCGCAGAAATCGGCAACCAGGTTGAGGTCGTGGCTGATGAACATCAGCCCGGTGCCGGAACGGCTGACAAGTTCATCCAGGACAGTCAGCACCTGCCGACGCACCGTCACATCCAAGGCGGATGTCGGCTCGTCGGCGATGATCATATCCGGCTCCGGAATGAGCATCATGGCGATCATCACGCGCTGTCCCATGCCGCCCGATATTTCATGCGGGAACAGTTTCATGACACGTTCCGGATCGCGAATATGGACGGCTTCCAGCATGGCCAGTGTTTTTTGCCTGGCTGTTGCGGGCCGTGCGCGATGATGGAGACGATAGGCTTCCATGATCTGATCGCCGATACGAATCAAGGGATTGAGTGAGTATTTCGGATCCTGCAGGATCATGGAAATACGGTTTCCCCGTATCGTGCGCATCTTCCGTTCGCTGGCGGAAAGCAGGTCGACGCCATCAAAACGCATTGTCTTCGCGCGAATTTGTGCAGATTTCGGTGTCAGTTTCAGCACCGAGCGGCCCGTCATCGATTTGCCCGACCCGGACTCACCGACAATTCCCACCTTCTCACGTCCGATGGAGAAACTGATGCCACGCACAATGTCGATATCGTGTTTCACACCCGGAAACGATACCCAGAGATCATCAACTTCAAGCAGAGGTTTTGTCATGATCTTTATCCGTTCCGTGGATCGAGAATATCGCGCAGACCATCGCCCAAAAGGTTGAAGGCGAGACTGGCAAGAAGAATTGCGCAGCCCGGCACCGCAGCAAGCCACCACGAGGTCATCATGAATTCGCGGCCGCTGGAAAGCATAGCGCCCCATTCGGGGCTTGGCGGCTGGGCGCCCAGGCCCAGAAAGCCGAGGCCCGCAGCCGTCAGAATGATCGACGACATGTTGAGCGTGATGCGGATGACGACCGAGGGGATGCACATCGGCACGACGTGTTTTGCAATCACACGCATCGTGGATGCGCCCTGCAGGCGGATCGCGGCGACATAGTCGGACGAGCGAATGGTCAGGGTTTCCGCACGGGCAAGACGGGCGATCGGCGGCCAGGCGGCAAGCGAAATCGCGATGACCGCATTTTCAATACCGGGCCCAAGCGCAGCGGCAAAAGACAGGGCGAGAACGAGACTGGGAAACGCAAGAAAAATATCGACAATGCGCATCAAAGCCGTGTCGACCCAGCCGCCGATATAGCCGGCAGTGGTGCCGACGATCAACCCGATCGGTGCAGCGATAATCGCTGTCAGTGTGACAATATAGAGCGTGATGCGCGAGCCAAAGACAAGACGGCTGAAAATATCGCGCCCCAATTCGTCAGTCCCGAAATAGTGGGCCCATGACGGCCTTTGCAGCCGGTTCGCCAGATCATTGGTTCCGATATCATGGGTGGCTATATAGGGCGCAAACAACGCCACCAGAACCAGCAGCACAATCACAAAGAGGCCAAAGACGGCTGAGGTATTGGAGAGAAGCTTCAACCAGGAACGCCGCAACTGCTGTGCATTGGCTTGCAACGCAGAGGTCGGCACGGGCGCGGTCAGCCATTCACGCAGAGAACTGAAAGAGCGCACCGGATTTGTCGTGAGTTCATTGCTCATCTATGGCTCCTATCGGGTTCGCGGATCGAAAATGCGATAGAGAAGATCGCTGATCAGATTGATGCCGACGAACAGAATGCCGACGATCAACGTGCATCCGACGACGGCGTTCATGTCACCGGCCAGAAGCGCATTGGTGAGATAACGGCCAAACCCCGGCCAAGCGAACACGGTTTCCGTCAAGACAGCTCCCTCCAGCAGAAATGCATAGGAGAGCGCAACAACCGTAACCACCTGAACGGCGACATTGCGGAAAGCGTGCCCCCAGACAGTGCGTGCCCAGGAAAGCCCTTTGACGCGGGCGGTAATGATGTATTCCTGATTGAGCTGCTCGATCATGAAACCGCGCGTCATGCGGCTGATATAGGCCATGGAGCCGAAAGCAAGGATCAGGGCAGGCATGATGACGTGACTGACGGCATTGCCAAAGGCATCCCATTGCCCCTGCATTGCGCTGTCGATGAGCAGGAAGCCCGTCGTCGGCTCGACCGTATATTCATAGAGAAAGTCGATGCGTCCCGGCCCGCCGATCCATCCGAGCGTGGCATAGAAGATGAGGAGCGCCATAAGGCCAAGCCAGAAATTCGGGGTGGAATAGCCAAGCAGACTGATCATGCGCACGGCATGATCCAGCGGTGAATTGCGGTACATGGCCGAGAACACGCCAAGCGGAATGCCGAAGCCGGTCCCGATGATGATGGCGACCGTGGCCAGTTCGATGGTCGCCGGAAAGACGCGGCCAATATCCTCCAGCACTGGGCGTCCCGACGTCAGCGCATTGCCGAAATCGAACATCATGGCATTCTTGAGATACAGGCCATATTGAACAATCAGCGGCTGGTCGAGGCCAAGCTTGCGATACATCATGTCGTAAGCCTCCTGGGAGATATTATCGCCCAGCATGGCAACGACCGGATCAAGCGGCAAAAGACGGCTGATGAAAAATGTCAGCGTGACCAAGCCCAGAAGCGTAATGGCCACGGAAAAGATCAGGCGTGCGGCGGCGGCGAGAAACAGAAGTACGGGCCCGAACTCCTCCTCGCCTTCCAGGTCTTCCAGAATGTCGTGCGTCGTCATCGGCTTTGATCCTGAACAAGAGGAATAAGGATGCGAAATCCACCCCACGTCCGGTAATGTTCGCCCCCGCACAACCAATGCGCCTTGAGGCAGTTGCAGACATCACCTGATCAACGTAGAGGCCGCCGGTCCGCGATGGGACCGGCAGGGTCTTGAAACGCGTTATTTCGCCGCCAGATCGTAATAGACGCGGAATCCGTTCCAGCTCCAGTTCTTCATGGCCTTGCTGACGCCGGCAACATTGTAGATCTGGAAGATGAAGGCGTGCGGACCTTTCTCCATCATCTGCTTTTGCAGATCGATATATCTCTGCTTGCGCGTGGATTCATCTTTTTCAAACAGGGCGTCGTCTACCTGTTTGTTGACCGCCTCGTCGAAATAGCTGGCACGCCAGCTCGGATACATGGTCTGCTTGGCTTCGGCGCGGTTGTCCGGATTGAAAATCTGGCGCGAGGCGTTGCCATGCGCATCCGGCACTGTTGTCTGCCAGCCCATCAAAGACGTCTGGAATTCACGGCCGCGGATACGGCTGAACAATTGCGCATTGGCCATGCGCTCGATCTTGATCTTCACGCCCGCCTTGGCAGCAGCATCCTGAATGCTTTGTGCAATCGGAGCCGCATAAGGCGCGGTGCTGATGAACATTGTTGTTTCGAAGCCGTTGGGATAGCCAGCGTCTTTCAAAAGCTCCCTGGCCTTTTCCACGTCGAGCTTGAACGGCTGGCCTTCCCTTTCATCGAGCGCACCAAATGCACCGAGTTGAACGAAGCTTGCGCGCGGAACGCCCACATTGTGGATGACCGTTTTGCCAAGGCCTTCATAATCGATGAGATAGCGCATCGCCAGACGCACTTTCTCATTGGCGAAAACCGGATCTGCATTATTGAAATTCCAATAGAACAGCGACGGTTTCAAAGCACGTGAGGCTGTTGCCTTGTTCTGGGTTTCAAGGTCGCGCAAATCTTCAGGCGTCAGATCACGGGCAATGTCGATATCGCCCTTTTCCAGCAGCAGGCGCTGCGTTCCGGCTTCTGAGACGTGGCGGATCAACACCTGCTTCAGCTTCGGCGCTTCGCCCCAATAATTGGTATTCGCCTGTAGGATGACAACTTCCGCCGGGTTCCACCGCATGAGCTTGTAGGGCCCGACACAATCGGAACGTGTGGCAAGATATTTATTGCCCATATCCCCATCAACCTGATTTGCCATCAGCGCTTTCTGATTGAGCAGTGCGGCAACACGATTGGCGGCAATGGCGGCCAGAATGAGGTTGGCCGGATAGGGCTTATCAAGCCTGAACACCAGCGTCTTGTCGTCCGGGGCTGTGATGCTCTGGTCTGCATTATCCTTGGTGAAACCATATTCAGTCAGCGTCGCGGCGTTGCCAAAGCCAAGTTTGACAACACGGCGCAGCGACCACGCCATGTCTCCTGCGGTTGCCTTTTCGCCGGACGGAAACGCCAGATCGTCACGCATGTGGAAAGTGATCTGCAGCCCATCCTGGGAAACGTCCCAGCTTTTTGCCAGCTTGGGCACAAGCTTGGTTTCATCGGCGGGATCGAAATCGACGAGTGGATCGCAGATATTCTGGATGATCTCATTGGTGGCCGCTTCGCCGATCTGCGCCGGATCAAACGTGCTGATGGCATCGATATTCCAGGCCATTGCCAGCGTATTGGGTGGCGATGCCGCTTCTGCGGCAAAACTGATACCTGCCAGGCCTGCAACAAGGATAAGCGCCGTGCTGCGGCGCAAAATTGTTCTGGTCTTCAAATCGCTCATGTTCGTCCCCTTTTATGATTTTCATGTAGCTTGGAGGGCACAGCGTCCTCGCCGACACGGTGCCAGACCGGATTACTCCGCCGGGCGCGGTTGGAGCGGCGGGTTAACCTCCGGTGGGATTGGGCAGGTATAGGGTGTTTTCGCGAGGCGTGCCTGATGATCAGCCTTGGCCTCTTTCAACAGGGCTTCGTCTCGCAAGACATCCAACGCGGTTCCGGCCATGACCTTGGCGGCGTAGACCATCCCCTTGTGCGCAGCAGGCATTTTGCCCTGCGCCGTGATCTGCCAGGAGTGACCCGGCGAACCGATGGCATGGGTGGCCACACGTGCCTGGACGGTAGGCACCGCCCAGCTGACATCGCCCAGATCGGTCGAACCGATCATCGGCACGCCTTTCTGCTCGCGCGGCAGCACATAGTCGCAAAGCGGCGCATTGTCCGCGAGCGGCTGGCCAACACGCTGATAGTCGGTTTCGATGTCTTCCCGCGATAGCGTAGCCTGGATTTTTGCGGCAAACGCCCGGTCCGCATCATCAAACGGCACACCGCCCAACCGTTCCATATTGGACTGCATGATGGTTTCAAGCGGTGTATTGCCCAGCAGGTTCGACACCGCACTCATGATCGAAATATCGACCGTGGTTTCGGTCATCATGGCCGCGCCCTGCGCTACCTTCTTCACCCGTTCATTGAGTGCGAACATGCCCGGCAAATCGGTGGCGCGGATCGCATAACGGATCTTGGTCTTGGCCTGCACGACGTTGGGAGCGATGCCGCCGGCATTGAGATAGGCGTAATGCATCCGGCAATCGGCAGGCACATGCTCCCGCAGGTAATTGACGCCGACATTCATCAGTTCCGCCGCATCGAGGGCGGAGCGCCCTAGATGCGGTGCGGCGGCGGCGTGAGAGGCCCGGCCGGTAAACTCAAAATCCATCCGCGTATTGGCAAGCGATTGCGCATCGTCCACTTGGGTGAACGATGCCGGATGCCATGAAATGGCAATATCGACATCATCGAAAGCCCCTGCACGCACCATGAACGCCTTTGCCGCGCCCCCTTCCTCCGCTGGACAGCCATAATAGCGCACGCGGCCGCGTGCGCCTGTTGTCTCCAGCCAATCCTTGACGGCAGTAGCTGCAAGAAGAGCAGCCGAACCAAGCATATTGTGACCACAGCCATGACCATGCCCTGTGCCTGGGATCGGGCGCGGCTCGGCAATCCCAGCCTCCTGACTGAGGCCCGGCAGCGCGTCATATTCGCCCAGAATCGCGATGACCGGCCCGCCCTCGCCCGCTTCACCCATCACCGCTGTTGGAATGCCGGCAACGCATTCGGTAATGTTGAATCCTTGCGCGCGCAGCATGGATGTATGTTCAGCACAGGACTTGTACTCGGTATAGGCTATCTCGGGCATTGCCCAGACACGGTCACTCAGAGCCTCAAACGCGCTCCTTTTGCAGTCGACCAGATCCCATATCACATCACCATTTTTCATGGTGTCACTCCCAGATTGTTCAGTTCAAAGATTCTCGGCGATGAAGCGGGCCAGAGCGCCAAAGACGCGACGACGGTTTTCGATACGGGCAAAGCCATGCCCTTCATGCGGAACGCGCAGATATTCCACCGGCTTACCCAGGCCGCGCAGGCAGGAATAAACCATCTCGCTCTCGCATGGCGTCACGCGCGGATCTTCCAAGCCGTGCGCAATCATCAACGGCGCTTTGATGGCATCAATCCGGTGGATGGGCGAATAGCGCTCCAGCTGGTCGCGCATGGTTTCCGCATCGCCATATTCGGCAGCGCGCAGTTGCTTGCGCCACGGCCCAGTCGTCTGCAGCAAGGTCAGAAAATTGGCGATTCCGTAATATTCCACGCCCAAGCGCCACAAATCCGGATATTCGGTCAAGGCTGACAACACCATAAACCCGCCATAGGAGCGGCCGAACACCCCGACGCGGCTTTCATCCACGTCTGGCCGGGCGCCCACGGCGATGCGCACGGCTTTGAGATCCGCAACGCTGTCCATGCGCAGTTCCCGGTCATCCAGATGCTGATAGCGGCGGCCATAGCCGGTGCTGCCGCGAACATTCGGCGCCACCACCATGATTCCCTTGGCCAGCATGTATTGAATGTCAGCGCGAAAATCCGGCTTCCACTGCGCCTCGGGCCCGCCATGGACGATGATCATGACCGGATAGCCGTCCGGTCCCGCCGCAACTTTCGGCAGATAGACGAAATAAGGAATGTCGAGCCCATCGAAGCCCGCGACACTGGTCACGGTCGGCTCGATAAAGTCCGGCAATCCGGCAGCGGCTTTGGGCACATCCGTCAGCCGCGTGAACGTGCCGGTCTCAACATCGCAGCGCCATATATCGCCTGACGTGGCCCCACCCTCGATTGGCATGACGAGCGCCGTGCCATCGGGTGTCCAAGCAACGGAACCAATCACGCAAGGCATGGGGGTTGCGAGCTGCTTCAGGATATTTCCGGAACGGTCGATGACGACCAGATCATTCCATCCCTGGCGATTGACGATGAGCGCGATCCTGGCTTGATCGGGCGCTATCGCCAGTGCCTCGATATCCTGCTCTGCAAAGGCTGCAAGTTCCACGAGGGTATCAGCCTCGAACAGCTTTACCATCAGTGAGAGATATTCTCTCTCCTGATCGGAGATCATGAGAATACCGGAATTATCCTTGAAGAATTTGGGTGCGAGGTAACGCGCCCGCCCCATATGGGGTAGGATATTTTCATAGGTGCCCGTGGCAAGATCGAGTCTGCAGAAATCTTGATCCATCATCGCCCTCTGGCAATCATTGACCAGAAGGAACGCCCCGTCGGGAGAAAAGGCAAAAGGTGTGCGCCATCCCTCGCCTTGATGGACGCATTTCACCGCGCCCGTTGCGATCGTCATCACGTAGAGATCCATATGCGCGCGGTCGCGATAATTGGCCGAATAGGCAATCTGCAAGCCATCAGGCGACCAGCATCCCCAGCCATGAACAACGGTCGTGTCGGTCGTCAGGAGGCGTGGCTCTTCCTTGGCATTTTCGATCAGCCAGAGCTGATGACGCTCGTCGCCTCCCCAATCCGTTGTGATCAGGAGGTCGCGGCTCTTTGGGTTGAAGGCAAGATTACCAACCGGTTCTGACAGGGTGGTCAACTGACGGGCTGGACCGCCCGCCAGTGGACGCACCCAGACCTGCAGCGTACCGCTTTCGTCACTCAAATAAGCCAGCAGCTCGCCATCGGGCGAAACGGCGGGTTTTACCGCTTTGCTGATATCAATGTAGTGTGACATCGAAAGCGCGGGATCAGTTTGCAGTGCGTCGAGCATCGTCATATCTGTCTTTCGTCAATGGGATTAACCAGCGGCGGCGGCCGGTGCGGCAAATTTGATCGCAGTTGCCAACCGCCGGGAGGCTGCTTCGAGTTCTTTCGCCATGGGCCCAACCGTCGATTGATGATTGGAAAGGGTGACAATCGTGAAGGCGGCTTCCGGCCAGGCATTCCTCAGCTTCCACGCCGTCGCCATCGGCGTTACGGTGTCGTACCGCGCTTGCACGATTTCCGCTGGCAGATGACGGATGAGATCGATGTTTTCCAGCAGGTGGCCTTCCGGCAAGAACGCCCGATTCATGCAATAATGGGTGAAAATCCGCGAAACAGCCAAGGCCGCATCCGGATGCAATAGCTGTCTTACATGATCAAGGCTTGGTTCGAATGTCTGGGTACGGGCTGAAAAGCCACGCAGGGCCTTGGCGGCAGCGAGCTCAACAGCCTGATCACCGCAGGTCAGCCGTGCATAATAGGCCTTCAGAAGAGTGCCGCGTTCCTCGGGAGGGATGAATTCAGCGAATTCCTGCCAATGATCTGGAAAAATGGCCCTGCAGCCGTGAAACCACCAGTCGATGTCATCCTGGTCCGCCAGGAAAATGCCATGCAGCCGAAATCCAAGGCATCGCTGCGGAAAAGCAATGCCATAGGCGAGCGCGAGACACGATCCCCAGGAACCGCCTGCAACCAGCCACTGCTCGATGCCAAGAACCTCGCGTATCCGTTCCATGTCGGCAATCAGGTGCTGCGTGGTATTTTCGGAAATCTCTGCTGTTGGTGTCGAACGTCCCGCGCCGCGCTGATCGAAAGTGACGACGCGATAGGCAGCAAGATCGAAGCTTGCGATCTGTTTTGCCGACACACCGGCGCCCGGCCCGCCATGCAGGAACACTGCTGGGATGCCCTCAGGATTACCGTATTCTAAAACGGAAAGTTCATGTGTCGTGCTGACAACCAGACGAAATTCCTTGTTCGGCAGGATTTCCGTATCCATCCGTCCCCCTCAAACATCATCATGTCCCTTTGCCGCGATTTTTTGTTTTTCCGCGGTCGCAAATTTTATAGTCGGTAAATTTGGGAGTTGGCTAATGCAATTTCAGACTGCTTATTCCAAAACGGAATAAGGTTGCAAATGCGGCACGGCTCGCCAAACGAGCGGTATCCATCTGCCCATTTATGCGCGGGAATGCTCGGTTGCTCTGCCGTCTCGCTGGAAAATTGCATCTCAAGGGTTGACGGGACCGTATCGAGAACCGAAACTGCTCAGAGTCGCAACCGACAGCCCTTAGGGCACAGGCATCATTTTGCCGTCTCAGTTTCGGTCTTTCCCGGGAGAACCATCTGAACAGTAGAACCGCAGTATTGCAATCTCGGAAGCGGGCATATGTCCGTTCGTTTCGCGTGCAATATGGACGGCCCATGCATCTGAAACAAAGAGGATTCATATTGTGCGCCAGACTAAAACCGCCACTGCCTTTTGCGCGCTTGTTGCCGCGCTGGTGATCGCAGGATTTTCCAACACAGTTTCTGCCCAGACCCAAACGGAGACCGCCCCGGCTACACCTCTGGCTGTGGGATTGACCAATGGTGGCAATGCAGAGGCACAGGTGGTCGAGGCGGTTCGCAAAGACGATATCCTCACCATCAAGTTGCGCTTCAAACCTGTCGTCCCGGACAAATTGGAGCGGATTTACGATTCGATCAGCAAGACCGACTACGAAAACAGTTTCTACCTTCTTGCCGGCAACAAGAAACACCTTTTGCTGACGGACAGCAACGACAAGCCATTGACCGATCCATATCTGGTTATAAAGACCACCAAAGGTTCACCGATTGCAGGCTCCTGGCATGGCAGATTTCCCGCCCCGCCGAAGGAGGTGACTGAGGTGTCGTTGACGATACCTGGAGTCGAGACACTCGACGCAATCAAAATCACTGACCGATAGTCATGCCTGGAGTCAGCCGGTTCGGCCTTGCAGCGGTGATGATGGTGGCGGGAGTAAACTGGTCCTTCGCGCAGGATCTGGTCTACAACCGCGACGTCCGCGGCCTTAAAGCCACCATCCTGGAGCTGAAGGGCCTCCCTTCTGATCTGGATAGCGCCATATCGGATTTGTCTGCCAAGGCCGATGGGCTTGCCGCCCAACACAGCGGTCTTTCAGTACGACAGGACAAGCAGACCGTCAGGGTGTCAATGACGGGCGATATCCTATTCGATTTCGACAAAGCCAGTGTCCGGCCGGCTGCGGAATCGACGCTCGACGATATTGCGCGTTTGGTCAAATCGGTTTCCACCGGCTCCATCGTCATTGAGGGTCATACCGACGCCAAAGGCTCTGCCCGTTACAACAAGAATCTGTCCCTTCGGCGGGCGCAAGCCGTAGCCGAATGGTTGATGGCACGCGGAGCCGAAAGGACGCGCCTATCGGTCAAGGCTTTTGGGGACAGCCGTCCCGTGGCACCCAACACCCTTGAAAACGGCGACGACAATCCAGACGGGCGAGCACTGAACCGGCGCGTCGAATTCGTGTTTCCAAGACAATAGTGTCCGCGGTTGCTTGGCCGAAAGCCATGCGACTGATGCTGCGCTCTGCTAAAGTCGCTCTGGCCGGCCCTCATTGCAACCGGCGCGCGACTGCACCGCGGCGGGACTGGACAGACAAATCCTCATCCTTCCGATCAGTTTCGAGGCTTTGCAGGATTGGGCAGTGGGGGCGATGGTCACCATGGCAGGCGTTGACGAGCTCGGTGAGCGTATGGGCCATGTCCTGAAGACCCTTGATCTTCCTTTCCAGTTCGTCAATGTGGCCTTGCGCCAGCTGCTTGACTTCGGCGCTCCGCCGGGTGTCGTCACGCCACAGGCCAAGAAGATCGCTGATATCGGCAACCGAAAAGCCAAGATCGCGTGCGCGCCGGATGAAGCGCAGCATATGGACATCGGTGTCCGAGTAATCGCGGTAGCCGGAAGATTTCCGGTCTGCAGCCGGAATGAGGCCGGTCTGCTCGTAGTAACGGATCATCTTAGCCGAAACGCCCGATGCTTTAGATGCCTGTCCAATGTTCATCAATAATCTCCTTGAAACGGTGCAACAGCCGCCTCGGATATAGGGCCGGCTGTTGCGGCTTGTCACTTCGCCACTTTGAACCGGCGCAATCGCAGCGCATTGCCGAGCACGAACACACTCGACAAGGCCATGGCGCCCGCGGCAAAGACTGGCGACAAGAGGATGCCGTAGGCCGGGTAGAGAAGGCCCGCCGCGACGGGGACCAGAGCGGTGTTATAGGCAAACGCCCAGAACAGGTTCTGCCGGATATTGCCGATCGTCGCCTTTGACAGAGCGATCGCGTTTGCTATGCCCCGCAGGCTGCCCGACATGAGAACGACATCCGCCGCCTCAATTGCGATGTCCGTACCTGTCCCGATGGCGAGACCCACATCCGCCTCCGCCAGCGCCGGGGCGTCGTTAATGCCATCGCCCACAAAGGCAAGCTTGCCATACTTGGCCCTGAGACGGCGAACCGCATCGACCTTGCCGTCCGGCAGCACTTCCGCCACCACCTCGTCAATCTCCAGACGAGCCGCTATGGCTCCGGCCGTGCGGGCATTGTCGCCCGTGATCATCGCAACCTTCAGGCCGAGTGCATGCAGAGCTCTGATTGCCGCAGGCGTCGTGTCTTTGATCGGGTCAGCCACGGCGATGATTGCCGCGAGCACGCCGTCGATTGCGGCGTATAGGGGCGACTTGCCTTCGTTGCCCAGACGCTCGGCAACGTTGGACAACGCTGCCACGTCATAGCCCAGTTCGGCCATGTAGCGGTCTGCACCGATCTCAACGCGTTTGCCGTCGACCTTGGCCTTGACGCCGAAGCCCGTCACCGATTCGAAGTCCGACACGGCCGGCAGAGCGATGCCCTCCCCGGCCGCCGCTTCCACGATCGCACCGGCAATCGGATGTTCCGATCTGGCCTCGACAGCTGCGATAAGACCCAGGACATTGGGACGGACGAAGCCAACGGACAGTTCCAGATCGGTCAGCACCGGCTTGCCCTCGGTCAGAGTGCCGGTTTTGTCGAGCGCCACGATCTTGGCGTCCTTCAGCAACTGGAGCGCTTCACCCTTGCGGAAGAGCACGCCGAGTTCGGCGCCACGGCCGGTGCCCACCATGATCGAGGTCGGCGTTGCCAGGCCCATGGCACACGGGCAAGCGATGATCAGGACGGCAACGGCGTTGACCAGCGCGAAGGTGAGCGCGGGCGACGGGCCGAAGACGAGCCAGGTCGCAAAGGTCAGCGCCGCTACGGCGAAGACAGCCGGTACGAACCACATGGTGACCTTGTCGACCAGCGCTTGGATTGGCAGTTTGGAACCTTGAGCTTCTTCGACCATGCGGATGATCTGCGAAAGCACCGTATTGCCGCCGACAGCGGTCGCGCGGAACGCGAACGCGCCCTTCTGGTTGACTGTGCCGCCGACGACCGCACCGCCCACGGACTTTGAAACCGGGATTGGCTCGCCGGTAACCATCGACTCGTCCACATAGCTGGCGCCTTCGACCACCTCGCCGTCGACAGGCAGGCGTTCGCCGGGGCGAACCTCGACGATATCGCCGGAAATGACCAGGCCGACAGGCAGATCGACCGTCTGGCCGCCCCTGCGGATACGCGCCGTCTTAGCCTGAAGGCCAGCCAGGCGCTTGATCGCTTCGGATGTCCGGCCCTTGGCACGGGCCTCGAGCAGGCGGCCGAGCAGAATAAGCGTCACGATAACCGCGGCGGCTTCAAAATAGACGTTGATGGCCGCGGGCGGAAGAAAGCCGGGTGCGAAGGTCGCGACCAACGAATACCCATAGGCCGCAAGCGAACCGACGGCCACAAGCGAGTTCATGTCGGGGGCGAGACGCCAAAGCGCCGGGAGCCCCTTGTTATAAAAACGAATGCCCGGAATAAAGAGCACAAGTGTTGTCAGTGCGAACTGGATGTACCAGCTCCACTGCATGCCAATCGTCGATTCGATGAGGCCATGCACGCCAGGAATAAGGTGCGATCCCATCTCGATGAGAAAAATCGGCGCGGTAAGCACCGCCGCGATAGTGAAGTCGCGGGTCAGTCCGCGACGCTCCGTTTCCTTCTTCTCTGCGCGCCCTGCATTCTCATCCAGACCGCCATCATTTGCAGCTGCGCCGACCACCTTTGCCTCATAACCGGCGTGTTCGATCGCTGCAATCAGCGTAGCCGTATCGGTGGTTCCGCGGATCGTGGCGCGCTCTGTCGCCAGATTGACGGCCGCTTCCGTTACGCCGGGAATCACCTTCAGCGCGCGTTCAACGCGCCCGACGCAGGATGCGCAGGTCATACCCTCGATGGATAGCGATATCGTTGCAGATAGGTCTGTTGTTCGAACGGGAGCATTCATAGCCGCCTCCTTTATCGTTCCGAAATTGAAGTTCGGAGGGAAGGTGGGGCTTCCAACCATGGGAAGGTCAATAGCAAATTTTCCTTTTTCACACCCCTTGACCTTACCACGGTTGGAAGCCCCACCTTTGAACGCATGAGGCCAAACCAAGGAGAATTCTCATGGAACTTAAAATCGAAAACATGACCTGCGGCGGCTGCGCCAAATCCGTGACCAAGGTGATCCAGTCAGTCGATCCCAACGCCAGAATCGAGACCAATCCGGCAACAGGCATGGTCAAGGTCGAGACGACCGCTACCCCAGCGGCCCTTCAAGGGGTTCTCGAAGAAGCCGGTTATCCGGCGACCATGAGCTGACATGATGACGCCTTAGCGCGCGGACCGCTGCAAGCAGCAACCGGACGCGCGGATTCCAGGAACCGCCGTTGGCGAAGAAAACGAAACTCAAGACCAGTTGTGCGGCCTTGCCGCTCACTGTCAAACGACTGAAAGGAGACGATCAATGCATCGGCGGACTTTTCTAGCGAGTCTTACAGGCCTCGTCGTTGCCGGGCCTGCGGCAGCCCAGATGAAACACGATATGGGCCGCATGAGCGGCCATGGCAATCACACCATGCCCGTGACGAGCACCCTTCCCGTTTTGCCGGAGGGGCAGCCGCTTCAGGCGTTGCCACGCCTGTCCAACCAGTCGGCCGTACCCGGCATATTCAAAGCAGAGTTGGCAGCAGAACCAGGTGTCGTACGGTTCGCCGAAGGAATCGATACGCCAGTGCTTCTCTATAACGGCACCAATCCCGTGATCGAGGCGCATGAGGGCGACAGAGTCGAGATCAGCTTCAGGAACGGGATTCCCGGCCAACCGACAACGATCCATTGGCATGGCATGCCCGTGCCAGCCGACCAGGATGGCAATCCGGCTGACCCCGTAGTTTCAGGCGGCGAGCGCGTCTACGCGTTTGAACTGCCGGAAGGCAGCGCGGCATCTTACTGGTTTCATCCGCATCCCCATGGTCTGACCGCCGAGCAGGTCTATCGCGGGCTCGCCGGTATCTTTCTGGTCAAACCGAAAGACGATCCCATCCCGGCGGAATACGGCGACACGGTCCTCATGCTCACCGATCTCAGGATCGCCCCCGACGGGACGATACCGGAAAGCACAATGACCGATTTTATGAATGGCCGTGTTGGCGATCATCTGCTCGTCAATGGCCAGAAGAACCCGCAGATGGCTGTGGCACTTGGCGAAAAGCGCCGTCTGCGTCTCTACAACGTGACGAATGCGCGATTCCTGCGGCTCAAGTTCGAGAATGCCAGCATGACCCTCATCGGAACGGACGGCGGCCTGATCGAAGCGCCCATCGCCATCGATGAGCTGCTGCTCACGCCGGCCGAACGCGTTGATCTGATCGTCTCCTTCGACAAGCCGGGAGCGGCCAAGCTCATTACGCTCGAGTATGAGCGCGGTTGGATGGGGCCGGGCAAGCCCGACGAGGCTGGCAAGATCCTACTGACCGCGAACGTATCCGACGAGCCGGCGGCCGCGACGCCGCCCCTACCGGCGAAGCTGCGCGCCATCGAATCTCTTGGGAAGCCGGTCGTCACACGCCGGTTTGTACTGACGGAAACCATGGGTGGAATGAACCATGGCAGCATGTCGATGCAAGGCATGGATCACGCCACCATGTCCATGCCTTCCGACAGCATGGGGATGAAGTTCCTGATCAACGGTGCCAGTTTCGATATGGACCGCATAGACGAAGTCTCGAAAGCCGGGCAAGTCGAGCTTTGGGAAGTCATTAACGAGGCGGATATGGATCATCCGTTCCATGTGCATGGAACGCAGTTTCAAGTGGTAGAGCACGAGAAGGACGGGAAGGTTACCACGCCATCCTATCGCGCGTGGAAGGATACGGTGAACGTTGTGGCCGGCGAGACGGTCCGGATACTGTTGCGTCAGGATCTACCGGGACCGCGCATGTATCATTGCCACATCCTTGAGCACGAACAGCTTGGTATGATGGGTACGGTTGACGTTCAAGCCTAGCCGTGGATCAGCGAATGAAACAAAGGACCGCCGCGGCGATTTGAAAATCTGACCACCGGGATGTCGCTTTGTGCAATAACGGCTGGAACTTCAAGATTCTTTCAATCCCGCAGCACTGAAAGAATGGCCAAGGGATCCATCTCCCGATACTCTTGAAACATCCGAAGTAGAGCTTGTTCGCTGCAACCCACGGCACCGGCAATGTCTGAAAGAGCGATTTTATTGCCCACATTGGCATGCATGAATGCTTCAGCGTCTATAAGGCACTGTGGTAATAGCCGGTCATCCGGGTGATGTGACACTGCTCGCCCTTGTGAATCGCACCGATTGATCGTGCTACAGCGCCGCACATATCGGCCAACGCCATCAATTGGCTCCTAGTTCAGATGCTCGTTGGCCCGGTGGCTCCTGATGGTGCATGATCGCACAAATGGAAATGACCTCTCTCTGACGCACGAATTCATGTCGGTCATGCTTGGCGTGCGCCGGCCGCGGGTCACGGAAACACTCCATGTCCTGGAAGGCAAAGGTTACATTCGTTCGTCCCGCGGAAAGACAACCGTTCTCAATCGCGTTGGCTTGATCGAAGACGCCGGGGGTTACTATGGCGTGGCAGAGCAGGAATATGAAAACCTCATGAACATCATTTAGGTTTCAAGGCGCCCGACTTCGGATTGGCTGCCTGGAACAGGCGGTCGGATCTGTGGATCGGCAGGAAATGGAAGGCGTATGTAACCCAATCGATGTATGCGGATGTCACGTGGGCGTTAATCCCCCTCTAATCATGACATGAAGAAAGAACCGGAATAATATGGGTTGTTAAAACGAATTGGAATACATCCAAACAGGGAGCAACAGGTGTCCATCGGTCAAGATGCGAAACGCCGCAAGGCACACAATGCGCCGGCCGCAATCATCATAGAACCGCATACACTCGTGCGTACAACGATCATCCGGCTTCTCCAGCACGAGCTTGCAGGTTGGGATCTGATCGATATGGTCTCTGTCGAGACTCTCGATAGTGCCCTCGGAATGGATGTGCATCTCATTGCGCTGGACATGGCTGGAAGAACTCTCGCGAGCGCCAGTCTGTGCCACGATCTTGATTTCATTCGACACACATTTCCTGAGGCTTCGATCGCCCTTCTCTCCAACACGGACGATGTCTTGGCGGCCTCTCAGGCACTTGAGATGGGTATACGCGGCTACTTCACAACCTCAATTCCGATCGATATCGCGCTTGCGGGGATGAGACTCATCCTTGCCGGTGGTGTTTTCTATCCCCATCCATTCGTCGCACACCCGAACGCTTCAGCAATGCGAAGCAAACCCCAGAATACGCCGCACAAAATAATCGAGAACAATACACATTTCATGTCAATTGCGGACTTCACCCCACGCGAAGCGGATGTTCTTGCGGAACTGCAATGCGGACATCCCAATAAGGTCATAGCGTGCAAGCTGAATCTTTCGGATCATACAGTGAAAATGCATTTGCAGCACATCATGCGAAAACTGCAGGTGCAGAATAGGACCGAAGTGGTCGCCCGGCTCGGGCAAAAAGCAACGTCAGACATTTCCGTGCAATGACTCATGCATTGCTTTGCATGACGACAGCGGCCAACTGGCAAAAACACAGTCCCGAATATGACAGGCGATGCCCTTGCCGGAATGGATCGCCTGTGTCGCGTCAATCTTCGCGAAACGCGCGGGTGAAACTGTCGAGGAGCGGCCTGACGGCATAAAATGCCACACTGCTCTCCCCGGTTTCGATCAGCGCCTGTGCAGGCATGCCCGGAATCAGCGTGACATCGTGTATTTTTGCCAGCCGTTCGTCGGTCACGCGGATTGTTGCGGCGTAGTAGGGTTGGCCGCTTTGCTTATCAACGAGGCGATCGGCAGAGACGTATTCGACCATACCTTTCAATAATGGTACGCGACGTTGGTTGTAGGGAAGCAGATGAATCTGCGCCTCAAGCCCTGAATGGACGCGATTGATATCTTCTGGCCGCACATGTGCTGACACAACAAGATTGCCGTTACGTGGTACGAGATCGACGAGCGGCTCGCCCGCACCAATAATGCCGCCGGCAGTGTGAATACGCAGATCAATGACCACCCCATCCTCGGGCGCTCTGATTTCAGTCCGCGCGAGCTGATCGTCTATTGCCCGTAGTCTTTCGCTCAGTTGCAATATCTGGCCTTCAGCGTCGCGCATGCCTTGAGCGACTTCGTTTAACCGGTCACTTTCGATTTTCACAAGATAGGCTTGGCTTTCGCTGATGACCTGGTATGCGCGCGATATCTGGGCGACGACTTCCCCGAGCTGACCGTCGAGATCCGCTATTTCCCTCTCCAGAACAAGCAGCCCGGTCTTTCGTTCAAGCCCCTTGGCCGCCAAAGGGCCGACGGCATCGAGCTCCTGCCGTGCGATTTCCACCCTCTGCGTCAGCGCAGCCTTCTGCGCCATGAGACCGGAAATTTCCTCCTGCACCTGATCCATTTTCTTCTGTGTGATGGCGATCTCGGATTTCATCACCAGCCGGCGCGTCTCGAAGATGTGCTGTTGTCCGTCAAGAATGCCCTCGATTGCCGGATTGGTCACTCTGAGGGTTTCGAGATCCGCACTATAGGCAACTCGCTCGCTACCCCTCTGTTCCGCACTCAGGCGCGCCTGACTTGCCTTGGCATCCCAGAGCTGTCCCTGGAGACTGTCGCGCTCCGACCGTGATTTCGTGTCGTCTAGCTGGAAGAGGAGCTGGCCGGCTTTCACGGTATCGCCGTTCTTGATGAGGATTTGCCGCACGATACCCCCTTCCAGATGTTGGATGACCTTGCGGCTTGTTTCAGGCTCGACAACGCCTGCGGCGATTGCCGCGCTTTTGAGTGGCGCAAGGACCGACCAGGTGCCTAGGCCAATAATGAAGACGCCGATCAACAGATTGCCTAACAAGGCAACGTTTCGAAGCCTCGGCATTGGGGAAGCAGGAGCTAGCGCTCCGTTGATTGGTCCAACAACCGGCACATAGACAAAGTGCTTCTTCGTTTGACCCGGCTTTACCACGGCGTGGCGCAAAGTATTAAACACACCTGAAAACTTGAGCGGCATGTCGAATTGAACGAGGGCCATTTTGCTGCCTCCTATGTCCCTGTTCGTGCTGGCGGTTGAAGATAGGCGTCGTAAATTTCGTCACTGTCTCCGAAAGCATCGATGCTGCCGTTCCGCATGATCGCAATTTTGTTGGTGACTGGAAGAACGCCCAACCGGTGCGTGATAATGACAACCGTCATCCGCTTGGCTCTCATGCGCTGAATCGCATTGAACAGAACACGCTCGCCGTCATAGTCCAGACTTGAGTTTGGATCATCAAGCACGACAAGGGCTGGATTGCCGTAAGCCGCCCTTGCCAGCCCCAGCTGCTGTCGCTGTGCACGCAGGAGCAAACTGCCGCCTTCGCCGATGTCGGTCTCGTAGCCCTGCGGGAGGCGCATGATGGCTTCATGCAGACCGACGAGTTTGGCTGCGTCGACTGCCTTGGTGGAATCGGCGCCATCAAGCCGGCCGATCACATCCTTGATTGCGCCGCCGAACAACTCGATGTCCTGCGGCAGGTATCCGATATGGCGTGTGCCTCCGCAAAGACGTAGGGCGGATATATCCACGCCGCCAAGCAGAGCGCTTCCGCTCGTCGGTTGCAGGACGCCGGCCATGACCCGTCCAAGCGTCGATTTGCCGGACCCTGACGAACCGATAAGCGCTACGCAATCACCAGGCGCGAGGCGCAATGAAACATCATTCAATATGTGCCGGTCGGCGTACGGCATGGCGAAGCTCACATTCTGAAGCACGAGGCTGCTGGATTCAGGCACCGGTACCATGCGCGACCCGGCATCCGATGCGACGGCAATCAGCATCCTGTTGAGACGGTTGAAAGCGCTGCGCGCGTAAGCGAAGGAACGCCAAGCGCCGATTGCCCCCTCGATCGGAGTGAGCCCACGGCCCAGCACCAGGCTGGCGACGAAAATAATGCCAGGGCTGCTGCCGTCGGCAAGCACCAGCCACGTGGCGGCACCCATCACCAGAATTTGCGTCAGCGTGCGGATGGATTTCGAGAAGCCAAGGATGATCTCGGTCCGGTGCATCGCGTTGTCCTGTGCCATCCGCGCAAACTCCGCATCGCGGTAGACGATCTGCGCGGCACCATCCTGCATGCCCATTGCCCGGACCACTTGGATGTATTTCAGCGCCGTTCCAAACCGGGAATAGCTCCGCGCCAGTGCTGCACTTGCATGGGTAAGCGGTTCACGTGTCGCAAGCTCGGTCAGAACAGCCAGAAACAGCAGTATAAGCGCGCTCAGGAGGCCAATTGCTCCAAGCAGAGGGTGAACGAGAAAAAGCAGAAGCAGGAAGACCGGCGCCCACGGTATGTCGAAAAGCAGCGAGCTCGCAGGGGAATCGAGAAATTGGCGCAGCGAAGCGAGATCCCGATAGCAATCGGCGGCAACACTCGTATTGACCCTTGCTGCATATTCGAACGCCGCGGTCAGGACAACTGGCCGCAATCGATGATCGAGCCAACTGCCAATACGGGTAAGCGCCGCGCGGCGCACGATATCGAGCACCGAGCCGACAACGACGGCAACTGCGATGACAAGCGTCAACATCAGCAGCGTGTCGGTGCTCCTGCTCGACAGGACGCGGTCATAGATCTGGAGAAGATAGATCGACGGTGCGAGTAGAAAGATATTGTAACCGCAACTGTAAATGAAAACCAAGCCAAAAGCGCCTGCGCAGGCTCGAAGGGCTACGACCAGATGCGTCGGTTGGCGCTCGGATTGTATGATATTCGTTGTCATTATCAGATCTCGGTTTTCGCGGTACTGACAAGGCAAACACCTGGCCGCCGATGAGGATCGTCGGTTTGGACCCGACGTTCCTCACGGGCCGGAAGCGTCAGATCAAATGGCTCAGATCGAGATCGACGTGGCTGTGGTCGAAATGATCGAGCGTATTTGATACGGACTGAGTCGTCGTTGTGGGATCGGTGTGAACCACTGCAGCCGAGATATCGCCACCGCGTGCAATATTGCCGTTACCGCCATTGCCGCCGACGCCGGCGAGAATAGTGGCATGCTGATCTGCAAAGAATTGGGTGTTCTGGGTAGCAGTCGTTGCTGCAGAAACTGCTGCTACGTCACCGCCACTGCCGTTCGTCTCACTCCCATTCGAGGTGGAAGCGCCGCCAGCGCCGCCTGCACCATTGTTCGTGATGGACGAAAGGGTCCCGTTCTCAGCTTCAGCTGCGCCGCCATGGCCACCAGGCCCCGCGCCCCAATCCGCAGTTTGCCAAACGTGATCGCCATTGTGCAGATCCGTATCTGCGCCATACACGGTCTGTGAATTGGCGACATACGCACTGGGATTGTAGTTGATATCTCCATAGCTATAACCGTCGCCGCCGTTGCCGGCATTTGCATCGCCTGCGTTGGCATGATTGAGCTGGATCGTATCGGATAATTGTGGAATAGGCATAACTATACTCCCTTTATATCGTTTGTCGGTGTTTCTCCCACGCCCTGGTGCCCGGCGATGTCATCGCCAAGCAAGATAATCGCCTTGGAACAGTGCCCGCCATTTGCATCGCGAACTAGCTAGATATTCGGGGACGTTCTTTTGGGGAGGGTATGGCTGTATAGGGGGGACGAATCGTCACGACATCTGATCGGCTATAGCCGCGCGGCTCTTGGCGGCGATCTGCTCGCCGCAGACGTTTCATTGTATTTGAAATGGAAATTAGCCGGGCTTTGCTCGCCGGGGCATGTCCATCCACGCCGCGTCCGATAAATCATGTGCTTACACATGCAAGAACGAGAGAATGTCGTCTACCAGCGCCGAATGGGCATGCGAGACATCGCCCCCATGGCCACCAATGCCTGCCATTTGCAACGCATGTTGATCGTAAAGGACGTGATCAAGTTGTTGCGCGTCGGCCGTGCCGCCCGCAGGTACGGCGATGTTGATGGGATGGAAATATCCTATATTCACGTCCACCATGCTGCCGTTCGAAAAACCCGATCCGCCTCCGCCAGCGGCATGATCACCGGTGAAAATCGTATCGGAACTAAGATTGAAACCACCGCCATTGCCTCCAATGCCCGCGATTTGAACGGCGCCCTGGTCGAAGACCGCATTGTTGGTCTGATGGGCCTCGGCCGAACCACCTGCGGCACCGACCGCAATATTGATCGGCGAGAAAATGGCAACGTTCAGGTCGATCATACTACCGACGAAATAGCCGTTGCCGCCATGCCCCGCATACAGGTCGCCGCCGTAGGTGAGCGCAGACCCGGACCCGCCCTGGGAATCATGGATTGTTGCATTGTGGTCGCCGCCAGCGCCGCCGACCCCACCGATCTGGGTAGCATCCTGCAGCATGGCCGAATTGTTCGATTGATCGGCAATAGCGTGTGCTCCCGGTCCGCCGGCTACGGCAATATTGACCGGGACGAAACTCCCGACATCCGAACTTACCATGCCGCCGTAGAAAATCCCGTTGCCGCCGCTACCGGCATGATGGACATTGTCGCCCCCACCACCGGTGAGCACAGCGTTGCCAAGGCCGCCGTTACCGCCCATACCAGCTATTTCGGTGGAATGCTGATTCATCAACGCATTGTTGCCCTGCAGTGCCTCAACCACAGCATGCGGTCCGGCAATTGCGGCGTTTGAAGGCGCGAAGACAGCCATGGGGGTGCTGCTTATGACGCCAATCGCGATGCCATCGCCGCCGCTGCCAGCTGAACTGCTTGGCACAACCTCCAGGGGAAGCCACGTTGGGACGAGCGCCAAATGTCCCGAGGCGGAACCGGGAATCGCATTCTGGCTGGTGCCCGTACTGAACACCCCTTCCGTTGTGGGGCGGTTATCCGCCATCGTCGTTACTCCACCTCAGCTGCAACCATCTGCCTCGCGAAGCTCCGCGAAACCCATGGCTCGACCAGACTTTATTGTGCCGTCAGATGAGCAAAAAGAAGAGCCTGCAATTCATCTACAGCCATCTGGCTGTAGGGATAGCTATTTGACCGTAGTCCTTTCAGGCCAATTCATATGGCATTTGAGAGATTGGAACGTCTGCCCATCTTCCAGGCAAACGATATAATCTGGTGTGGGCGCCAGGTCACCTCTGGGCTACGGTGGCAAAGGCGGATGCCCATGTTTCTGCCACGCACGGTGCGTCCTTCGGGTGCGTGCCCGCCAATGCCTGCAAAAGGTTTAAGCAGAACAAGCCCATCAGACTATAT